>NZ_JAMYLV010000001.1:0-518502 GCF_040318195.1 Mesorhizobium sp. M1273 | reverse complement strand
CGAAATGCAGGCGCCACAGCATGAAATCTTGCGAATAGCGTTCAGGATCTGAGCGCCTGAGACGTCCCTGCCGGGACGTGAGCCGAGCCATTCCGCTGATGGGATTGCACCGCTGTCTCAGCAAAGTGCGTCGTCCACATTGAAGGCTCGTCCGCGGAGCTCCATCATGCGGCGACTGATGTCGACCGCGAAGACAACCATGCACCCGGCAGCGTCGTCTCAACGCAATTACATGCTTGACGTCCCAGCGGCGATTAGACAACCCCGTCAATTCGACAGGGGTGGTTGCTAGGAATTCCTCTCGGCCCGCCGGGCGGCCTAACTCTTGGCGGTCTCTCCCGCCTCACGCAGCCTGGCGTATTGCAAGGTGACACCGCGCAGGTTCTGCCTCAACCAGTCGGCCATTTTCTCTTCTTCGCTGAGATTCTGCTGAAGGGAATTGGTTGCCTGACTAAACCCTCCGGCCTCGGCGAGTACGAGCAACGAGTTGTAAGCGGCGATCTCGTAATTTTCGAATGCAAAGTTGGCGAAGCTGTTCTTGAGGATTTCGTCGCCGGCTACGGAATGTCCCATCGCGGCCATGCTGCCGACCATCGACATGGCCGTGTCCTTCAATGTGGAATGGTCCTCACCGAGGCCATCCAGAATGGATTCCAGGCGGGCCATCTGCCCTTCGGTCTCCGTGATATGCTGCTGCAGGCGGTCGGCGACCTGCGGATAGTTCTCGATCCGCTTGACCTGAGGTTTCATGATCGACAGTGCCTGGTTCTCCATGGCGTGGGCGTTGCGCAGCCCGACAATGAAGATCGAGCGGGTTTCGGAATTGACATCAGTATCCATAGGATTTCCTCGCGGTTTGACGTGTAGAACCAAACCGTGGCTATGCCGATTTGTTCCTGGCGAGGTGTTGACTGTCGAGCTTTTACACCTAACCCTGCTCTTCAAGAAGTGCAGCATAAACAGCTCTCACAACCTGCGACAGTACGTCGAAAGCATAGCCGATATGCAAACGGTCGCACGGCGTATGGTAGTCTCGTTCCCCACCATATTGAGGGTAGGAATGTTGCCCACATCGGCGTGTTGCGGACGACGACGTCGGACCGGACTCGGCCCCCTCGCCAAAGAAGCTCATATCCGAGATGCCCGCGAAACAATCCGCACCAGCAGATTGCCCGGGCCATAGCGGGCGCTCGCGTCGGCCGCGATGTGCGACGCGACCGCGGGCAGCCTCGCCGATGCGGGCCGGTTCCGAAAGGTTCGTCGGCAAGCAAGGCATCGAGCCGAAGGCGGTGACGATTGCCGGTCCGGCAAACCGGCATCGGTAGACTGCCGGCAGTGTTTGATCTCGACTAGGCGAGCAACGATGTCATTTCAGCGAATAGAGGTAGGCAGCGACGTCCCGCGCCTCCTGATCGGAAATTCTGGTCGAAGGCATTGCCGTATGCGGATTGATCTCCCTTGCCGCACGGATCCAGCGGATCAGGTTCTCCGGCCTATTGCGCAAGACGCCGCCGACATAGACCCGGGTGGCCAGGCTTGCGTCGAGGCGTGGACCGACTAACCCTTGCGCGCCGGGAACGCCGGTGATGGTGTGGCAACCGGCGCAGCCATTGGCCATCATGATCGGAATGGCGCGGGCGCCGACGCCGCCGGTCGCATTGTCGGCCTTCTGCTCGACCCGACGGCTTTGCTCGAAGTACAACAAAATCCCGGCCAGGGCTGCAACGAGCACGACAATAACCGCAGCGCCGATTACGGCTTTAGACAGCGTGAAGCGCATGCGACGCCTCCCGGTCCTTTCGGCTGCTCGAGCGGATCCACAGGCCGGCCAGCAGCAACGCCGCGCCGCCATAGATCAGGCCGGCCGGAACCCACATGACCAGACCGGCGAGTTGCTGGTCCTCGAGCGGGCTAAGATTCCATAGGTTTGCGCCTGCGCCATTTTCCGGATACCACAGCCTTGGCGAGACCAGGAGCAGCACTCCGAGCAGGCCAGTGTGCAGCGACGTGAAGAAGAGGTGCATGACTGCGCTGCCACAGGCTTGTTCGCGGCCTGAACGCGGCAGCAGGACCCACCAGAACAGCAGGCCGGAACCGAAGAAGCTGGCATGTTGCGCGTAATGCAGGACACCCTGTGCAAGCGCCGCCTCGAACAGCGCCGGAATATGCCATGCCCATATGGCGACGCCGTGCAGGACGGTGGCCGTTACAGGGCGGCTGATGGTGGCCCAAACCGCCTGCAGCATCTTCGCGTGCCCGGCTGCGCCAAATGCCAGCCGCAGCTTGATCGGCAATGCCCACATCATCGCCGCCGCCGGCCGGGAGGCGACCAGCAGGGGTGCCGCCACCGCCATCAACAGTTCGTGCTCGATCATGTGGGCGGTGAAGACCCGCTCACCCAATGCATGGAGCGGACTGACCAGTGCTGCCGCCAAAATGGCCCAGCCGGTCGCAAACAGCAGGGCTTGCCGCAACCGCAACGGGCGGCTGCGGGCACTCCGCCGCCACAGCCGAAAGGCGCCTGCCGCGTAAAGCAGTGCGACCATGGTTAGCGGCAGCGTGATCGGCAACGCCAGCGTCCAGCCGGCCTGCGCGGCGCCGGCACCGTAGCAGATCGTGGTAGAGAAGAGCGCGTCGAAGCTCATCGCAGGCAGCCGTCAAGAATGAGCGAGGCGGCGCCTTGCATGACAATTACCAGCGCAAACAGCACCGCGCTGAGAATGCCGATATTGGCGACGAAATCCTCGGTGCCGCGCGTACGATCCGGTTTAAAGGCGGCGCCACCTTGCTGGCGCGCCCGCCACGAAAGCACGCCGCCGAGCAGGGCCAGCACTGTCAGCACCAGCGCAATGACCAGTATGAGGGGAACGCCGTGGGCGCACTGCCACTCCACGAACGCATAGTTCAGCTGCGTCGACACCGCCCAGGCCAAAGGCCCGGACAACAGCCCGCCCCATGATGTGCCCAAGCGAAGCGCACGCATCTCAGTCAAGCCTCGGCATCCAGTAGATCAACAGATAGATCGGGATCCAAGTCGCGACCACGAAATCCCAGTAGAAGACGTTGTCGCCAACGTCCCCGAAACGCCGGCCGTTATAGCCATGGCGCGTGAACATCAGGACCGTCAGCACCAGCGTGTCGCCGACGTCGGTAATCAGATGCGTTGTGTGGAGGCCGAGCAGGACCCACAGCATTGAGCCGTACGCATTGGTATCCCAATAGATGTTGAGGGCCGGAAATTCGAACCACCGCACGACAAGCGGTGCGATACCGAGCAGCGACATGACGATCAGGCCGATGCGCACGGGCACCATGGCACAGGCTTCGGCATAGCGGTTCAGTATGTGGTTGGGTACCACGCTGGCGAGCAGCAACAGCGTGACGATGGTGCCTGGCCAATGGTTGGGCGGCGGCACGCCCAGCGGCCATTCGGGCGACAGATAGGCAAGGTAAAGATAGGCGCCTGCGGCGAGCGCGAACCCAGTGCCCTCCAGCGCCATGAAGGCGAGAGTGCCCCACCAGGTCGGGCTGCGTGGTCCGAGCCCGAAGGTCGGGAGTTGGGAAAGATCGGCGGTAGGGCGCTGTTTCATTCCTCATCCTCCGGGTCGCCTTTCGGCCAGAACCAGCCGATCAGAGTGATGGCGATCGGCCCGGCTCCCCAGACCACCGCCCACGGGCTGAAGATCGAATAGAGAAAGGTGGCGCCGACGGCGAGCGCGGCGAACAATGGCCAGATCGACGGTGTCGCCGACTTCTCGCGCACATCTGGATGCGCCTCTGCCACGGTCGATATGACAAGTTCGCGCGCGTCGACGCGAAGCCCGGTCGCGACAGGCAGCGTGTCACGTTCGGCCCAGAGCGGCTCGGCGTGGGTAACCACCGGGATCCGAGCGAAATTATAGCTCGGCGGTGGAGAGCTCGTCGCCCATTCCAGCGTGCCAGCATTCCAGGGATTGTCCCCCGCCGGGGCGCCCCTCGAGGCGCTGTACACCAGGTTTATAGTGAACAGAACGAAGCTTAGGAACAGGATGACCGCGCCGGCTGTGATGAACAGGTTGATGTTGCCCCAGCCGAGTTCCACCGGATAGGTGTAGACCCGCCGCGGCATGCCCCACAGGCCGACAATGTGCATCGGAAAGAACGCCGCATTGAAGCCTAGGAAGGCAAGCCAGAAGTGCCAGCGTCCGAGACGTTCGCTCATCATCCGGCCGGTGATCTTGGGGAACCAGAAATAGGTCGCGCCGAGCAGCGGGAACACCGACCCGCCGATCAGCACGTAATGGAAATGCGCGACCACGAAATAGGTGTCGTGCACTTGCAGGTCCAATGGCACCGACGCCAGCATCACCCCAGTCAGGCCGCCCGCGACGAACGTGAAGAAGAAGCCGAACACAAACAGCAGCGGCGTCCGGATTATCGGGCGTCCGTCCCACAATGTCGCCAGCCAGCAGAAGATCTGCAGCCCGTTCGGGATGGCGATCAGCATGCTTGAGGCGGTGAAGAAGCTCGCGCCGAGCTTGGGCAGACCGGTTGCGAACATGTGGTGAACCCACAGGCCGAACGACAGAAAGCCGACCGCGATCAAGGCCAGTACCATGCCCAGATAGCCGAATACCGGACGCCGGGCGAAAGCGGCGATGATCGAGGACACCACGCCGGTAGCCGGCAGGAATATGATGTAGACTTCGGGGTGGCCGAAGAACCAGAACAGGTGCTGGAACAGCAAAACGTCGCCGCCCTCGGCGGGATTGAAGATATGGGTGCCGACCAGCCGGTCGAGGATCAGGAACGTCGACGTGATCATGACCGCCGGCATGGCGAACACGATTACGAAAGAGGTGACCAGCATCGCCCAGACGTAGAGCGGAATCTTATCGAGCGACATGCCCGGCGCACGCTGCTTCAGCACGGTTACGATGGTGGCGACCGCGACCGCCAGCGATGACACTTCGGTGTAAGTGATCATCTGCGCCCACACGTCGGAACGCTTGCCTGGCCCAAATTCAGGACCGGACAGCGGCACGTAGGAGAACCAGCCGACGTCGGGCGCCATGTCGAGTGCAAACGACACCCAAGCGAAGAGGCCACCGGAGAGATAAATCCAGAAGCTGAATGCATTGAGGCGCGGAAAGGCGATATTGCGGGTGCCGACCATCAGTGGCACGAGGTAGATGCCGGTCGCCTGAACGATCGGCACTGCAAACAGGAACATCATGGTCACGCCATGCATGGTGAACAGCTGGTTGTAGCGGTCGGGCCCGATCAGCCCACGCTCCGGCCCCGACAGTTGGATGCGCATGGCAACGGCGCTGAGGCCACCGAGGCACAGGAAGACGAAAGCGGTGATCAGGTAGCGCCGCGCGACAATTTTGTGGTCGACGCTCGAGAGCGCAGCGATGATGCCTGGCGCCGTCTGCCATGTCCGCGCCAACCAGCCGTCAAGGCTGGCGTCGTCGAGGCCGGTATCACGAGGACCGTCGCGCTCGGGAGCTAGGTCACCCTTTTGTGCTGCGGCGCGTTGCTGGGCGAGGTCACGCCCATGGGCCAGGTCGGCGCTACTCATTTCAAGCCCTCGAGATAGGCTACGATTGCATTCAGCTCGTCCCCGTTCAGTCCCACCACGGGCATGTGGGCACCTGGCTTGATCCCTTGCGGATCGGCTATCCAGGCTGCGAGATTGCCCCGGCTCATCGCCAGCGTTCCGGCAGCGAGCGTCCGCCGGCTTGCGATATGTGTAAGGTCGGGAGCGACCGTACCGCCGGCGATGGTGCCGCCGATCTTGTGGCACATCACGCATGGCCGTTTGAGGAACAGGTCGTGGCCGGTTTTGGCCTCGGCCGACACGGGGGCGGCCGCCGGCCGCAGCTGATCGTTCAGCCAGGCGTCGAATACAGGCCGAGGTTCGGCGATGATGAAGGTGCTCATATTGGCATGCTGCGCGCCACAGAACTCGGCGCACTGGCCGCGATAGACGCCGGGTTTGTCCGCCTTCAGATCGAGAACGTTCTCGTGGCCTGGAATGAGGTCCAGCTTGCCCGAGAGGTTCGGGACCCAGAAGGAATGGATGACGTCGGTCGAGGTCACTACAAGCCGCACCGGCTCGCCCGCCGGGATGTGGATTTCATTGGCGGTCGTCAGGATGCGGTTCGGCTGATCATTTTCGTAGCGCACCTCCCACCACCATTGATGTCCGGTCACCCGGATCGTCAGCGCCGCATCCGAGCCGATAGCAGCGAGCGTCCGGTTGGCGAAGTAGCTCAGCAGGGTCAGGCCTACCAGGATCAGGGCGGTAGCGGCGAGTGCGGCGACGACAATTCGCATCTTGCTGCGCTCGGCGGCAGCGTCGAGTACAAGTGGATCGCCGAGCGGCGCCGCGCGCCGGGCCAATGGCATGATCAGCACAGCCAGCACTAGAAGCCAGACCACCGTGCACAGCGCGGTGAAGAACCAGATCAGCCACGCAAGCTCACCCGCGGCCGAGCCTTTTGGGTCGAGCGCCGATTGCCAGCCGCTGCATCCTGCAAGGAGCAGCATGAAGGCTGCGCCGCAGCACACCCTGCAAACAAGGCGGTTCACGGCGACTTCCCCAGAGTCGCGGCATCCGGCAGGCGATTTTCGGATGGATGGGGCATCATGTCGTCGTCGCGGCTCGGCGCAGCGGATTTCGGCGCGTTGCCGCTCAACGCGCGGACGAAGGCGGCAAGCTCCCAGATCTGGTCGTCCGGGATCTTGTCGCGGAAGCTCGGCATGCCGTTTGGCCGACCGTCCCTGATCGTGGCGTGGATGCTTTCGATCGAGCTGCCATAGAGCCACTTCTTGTCCATAAGGGCCGGGCCCATGCCGCCACCGCCATTGGCATGGCAACCGGAACAGTTGAACCAGTTGAACAGACGCTTGCCCTCGCTGAGGTGGAAGGCGTTGGCCTCGAACACGCCGGCCTTGGTATCGGACGAGGCCGGCCGTTGGCCGCCCGGCTCGAGGGCCGTCACGGCTGCCGGTTGGTCGCCCGAGCCGAGCGCCGACTGTGGACGCGTGTCGCGTTCCTCACGCTGGCACCCGGAAACCGCGAGGATCGCGAACACCAGCAAGGGAAGACCGCGCTTCATTTCAAGGCGCTCCGACAGGATCGAGGCGGGGCACCTGGTAGGCCGCCAGGATCGCGTCGATCTCGTCGCGGTGTCTGGTCAGGGCGGCGTTCACCTCGTTGCGCAGCGTATCGTCGCCACGGCGCACGCCCATCGAGATGTCGTAGATCATCGGCAGTTGCGGGCCGTCCACGCGCGGCGAAACCGGCGTGATCCGCAGCGCCACCTTCTGCTTGGATGCGAAGTAGCCGGCCAACGGTCCCCAGACGACGGCCATGTCGATGTCGCCATTCGCGACCGCCTCAATAATGCGCGCTGGCGGGTTCGGCGCCGAATAGTCGCCATAGACGGGGAAACCGATGAGATGGCCGACGATGCCGCGGCGGCCAAGCGCCTGGACGGGCGGCGAGTTGGCGCCGTCGTCGCCGATCAGTTGGACGCCGATGTGCAGATCGCGCAGGCGAGGATCGTTGAAGGACGTGATTTCTGGCACATCCTTGCGTGTCACGAACACATAGGAAGACCGGTAGTAGGGCGCGGTCGTGCGCAGCATCTCGAGATTGACGGGCGTGCCGGGCACCAGATCGCACAAGCCGGCTTTCAGCGTGTTGCGGACGAAGCCGCGCCGCTGTGCCCACCACGTGTAGGACACCGTCGCACCAAGCTCCCCGGCGACGAGTTCGGCAATCTTGTTTTCAAAGCCTTCCCTGGCGGCATTGGAGAACGGCATGTTGTTGGGATCGGCGCAGATCCTCAGCTCGCGCGCATCGGCAAGGGTGGCGACAAGCGAGAGCGCCAGTGCGCCAACCGCGACGGCTAACCGCCGCGAACGCGTTCTCCGTGGCCGCGCAACTCGGCCGATCGTCTCAAGGCAGCCGGAACACATACAGCGTACCTCCCGGCGTGGTTACATCCTTCAGATCTTTCATGACGTTGACGAAGCCGAGCGCGGCGGTGGCGTCGCGCGGATCGAGATCGCCGGATACGATCGCGCCGGCCCAGCCGCCGACACCCGAAAGGATCGCAACATATTGGTGCCCGTCCGGGCCGCGATAGGTGATCGGCTGGCCGATGATGCCGGACGACGTTTTGAACTGCCACAGCAGTTCGCCGGTCCTGGCGCTGACCGCCTTGAACCAGCCTTCCATGGTGCCATAGAACACGACGTTGCCGGCGGTGGCGACGGCGCCGCTCCACACCGGAAAGTTCTCCTTCAGGCTCCACGCCGGCTTGGCGGCGGCGACATCCCAGGCGGTGAAAGCACCGCGATTGCCGCCCGGCCCGGGGATCATGCGCACGTTCATGCCGACGTAGGGCGTGCCGGCGATGTAATTCACCTCGACGCCCTCTTCGTCCATGCAGAGATTGTTGTGCGGGATGTAGAGCAGACCGGTCTTGGGCGAGAATGCCGAAGGCTGCCAGTCCTTGAGGCCGGACGCGGTCGGGCAGATGTCGCGCACGACCTTGCCGGTGCCGGTTTTTTTGTCCGGATTTACAATCAGCCGGCCGGTCTTGAGGTCGACGCCCTTGCTGGAATTGACCGGCCCGAACGGCACTGCCGACAGGACCTCGCCCGTGGTGCGATCCAACAGATAGACGTAGCCGTTGCGTTCCGGCCGCACCAGCACCTTGCGGGGCTTGCCCTGCCAGGTCATGTCGAGCAGCACCTGTTCGTTGATGCCGTCGTAGTCGTGCAGATCGTGCGGGGTCCATTGATAGAACCATTTGGCTGCGCCGGTGTCGGGATCGCGGGCAAAGATGCCGGCGGTCCATTTATTGTCGCCAGGCCGCAGATCCGGATTCCACGGACCGGGATTTCCGGTGCCATGGAAGATCAGGTTGAGGTCCGGGTCATAGGAGATCCAGCCCCACACATTGCCGCCGCCGATCTTCCAGGCGTCGGGCGGCCACGACGTCACGCCGAGATCCTTGCCCTTGTCCATGTCGTAATGCGGGTTGAAATCCGGGCCGATCAGCACCTCGGTGTCCGGGCCGGTGTTGTAGGCCGTCCAGACGACGTGGCCGTCGCCGGCGTCGAGCGCCTTGATCCAGCCGCGTACGCCCATTTCGCCGCCGGAATTGCCGACCAGCACCTTCCCCTTTACCACCAGCGGCGCCATCGTGATGGTCTCGCCGACATTGATGTTGCCGATATGGGTGTTCCAGACCGGTTTGCCGGTGGCCGCATCCACGGCGATGGTGTGGCCGTCGAGCGTGTTGAAATAGATGCGCCCGTTGAAGAAGGCCGCACCGCGGTTCACCACGTCGCAACAGGCAACGCCCTGGGCGGCAGGCTCCGGATTGGGCTCGAACTTCCACTTCATCGGCGCGCCGGGCTTGGTAAGGTCAAGCGCATAGAGGATGTTGGGAAACGGCGTCACTATGTACATCGTGTTGCCGACCACCAGGGGCGCAGCCTCCTGGCCCTTGTTGACGCCGGTCGAGAAGGTGAAGGCCACCTGCAGGGTCTTGACGTTGTCTTCGGTGATTTCCGCGAGATCGCTGTAGCGGGTCGAGGCGTAGTTCTTTGCCGGCATCGCCCACTGGCCGTCGTCGGGCGGAGCGGCTGCGGCCGGCGGATTTATCGCAGGGCTTGACGTTGACTGAGCAACCGCCGCGGTAATCAGCGCGAAGCCCGCCAGCAGCGTCCATCCCAGCATCGCAGCCATAGACCTTTTTCCCCCGTTGGCTGACACACTGGTTTGCACGGCCACCTGTCGCACTTTCTTCATTTGTGTATTGACCCGCCCACGCCGGCGCCGAGCTCCGCCGCCACGTCCGCCTCACTTCCGGCACACAATGGATGCCCCCAGCCGGAGGCGCTCTTGCCGCCGGGATCGAGGTCGTAAATGATGGCGTCCTTGCGGTCTGGGTTGATGCCGGCCGGCACCTTGTCCAGCCCCAGCGCGGCGCGCACGCGCCAGGCGACATTGTGGTCGGCACAAGAGGAATCGCCGCTTATGCCAAGCGCCCCGACGATCCCCTTGGCGTCGTAAAGAGCCAGGCCGCCGCCAAATGCGACGACACCGCCGATGGGCTTTCCCAGCAACGGATCGCTGGAGCTTCCAAATGTCGAAGGATCGCCGGCATAGGCTACCGCTGGATTGACCGGATTGGTGGCCTGCAGGCCGTATAGAGGACCGCCGGGCTGCACCGGCGCATAGAGGTTCGCGGTGGACAACGCCATCTGGGCGAGGCTGAGCCCGTTGGCGGTATTGGCTTTTTCGGCGGCGATCAGCCGGCTGCCGGGCCACTGGGCGTCGGCGGTAGGCCCGCTGAACGCGACGGCGCAGACCGTTCCGTCGCGAGCCACGACTGCGGCCCATTCATGAGTATCGAAGCCGCCATTGCCCGGGCCGCCGCTTGCTTTGACGTTGGCCTTGAGAGCGGCCAACAATTTGTCGTGGTCGGCCGGGCAAGGTGCTTGAGCCCAAGCTTTTTGCTGGACGGCGCAGATCGTAAGCAGGAACAGACATAATGCTACTGAGACAATCCGATTGCGATCCATCAGCTGCGCCGTGTTTGTTGAACACTCCCAACGCGTGACAGGCGCAGAAGTGCCAAATGGAATGAAATAAATATCGGATGGGGTGAGCTAAACTCGGCGGCGGGCGCTCGGGAGGCATTCAATCCGAAATCGGAGTTATTCTCCCGGTGGTCCGGGCTCGGCTGGAACGGAGCGGTATCTATTGCAGTTGTGTCGAATGCTGTCTGCAGTCGAGCAACTGGCCCAATCGGTGAAAGAGCGACGAGCGATCCTGTTCGTTGGAGCCGGGGTGTCGATGAGCGTCGGCTTGCCGTCTTGGCAAAAGCTCATCGAGCACATGCAAAACGAGCTCGGCCTTCACGAGGACATGATAGGCGCACCAGAGGCCAGCTATCAGGCCATTGCAGAATATTACCGGCTGAAGCAGGGGAGCCTCAGCCATTTGCGCAGTTGGATGGATCGCGAATGGAGCGTCTCGCGGGAAGAAGTGCAGCGATCGGCAATCCACAAGCTGATCGTATCGCTCGATTTTCCGATCATCTACACCACCAATTATGATCGCAACCTCGAGGTGGCCTTCGAGATCCATAGCCGCCCCTTTGTCAAAGTCGCCAATGCGAAGGACTTGCCAAAGGCCACCGGCGAGGTGACGCAGATCATCAAGTTCCACGGCGATTTCGACGACGATAAATCGTTGGTCCTGGCGGAGACCGACTATTTTGAACGGCTGTCGTTCGATTCGCCGCTCGATGTGAAATTTCGAGCCGACGCGCTAGGGCGCACCATCCTGTTCATCGGCTACAGCATGTCCGACATGAACATCCGTCTGCTGCTGCATCGGCTTTGGCAGACCTGGCGCAGGTCCGGTTACGAGAAGAACCGTCCGAAATCCTTCATCTTCATGTCGCAGCCGAGCATCGTCCAGGAGGCTGTTCTCGGCCGCTGGGGCATCGATATGCTGACCGAAGAGGCCGACGATCCTGAAGACGCGCTCCTCGCATTCCTGAACGAACTCAAGGACAGGGTCGGCCGGCCGGACGGCGCGTGAGAAAACCTGCGGAAACGAATTGGTCAGGCAGTGGGAACCGGCTGATCCGATGTGAGTTCGGGAGGACTAACATAGCCGGGACCGAGCCTTGGTGGGCGCACGCAAACACAAGCGAAGAATGTATGCCAAACACGACCTGTCGGCCGAGTTGGCCTATGAGATCGATTTTTTTGCCCGCAAGTGCGGCCTGACGAGGGACGAAGCGCTCAAGATGATGCGAGATGCCGGCCAGTTGAAGGACGGCGCAAAGGCATCTTGCGAAACCGGGGCGAAGTAGCGACGTGGATCCCGCTTCGTGGACGGCTTTTGTCGGAACGGTCATCCTGATGCAGATGCCGCCGGGGCCCGACAGTCTGCTGGTGATTGCGCGCGGCATCGGGCAGGGCCGTGATGTTGCCCTGTTCACCGTCCTGGGAATGACCCTCGGCGCCGGTATGGTCCAGCTGCCGCTGCTTGCCCTCGGCATATCGTCGCTGCTCCAGGCATCGCCGTTTGCCTTTGCCATGCTTCGATGGATGGGCGCAGCCTATCTGGTTTGGCTTGGATCGCGTCTGGTGCTGCTGCCGTCGGCCGGCGTCGCCGTCGAGGAGCCCCGCAGTGTCGGGGCGCTTGTGGCCGCACGCGAAGGAATGATCGCCAATCTGATAAATCCCTGGCCGATAACCTTCATGCTAGCTTTCCTTCCACAGTTCGTCGATCCCTCCCGCGGATCGGTCACGCTGCAATTGCTGCTGCTCGGTGGCACCCAGAAAATGACCGGTGTGTTGGTGCTGGGCACATATGCACTCGCATCCGGCACGCTCGGGACCTGGGTCATGAAACGCCCGAAGGTAAGGCTCTGGCAGCAGCGCGTGGCAGGCTGCTTCGTCGTCTGTCTCGGTATCCGCATGGCAGTCGGTGGCGCGCACCGCTGAGGATCAAGCGATGCACCGGCCACCGCCGATGGAACATCCGCCGACAATTTTCGTTGACCTGCTCCACAAGGCGAGAGGTCGAACATGTCGAAGTTCCAAGCCGCTACCCCGGAGCGTTTGCAGCAGCTCAGGCTTGAGGCGACGGCGCACTTTGCGCCACTCATACTGCGCGAGGCGCTGGTGCGTCTCTGCCGGGCCTGCGGAAACGATAATCTCGACCGGTTCGAGAAGACGATGGTCGACCAAATCGAGGCATCGCGTGACGAAAAAGCCGATTTCGACACGATGAAGGAATTTGCCATCGAACAGCTCTACGGCTGGATTCGAGAGGTAAAGTCTTCACCGGACATGAAGCAGCCACTGGAGAACGTAGATACCCGAAGGACCCCCGGCCGGTCTGAAGAGCCGCAAACGCTGGAAGACCAGTTGCAGGCGGGTCTGGAGGATTCTTTCCCGGCAAGCGACCCACCGGCTGTTGTGTCCACCGCGATTCCCGGCGGATCGAAGAAGCTGGTCGGAACCGACGAGGTCCTCAGGCAGCAGCGCGAGAAAAAGGCCGAGAACGCCAATCATTCGCGATAAACCAAGCTTTGGACGGAACTGCGGGAAAACAGCGTGCCGGTTCACCCGCTGTCCGACATGAAGGCTGTCAGGCCACGCGCGTCATGCGGCTCGCCTTCGACAAGAATGTTCGCCTCCCAAGCGGCGTCGACAAATGCTTGCCGCGCTTTGCCGGCCGTAATTTCACCGGTCCGGGCGCGATTCAATACATCAGCGGCCGCCAGCGCCAGCGGAGCATTGCGCGCCGGCCATTTCTCGCTTTTCAGGCAATGTACTGCTTCGAAAACGGAACTGACCAATCGCGATCGCCCAGGCTTGCCGAAATAGATGCAAACAGGGGTATCGAACTCTGTTCTCAGCACCGTATTCCTCCCGGTTCAAGCAAGGTGGCCGCTTCAAGCAAGGTGGCCGCTTCAAGCAAGGTGGCCGCTTCAAGCAAGCTGGGCGTCTTCAGGGTCTACACGGCCGTCCGATGGGCGTTTCGGCCAGACGTCGTGGGCCTTCGCAGCTGTTGTGGGGCGTGCTGGTATTTCGGCTGCGATATCGTAGGCCAGAATGCCCGCCTTGCGGGCGAACGTATCGAACGCCGCGCGCACCGTCTCGACGTCGACCTCGTCAGCCAGCCCGGCGCGACAGGCGTCGAACGCCGCCTTGTGCGCCGGACCGCGGCTCGGCCATTCGTTTAAGACGTCATAGGCCTGCCAGATATTCTCGACATGGCGAGGGAAACCAAGGCCGACGAGAATTGGAACGGGGCGGCCAAACGATTTTTTTGTCATCTGTGTCTCCGCGAAAGAGCCTGTCGCATCAACGTCCGGGGCGGACACGAGGCTCATGCTCTTTAACGCGGGATTGCTGCACGGGTTGCAGCAGGTTTGTTCGATCGTGCGCAGCCGGTCACTTGTTGGTCCGCATCTTTTGCCGGGGATTGATACCGCCTTGCGGCGTGGTGTCGTTCTCGACATCGCCTTCGAACGTATTGTTGCCCTGATCGAGCCGGTCGCCCTCCTTGATCGTGCCCCTGGAACTGCCGATGCCGGGATCGTTGGCAAGATCGCTATCGGCCGGCGTTTTGCCTTTGGCGTGCTTGTTTCCTGTCATGGACTCCTCCTGTTTCTTGAGGTGGCGGGCCGCCCTTGAGGTCGCAGCCAAGGCACGCTGCGAGATCGCATTTCGACGCGCCAAATGTCGGCGCGCGAATTTGTCGGACGACCTTGATTTTGAACTCCGCGATCCCGATGGTTGTTCCGTCAAAAATATCGCCGTCGGCCGGGATTGCTCAGCCAAGTCCTCTCCGGTTTCTGGAGCCGGGTGCTTTCGCCAACCGGAACGATCTTTCGCCCAATGCATTTAACTGGTCTGCGCTCACGAACTCATTCTGGACGGGAGCTGGACCATTGCCACCTGCAGCCTACGCCTTGGCGACTCGCGAAACCGAAGAAGTTTCCATCGTCGACCTCATACCCGCTTTGAGGGCTTTCGCCCGCACCTTCTGCCGCACCCCCGATGATGCCGACGACCTGGTCCAGGAGACGCTGACCAAGGGCTTGGCCAACATTGACAAATTCGAAGCTGGAACGCGCATGAAGTCATGGCTCTTTACGATCATGCGCAACACCTACTACACGCGTGTCAGGGCCGCGGTGAGGGAAGCGCCCGGCCTGCTCGACTGCGCATCGCTGCGGCCGATCTCGGAAGCGACGCAGGAATGGTCCGTGCAGGGCAAGGAGGTCCACCAGGCCATCCAGAGCCTTCCTGAGCACCAGCGCGAGGTTCTGATGTTGATAGGCGTTCTGGGCGTCAGCTATGAGGAAACGGCCGAAATATGCGGTTGCGCGGTGGGAACCGTGAAGAGCCGGCTCAACAGGGCACGCGCCGGCGTGCTGGAATACCTTGGCGAAAGTTCCTCGCAAACCCTGATGGAAAGGCGCAGCTATCTGTCCGAAGGACAACTGGACTTCGAAGCCGAGAGGCGCCGCTAATACACGTCACGTTAGTTGCTGGTCTCGCGCAAGTGCCTTTCGACAAGCGCATGCTGCAACTCGATCGCAAGTTTGGTCAGCCGGTCAGGAACCCTTTCCTGCTCGATGGCCGCAAGCAAGGAAGCGATTTCCCGGTCTATCGTCAGATCGGCACGCGTGCTGACGGAATCTTCCCTTGAGCGAGACATCGCGCTCTCTTGGCAAATGTTGGTCCCTTCACCTCACTCTGGTGGCAACAGTGCGAGTTTGCAAGA
Organism: Mesorhizobium sp. M1273; assembly: GCF_040318195.1. Lineage (NCBI taxonomy): Bacteria > Pseudomonadati > Pseudomonadota > Alphaproteobacteria > Hyphomicrobiales > Phyllobacteriaceae > Mesorhizobium > Mesorhizobium sp. M1273. The sequence goes on along the minus strand of NZ_JAMYLV010000001.1, from coordinate 503,171 downwards.
ATTTGCAGGGCGTCCATGCGACCGGCTTCGGTCCTTGCACAGCTTCGTCAGCGGTTGGGTTCTCGCGGTGTTTCAATTGCTCGCCGGCTGCAAGCCATATGCCGCCGCAACGATCAGTCTTCAGGCCGCCGATCCGCTGAATGATCCTGGTACTGCTCGGACTTGACCCGATTGCCGTCGAGCCCACGCTCCTTGGTGTGCTGCTTCTTGTCTCTGTTGGACAGAACGGCGTTCTCTCCGATCTTGTCCTTGGGAAGATCCGTCATCGCGCCAGCGCCAGCGCCTTTGCCGTGACTGCCGCGACCGATGTGCTTCTTGCTTCCGGACGCCATCTTGTCCTCCTTCATACCGTCGAATAGCGGCTTTTCCCGTTCGGCATCCGAACCAGCGTTGGGCCGCAATGTTCCGCCGGAAATCGTAAGCAGGAAGGCATCGCCGTCCCAGTGCCGGAACGGCTTTTCGCCGTCGACGAGGACTTGCATGCCATTTGCGTTGGCGAAGTTATGGACATCGGCGCGATCCAGCGCCGGCGAGCCGCGATATGAATAATTCAAAAGCGCGGCCATCCCCGGCCTCTTCAGCACCCGCGCGATTTCCACGAAATGTCGCTCCGCAAGGCCGGCCAGCACCAGATAGGGAAAGCTGTCGACGGCCAGCACGCGGTCGAAGCTTGCATCGCAAAAATCGGCAAGATCGAAACCGCGCGTAGGGCGGAATTCTACGTTGCCGAGCCCGGCGCATCGCCGGCGGGCGATCGAGATCATCGCTGGGGATATATCGCTGCCAACGATTCGGTGCGACAGAGCGGAGAGCGCCTGTTCGAACCGACCGATACCACAGCCGATATCCAGTATGTCGCGGCCGGTGCCGGTAAAGCCTCGCCTCTCCAGCCATGCAACGATCTCAGCCGTAGCGGCAGAGAGGTTTTCCTCATTGCCCAGCGATGACAGCTGGACGCTCGCCGCCGGGGAGATCGCCGCCGCCGCGTCAAACCCAGCCGCCAGCCGCTTGACGATCGCATCGTCGGTCTCGTCCTCGCCACGCTCGTGCCGAACGGCGCCACCTGTTTTGCGCAGCGTGGCGAAGATCTCGGGCCTGCGCCGAAGCAGGTCGGCAATCCGTTGCAGTTTTGCCGTGTTTCGCGGGTCAGCCGAGTGCGTGTTTTGCGCAATTTTCGCCAATTCTGCAGCATCGATTCCTGTCTCGAAACGGAGAGCCAGCCTGGCGATGACGGCTTCGACGCCGGCACCGTCTGCCATGCAATCCTCCAGCACCCGCCTTGCTGATATCGACCGCCGAGATTCTGGCTGGGTCGCGCTCATCGCCCTTTGCTCCGCGTCCAGATCTTGCGCATCGTCCACCGGTCGACGGCGCCCCAGCTGTACTTGTAGGCCTCTTGTCCGCGCAGAAAATCGAACTCTTCCGCGCCTTCGCAGATCGCCTGCCTTATCGCTTGGCCGATGAGCAGCGCGCCGGGACTTTCATCGGCATAGGCCGGATCGAAGCCACCGAGATAAGCGCAAGCGCGGCCACGATGATGGAACCCGTAATAGGCGCCCACGATCGCGTTACCGATCGTGACAAGCCAGCATCGGGCAAGCACCTGTGCGACCAGCTGCGGCAGCGCCTGACGGTGGAATGCTTCCACGCGGGAATCGGACAGAACGCCGTCGCCGTGTCCGGCCCAGCGCGCGCGGTGAAGGCGGATCAGGTGGTCGAGGAATATCTGCGGATCGGACAAAGCGGGTTCGATGGAGACACTGCCGCGTCTCGACGCGGCCCTGTGGGCGCGCCGCAATTGGCGCCTCCGCCGTGCCGGAACGCAGCCTTGAAGCGTCTGGTCGCCAGCGAGGGCGAGCACCGGGCAAGCGGCGTGACCGACGGGTTGGCACGATTCGAGCGCGGCATGCCTGATGGCAAGGCCGGCGCCGCCGGGAGGCAGATCCTGCAAGATCCACTGTGACCAGCCGACGGAAAGAACGGCGCCACCGATGACTGCGCCGACCGGTTCGGCCATCTCGGGAAGACAAAGGACATCCAGATAGTCGCTCAACGAAATGCCGAGCGGAAGCAATCGCGCGCCGGCGTCGTGGCGTTCCAGATAGAGTGGCGCCAGGCCGACCAGATCGTCGCCACGCCAGACGGCGACCGTCGCTAGCTCGCCGGGAGCAAATGTCCGCCACCATGGCAGCAACCATGCGGGAGACTGGAACGGCGTCGCCGAGGGACTGCGCGACCAAAGTTCCCACCAGTGCGGCTCGAGGGCTTCGAGGTCCGCCGGATCGTCGATGATCTCACTGCGGAGCATGTCCTGCTCACCTCGCCGTCGCGAGCTGCCCGCTGTCTGTGCCGAGCCGTGCCAGCGCCCGATAGGCGTCCATGTAGGAGGAAACCATGCGGTCGAGTGAAAAGCGCCGCCGCGCCTCGGCTCGGCAGGTCTCGGGGTCCAGGCTGGGTGCGGCAGCGATGGCTTCGGCCATCTCGTCGACATCCCCGACCAGATACCCGGTCTTGCCGTGCTCGACCACATCCGGCAGTGCGCCATTCGGGAAGGCCACCACGGGGGTGCCGCAGGCGAGCGCCTCCATTGCGACGAGCGAACTGGTCTCCGCGGCAAGGCTCGGGATGACTAGGCAGCGGGCTGTATTCAGCAGGCGCCGCTTGGCGACAAAGCCGAGCGGACCAAGGAAGCGGCGCCGGTCGTCCAGCCGGGGTTCGACCTCGTCGCGAAAATACGCTGTGTGCGTTTCATAGGGGTAGACCTTGCCACCGATGACCAGCGGCACGCTGGCCTTCTTGGCTGCGTCGAGCGCCAGATGGATGCCCTTTTCCGGGCAGACGCGGCTGAGCACGAGCGCAAAGTCGTGTTTGGCCTGCGGCTCGCTCAGCGCGTCGACGTCCACTCCGTTGGGAATCGGCCCAATCAGCCTGGCTCCCGGCGGCGCGGTTCTTTGCTGAGCCGCCGATACCGCATGCAGCCACAGATCCTCCCGCGCCGGATTGAGAGCGTCGGCCGGATACCAGTCGAGCGGCAAATGCAGGGTCACCAATGTCGGCCCGTCGCCCGGCAGATAGGCATCGAAATCGATACCGTGCAAATGGACCACCTCGATTGGCCAGCGAGCGCGCGCGGTGGCAATTGCGGCGCAATGAGCACGCTGCGCCCGGCGCTTGGCCGCTTCATCGAGCACGCCCGGTTCGGCCGGCGTCTCGATGAGGACACCCGCAGCGCTCGAGCCCTGGCAGCCGATCACGATCGAGCGGTGTCCGGCCTGTACGAGCGCCTGGTCGAGCATCGACAGCACCTGCTCGGCACCACCGACCGCATCCGGCCCGACCGGGGCGAGGGGATAGGCGACGTTGAGGATGGTGAGCGTCATGGCTGGAGGGCCGAAGCTCCTCACGCTGCGGAGGCGCGCAGCCTGCAGACCGAAGGGGCAGCGATGCTGCCGGCATATCGGCGCGTCATTGCCGCGCAGAAGTCGGCGAATTCCTCCGGCACCAGCGGCGGACTGCTGTGGTGCGGCATCATTCCGCGGTGTTCCGGCGTGAAGCAGAAAGTAACCGTCACGTCGAAGTCGGCCAAAGCCTCCATCTGCCGGTCGAACCAGTCAAGTGCGTTCGGCCTGAAGCTGTCGGCCCAGGAAAGCCCGGTACGCAGATTGGTGACGCCGAGGCGTTTCATCCAGGCAACGGCGTCGTCCAGCCGGTGATCTTCGAAATGGAACCACTGCACCAGTCCCATTGCCGGCGTGTGGTGAAGGAACTCCTCGAGCGCGGGCTTTGGCGTGCCGTCCTGGCGGAGCAGGCCCATGTAGAAATGGCGGTAGTAAGACGAGCCTTCCGCCTCGCGATGGCGTGTCGTCGCTTCCCACTCGCGCGGCAGGTCGTAGAGGCTGTACCATTGGATGCGCGGCGCGTTGCCGATCAGCAATTCCGCGGTCCGGCGCAGGCCCCAGACCTGTACCTCCTCGGCGCCGAAGGTCGATACGCCGACCTCGCTGACCCATACCGGAAGATCGGTGACAGCCGAAATCTCGCCGATCTTCTGCGGCCATTCGTGGATCTGCCAGAGGTTCCAGTCGAGCGGAAAGCCGTGCACGGCGACTGCGTCGACATGATCGAGCACGCCGAATTCCTTCATCCGTGTCATGAAGCCGGCATCGATCGGCGAGATGCCGCCAAGGACTTTGGTCAAGGCCGGATTCTCCAACGCGATCGCGTCGGCGGCCAGGATTGCCGTAGCGGCGAAGCGGCTCCAGTCGGGGTCGAGCTCGGGATCCCAGTGGGATTTGTTGTTGGGCTCGTTCCAGATCATCGCGGCTTCAATCATTTGTCGGTCCTTTCGACGGGTAGACGGCGCCGCCGCCGGCCGGCACGTCGCCGGTGCGGCAGAAATAGACCTCCTGCTCCGGTTGCAGCACGATCTCGAAGCCGGCGCTGCGCAGCATGGCTTCGGTGCAGGCGCGATTGGGAATCCACCAGTTGGTCGGGTCGTCGGCGTAACGATGCTCGATGAAATGTAGCTTTGGGAACTCCGGCCGGTCGAACAGGTCGTGGGTCCAGAAATGATAATTCTGCTCGAGCGCCGGCACGTTGGTGCTGCCGCGCTGCATCGACTGGAAGATCATCAGGTCCCGGGCGACGTGCTCCCGGATCAGATCGAGTGCGAGCAAGGGATGGCGCAAATGGTAGAGCACGCCCATGAACAGCACGATGTCGAACCGCTCATGCAGGGCGCCAACGTCGTAGACCGAGAGCTGCCGGAATTCGATGTCGCAGTCTGCTACCTCGGCGGCAAAGCGCGCCTGCGCCAGGTAAGCCTCATCGAAATCGATGCCAAGCACGCGGCCGGCGCCGCGGCGTTTCATCTCGATCGAATAGAAACCCGCATTGCAGCCTATGTCGAGCACCGCCTTGCCGGAAAGATCGGCGGGAATGGCGTCGGCGAATTTGCGCCATTTGATCAGCGGATAGTTGCCAAGGAAATGGTCGGGAGCGGTTTCGATGCCGGCCAGTTCCATATTGTGGAACCATGGGCCGAGCGCATCGATACGGCGGCGGATTTCGGCATCGGAATGCAGCATGGCTAGCCTCTTTCGCCTGCGAGGACAGGGACGTGCTGGTGGCTGGGCAGCGTAATGTCGACTTGATCGTCCCTGGTACCGGCAGCGCTTTCAAGCAGGCGAAGTGCGGTGCGGTAGCCGTTGAAGGTGCCGACGTCGACATAGGCGGTGCCAGCCTTGATGCCGCAGGCATCGCCTCCGGCGGCGAGATAGGCATTGACCAGCGTGCCGATATATTCGTCGCACCGGTCCCGTTCCCGCCACAGCGCGGCGAGCTGGTGAAGGGTGCGGCCGGGCATCTTGAACGCACCCCAGATCCAGTTCGATTGGGCATTCTGCTGCTTGACCTGGATTTGCTTCACCCGGCTGTCCTGGTCGACAACAACGGCGTCGAAGAACTCCGGCTGGTCCACCGGAAACAGCAGGAAGGACAGGCCGTCGTCCGGGAGGGCCAGGAAGCCGTCTTCGGGAAACCAGATCGTATCAGGCAACCCGACCAGAACGGTCTCATCGGCTGTGACGAGCGGTGCGGCACGGAAGATGGCGTCGCAAAGGCCGACCGGAGAGGGCTGCACCACAAACAGCGCAGTCGCGTCGGCATAGCCGGCAGAATAATATTCGAGGATATCCGACTTACCCGAGCCGATGACGAAGCAGATCTTGTCGGCCCCCGCGCGCACCATGCGGCGCACCAGGTATTCGCTGACCGCGCAAGGCCGTTCGGTGTTGCCGTCGATGCGGCTGCCGACCGGCAGAAGCTCCTTCGAAAAGCCGAGCGGCTGGATGCGGCTTCCCCGTCCGGCTGCGGGCACGATGCCCAACATCAAACTGCCTCCTTCAACGGCTCGCCATGCGTGGAGCCGTGCAGTGCATCGGACAGGATGCGGTCGAATTCCTTCGCGCGCCGTGCCGAGGTGTGTTCCTCCAGCACCCGCTCGCGCGCTCGACGGCGGATGGCGTCAAGCTCGGCGTCGGACAGGTCGAGCGCGGCGACCACGTCGTCGGTGCTGTTCGCCACGACGATCTCTTCGCCGGGCCGGAAAAAGGCCTCCAGTCCCGGCCATGTGTCGCTCACCATCGCGGCACCGCAAGCGGCGGCTTCGAACAGCCGGCCAGATGGGCACCAGCCCCTTTCTGCCATCGCCTCGCGGGTCACATTCAGAGTCAGCCGTGATGATGAAAAGAAGGCGGGGTGGTCGGCGGGCGGCAGGTGACGGACGAAGAAAATATTGTCGCTCCACGGGAATTCCTGCGGATATTGTGCGCCGCCAATGATGAAGCGGCGCTCCGGCAGGCGCGCAGCCGGACTGACCAGCAGCCTCTCGACCCCGGCCTGGCGGTCTGCCGCATAGGTCCCGAGATAGGAAAGGTCGCCGGCAAACTCCGGCCTGGGCGGAGCCGGCCGGTGTCGCTCTGGATCGACATGGCCGTAGAGCGGCATGACGTGGCGCGCACCCAGCATCGACCTCAATGCGTCGATCGCGGTTCCTCCCGTGTAGCTCAGCACGAGATCGAAATCGCGAAGCCCTTCCGGCCCGAAATAGGCCGGAGGCTCACCTTGTTCGATCCGCGCCAGCGTCACCGGCGTGTCCAGATCGTAGAACACCTTCAGTCCGCGGCAGGCCTGGTGGGCAAGGCGCGACGCGCTCACGGCATCGGGGCAATAGGAGGTGACGATGACGACATCGGCCTCACTCATCGCCTGCTCGGCAACGCTCTGGATGTCCTGCCAGTCCGGATAAAGGACAATGCTGCCGCCATCCAACTGATCGAGGTCGCGCGTCCCGGCATAATAGGGAGTGTTGCGTTCGAAGAAGGTGATGGACCAGCCCAGCCCGGCCATCGCCCGGATCAATCCGCGCCACAGTGTGGCGTGCCCATTGCCCCACGACGATGTCACGGTAAGACCGAAAATAGCCATACGCATCCGGCAATTCCTCGTCAGGCAGCTTCGTTGAGTCTGATCAGCTTCGACCCCCAGTCCCCCCAAACAACCGTGGTGATCGAGGCTGGGTCGATATCGAAGCGAAAGCAGTTCCCCAGCGACAGGCCGAGCACCTTGCACACGGCGGCCTTGATGACGTCGGCATGGCTGACCAGTGCGACGCCCTGGTTCTGGTAGGTGCCGCGGACCTGCTCGATCAATGAGACGACGCGTTGCTGCACGTCCAGCATGGTCTCGCCGCTCGGTGTTCTCGCCTGCTGACGCTGGTCGTTCCACACCCGCCAGTCGGCATCCTGGTTCAGCTCCTCGAAGGTCTTTCCCGACCAGGTGCCGAAGTCGATCTCATCGATCTCCTCGCGGATCGCGATTTCACCGGCATTGCAGGCGAGCGCGATCGGATTGGCAGTCTCCTGCGTGCGTTCGCGCGGGCTGCAGAAGATTGCCGCTATCGCCTCACGTGCCATGCGGTCTGCCAGATGCGAGGCCTGTGCCTTGCCGGCTTCGCCGAGGCAAACGCCGGCCATCCTTCCGGCAAGATAACAGCCGACATTGTCGTGCGCGGCGTGGCGCACCAGAAAGAACGTCGTCGTCATTCCGCGGCATCGAGCATCGGCTCGTCCTTGCCGGCGATAAAAGAGAGCGTGCGCTGGCGCGCTTCCGCGTCGGTGAACTGCTCGGGCGGCGATTTCATGAAATAGCTGCAGGGACCGGTCAGCGCGCCCGCGATACCGCGGTCGAGCGCCAGCTTGGCGCAACGCACCGCATCGATGACGACGCCGGCCGAATTGGGCGAATCCCACACTTCCAGCTTGAGCTCGGCATTGAGCGGTACGCCGCCGAAGGTCGTGCCTTCGACCCGGATATAGGCCCACTTGCGGTCGGTCAGCCACGGGACATGGTCGCTCGGCCCGACGTGAATGTTGCCGGGCTCCAGGGGAACGTCGATCTGGCTGGTGACGGATTGCGTCTTTGAGATCTTCTTCGATTCCAGCCGCTCGCGCTCCAGCATGTTGAGGAAGTCGGTGTTGCCGCCGAAATTGAGCTGGTAGGTGCGATCGATGCGCACGCCGCGCTCGCGGAACAGGTTGGCGAGCAGCCGGTGGACGATCGTCGCACCGACCTGGCTCTTGATGTCGTCGCCGATCAGCGGCAGGCCGTGCTGCTCGAAGCGCCGGCGCCACTCCGGCCGCGAGGCGATGAAGACGGGTATACAGTTGACCAAGGCACAGCCCGCCTCGAGCGCGCACTCGGCATAAAAGCGCGTTGCCTCCTCCGAACCGACAGGCAGATATGACACCAGGATTTCGGCGCCGCTTTCGGCGAGGATCTTGCTGATGTTGGCGACGGGTTCGTCGGCCTCCACGATCTCGTCACGCAGATATTTGCCGATGCCATCCAGCGTCGGTCCGCGTTCGACGCGGGCGCCGGTAGGCGCTACATTGGCAAAGCGGAAAGTATTGTTCGGCGCGCTGTAGATCGCGTCGGCCACATCGCGTCCGACCTTGCCCTTGGCGACGTCGAAAGCGCAGACCACTTCGATGTCCTTGACATGGTAGCCGCCAAGATCGGCATGCATCAGCCCGGGTATGGGCTCATTGCTTCTTGCGTCGCGGTAATAGGTGATGCCCTGAACAAGGGAGGAGGCGCAGTTGCCGACGCCGACTATTCCGATCCGAACTTTCTTCGATCCCACGAAACCGCTGCCTATGCTGTTGAAGGTAAGTTCTTCGTGCCAAACCGCCTGCCTCGCTGATTGTTCCTTGCCGGCTGCAAAAATCGTGCAACCGATGGTGGATCAAAGTAGCGCTCGCCGAGTTGTGCAGTGAGGCCAACCGGGACGGGACAATGATCGTCTATGGCGACCACAAGCGAATTGAGAGCGCGCGACATGTTCGCAGCTCGGCCTGCGAAGCGGCCGGGCACATTGCGGACATGCCCAGCGGGATCGAACGCCACGCAGCCCTGGTCGGCCTGTTCATCAAGACCTCGGAATTGGTCCAGGGCCTTGCCGATGCTGAATTCGAGGCCAACGGCATGGACAGGAATTCCCGACAGCGGATCGCGGGCGCAAATCTCCTGGTCGGCTTGGCCCGGGACGTGGGCAGATCGTGGAGGGCCGGATTCGCCGTCGACGGCCCGATCGATGCCGACGTGCCGCGAATGCTGGCCGAACTCGATTGCGACGGCGAAATCCTCATCGGCACGGCCGAGGGCTACGCCCATTACGCGCTCTATCCGGAAAGCTATTTGGTCGCCGCGCGGCAGTCGGGTCTCGATGCGAACACATGCGTAATCGGCATCCGCAGCATCGGCCTGGGGCTTGCAGCGATGGTGGCTGCAGCCATCGGCGCACAGGCACCCGTCGGTGTCCGTCCGATCGGTCATCCGTTTCGCAGGCGGCTTGCCGCCGATCCGGAACTGATCGGCGGCTGGAGGACAAGGCCATCGGCCCATTTCGCTGTCGTCGATGAGGGCCCGGGCCTGTCCGGCAGCTCGTTTCACGCCGTCGTCGCATGGCTGCAAGCGCTGGATATCGATGCCGGGCGCATCCATCTGTTCCCCAGCCATTCGGGTGGGCCGGGTCCCGAGGCATCGGCGGACATCCGTGAGGCATGGACGGTTTGCCAAAAACACACCGCGGATTTCGAACGGACTTTCCCCGCGGGATCCGCTCTGCCGGCGCTGCGGGATTGGGTGGCCAGGACGATCGGCCGCACAGCGGTCAGCCTGATGGAAATATCCGCCGGAGAGTGGCGTCGCTTGCATTATGGCTCGCAGGATCATTGGCCACCCGTCCACCGCGGCTTAGAGCGGCGAAAGTTTCTTGCTTCTGCGGGCCGGGAAAAATGGTCGGTCAAATTCGTCGGCCTCGGTGAAATCGGAATGCACAAGGCCGAGACTGCCAGGAGGCTGCATGACGCAGGCTTTGGCCCGGAAATTGCCGGGCTGTGCCATGGCTTTCTCGTCGAACGCTGGAGCGACGGTGCAACGCTGGAGCGGGCAAGGCATTCGAAACAAAAAATGGTCGCTCATCTGGCGCGCTATCTCGCCTGGCGCGCAGCCAATCTGCCCGCCTCCGGGCCGGGTGCCTCGCTGGAGGCGCTTGCCGACATGGCCGTGCGGAATACCAGCGAGGCGCTGGGCGAAAGCCGCGCGGCGGAGCTGCGGAACTGGTTCTCGAAACAGGCTTCACCAAAGACCATGCAGCGGGTCGAAATCGACGGGCGGCTTCATCCGTGGGAGTTCATCCTTTCGCGCGGCGGAACGCTGATCAAGACGGACGCCCTCGACCATTGCCGATCGCACGATCTGATCGGCTGCCAGGACATCGCCTGGGACATTGCCGGCGCCCGTGTCGAGTACAGCCTCTCCGACGCGGCGACTGCGGCACTGTGCAAAGCTGTCGAGGCGACTACGTCTCGTCCCGTCGATGCCAAACTGGTCCACTACTACGAGCCCTGCTATCTCGCCTTCCAGCTTGGCTTGTGGAGCATGGCTGAGCGATCGGGCGATGATCGGGAACAGATCCGGCTGGCGGCCGCGGCAAGACGTTACGCTGCCGCGCTGCTTCGTTTCCTGGAAAGCCAAGGCGACCTGCGGCCCTTCGAGCCCGATCAATCCAGCCGGCGCAGCATATCCGCTTCCTTTTCGAGGATGGCGGCTACCTCCTCGCGCTGAAGATGCGTCATCATCAGGCTCACACAACATTCCAGATAGGTGATAGAGGCGCGCCGCAGGAAGGCAGCCGTCTCCTTTGCGGCCATTTGTTCGATGTCTTTGGCGGATCGCTTCGGATGCACAGTCGTCTCCGTGCCGGTACCTTGGCAGAACCAGAAGCTGGACGGGTTGTTCCCGCGACGAGAAAAAGTGACCAAATCCGAAACGACCGCGCGATCATACAGCGGCCAGACGCTCCTCGCCTCAGGCCGGCAGGTTTTGCAGCCGGCCTGATGCAGAACGCACGGTGGCGGCAATTCGACGTCTTCTGTCGATCATCTGCGCCGTCTCAAGCTCGGCAAAATAGCCGATCGTGTGCATCAAACCCTGCCTGAGCGGCACTTTTGGCGACCAGCCGAGAAGCTTTCTCGCGCGGGAAATGTCGGGTTGCCGACGACGAGGATCGTCTTGCGGCAGCGGCAGGAATTTCAGGCCCGATTTGGTTGCGGTCATGCCTCTCACCAGGCTCGCCAGTTGCAGGATGGTGAACTCCCCCGGATTGCCCAGATTAACCGGCTGGCGTGGATTGGGATCGACCTCCATCAGCCGGATCAAGCCGTCGACCAGATCGGAAACGTAGCAGAACGACCTGGTCTGCAGCCCGTCGCCGAATATCGTCAGCGGCCGTCTCTCGAGTGCCTGCATGATCAGATTGGAAACGATCCGTCCGTCCGCAGGGTCCATCCTGGGACCATAGGTGTTGAAGATGCGCGCGACACGGATATCGGCCTTTCCCATTCTCAAATAATCGAAGCATAAGGTTTCGGCGGTGCGCTTGCCTTCGTCATAGCAGGCGCGGGGCCCGATGCAGTTCACGTGGCCGACATAGTCTTCCTTCTGCGGATGCTGTTCGGGATCGCCGTAAATTTCGCTGGTGGACGCCTGCAGGAACCGGGCGCCATTGCGGGCGGCGAGCTCCAGCAGATTGAGCGTTCCGATGACGCAAGTCCGCGTCGTATGGACCGGGTCGGCCTGGTAACGCGGCGGCGAGGCCGCGCACGCCATGTTGAAGATGCGGTCAACCGGTTCGCCAAGCTCCAACGGTCGGCAAATGTCTTGCTTGATCAGCCGAAAATCCGGACGATCGGCGATCGATGCTATGTTCTCCATGCGGCCGGTAAGGAAATTGTCGACGCAGATCACGCGCCAGCCGGCCTGGAACATTGTCTCGCAAAGATGCGAACCGAGGAAACCTGCGCCGCCGGCGACAAGCACGGTCTTGGTCCGTTGCGCCTTTCTTGATAGCTGCATCTCTATCTTCTCCCGTCTGCGGGTCATGCTGCGCTCTCGACGTCCAGATCGAGAACAGAACCTGGCGATTTGGCCTGCGCCAGCAGCGAAACGAATTCGCGGGCTCTTGCGATGCTTGTGTGAGCTGCGAGGATGAGCACGCGCGCCTGCCTGGCCATGGCAAGCCGGGCGCCGTCGGATTCCCCGGACAGGATACCGACTACGTCCTCGGTCCTGCGAGCCGTGTGGATCGTCCGCTCTGGAAACAGGCTGTCCAGTCCGGCCCAGCTATCGCTGATGATCGCCGTGCCGCAGGCGGCTGCCTCGAAGAGGCGCACGCTGGGCGACCATCCGGCCGCGATCATGGAACTGCGCGTGACGTTCAACGTGTAGCGTTGGCGGCTGTAAAAGGCGGCGTGATCTGCCGGCGGCAGGTGTTCGATGCGATCCACATTGTCCGGCCAGGCGATTTCGCGCGGATATTGCGAGCCTGTCACGACGAAGCGGCGCTCTGGCATGCGACGCGCCGGTTCGAACAGCAGGGCCTCCAGCGTCGCCTGGCGGTCGGGGCTGTAGGTGCCGAGATAGCCGAGATCCCAGCGGATTGGATCACCGGTTCCGTGATGCCGTTCCGGGTCGACGGAGCAGTAGAGCGGCTCGGCCCGCCTCGCGCCGAATTCCGCCGTTAGACGGGCAAGCGTCGGCCCGCCGGTGAAGGAGAAGTAGACGTCGAAATACGGGACCTGCCGCCTGGCAATGTACTCGCAATCATCGGTCGAAAGCTTTGCCAGCGTGATCGGAGTGTCGATGTCGTAGAAGCAGAACTGACCCGTGCACAACGATGCCACGACGTCGATGATTTCAGGGCCTTCGGGAACGAAGGAGCCGACGACCACGATATCGGCATCGCGCAGGCAGCGCGCAAAATTGCGGCGAAGATCATCGATCGTTTCATAGTAGCGCAAGGCGCAGAAATCGGGATCGCGCAGATCCCGGTGACTTGCGTACCACGGCACGTCGCGTTCGAGAAAAGTGACGCGGTGGCCGAGTTCGTGGAGACCTTTAAGCAGCCCCCGAAAGGTGGTGGCATGGCCGTTTCCCCAGGATGAGGAGAGCGACAGGCCAAGAAAGACGATGTCGAGCGGCTTCGTCATTCGGCCGCCTCCACGGTCGGACGCTCGAAATGGCGCCTGAAGATGGCGTCGGCCAAAACGGCCCGTGTCGTATAGGTATGTTCGCCAAGTACCCGCCGAAGCGCCGATGCCCCGATCGCCTTGGCCCGTTCGGCACTAAGGCTTTGCATGATCTCGGCGACGTCCTCGCCATCGCGCGCGACCAGGATTTCCTCGCCGGGTTTCAGGAACAGGTCGACGCCGAGCCAGGCGTCGGTGATGAGGCATGCGCCGGCGCCCGCCGCCTCAAAAACGCGCGTCGCAGGTGAAAAGCCATTGGCCGCCATGCTGTCGCGGCTGATGTTCAGCACCGCCTTGGCCGTGACGTTCAATGCATTGTGGTCGCGCGTGCCGACATGGCCGAGCCATCGGACATTGGCGGGCATCTGCTTGTCGCCCCAGCCCGATCCGCCGAGCAGGAAGCGCTGATCGGCGGAGCGGCCGGCCGGGTCGAGGAAGAAGGCCTCGACGCGCGCCTCGCGGTCCGGCAGCCGGTTGCCGAGAAAGGCGAGATCGCAGGCAAAGCGCATGTCCTTGCCGACCGGATGATGCGTTTCCGGATCGAGCGCGTTGTAGATCGGCACGCATTCGGCCGCCCCCATTGCCCGATAGGCCCAGACCACCGGGTCGCCGCCGCCATAGGTCAGCACGAGGTCGATTTCCTGCAGCGCGCGATGCAGCGGATGGTCGGGCTCGTCGCGCAACTGGCCAAGCGTCGCCGGCGCATCGACATCCCAGAATACGGTGAGCGCATCGGCACGGGCGTGATCGAGCACCGCCCGCAACAGTGCGTCGTCGGCGAAACCGACGCCGCTCGCCTTGACGACGATATCTGCCTCCGCCGCTCGCGCCGCCACCTGCATCATGGCATGCGGAGTGGCCTCGTAGACGACGACGGCACACCAGTCCGGCGCCTCGATGTCGCGGTTCTTCTGGCGATCGTAGACATCGGGCTCATAGAAGGTGATGTCGTAGCCGAACCTGGCCAAGGCCTTGAGCAGCCCGCGGTAATAGGTGGCCGCGCCGTTCCAGTAGGACGACAGCAGGCTTGACCCGTAAAATGCGATCTTCATTCGGCGGCCTCCTTTGCAAGGATCGTGTCGGCGGCTTGGCGGCGCCCGCATTCGGCGAGCACGCCGAACAATTGATCCGCCCGGTGCCGGCATGTGTGCCGCAAGCGGATGGTCTCGAGGCCCGATGTCGCCAGAGAAGCGGCGAGGTCCGCGTCGTGCAGCACGGCGCGAAGATGACGCCGCATCTCGGAACCGTTGTTTGCAAACAGAAAATCTACGCCGGGCCTGAACAGGCATTCGACATCGGACCACGGCGCCGAAACGAGCGGGATGCCGCAGGCGAGCGCCTCGAACATGCGGATGGTCGGGATGCCGGGCAGGCTTTCGCGGTATGGACGCCGCGGGATGTGAACCGTGATGCGGTTCGCCGCGAACGCCTTCGGCACGTCGGCATTGGCGATCCAGCCTTCGCAGCGCAGGCCGGCGGCCGCAAGGTCGGCGAGCGCCTCCCGCGGATAGCGAACGCCGTGGACGGTTCCGCTCAGGCCGAGTTCACGCACCGGGCCGACCAGGAACTCCCTGATTTCGGCACTGCGCTCGTCGTCGCCCCAATTGCCGATCCAGATAAGGTCGGAACTACGCTCGATTTCAGGATGCGGCTGGAACAGGTGGTCATCGGCTGCCTCGTGCCAGGTGAAGACCCGCTTGCCCCATCCGGCGCGAAGATAGCTTTCCCGCAGCGCCTCGCCGAAGGCGAGCACGCCGTCGTAATGTTCAAGCCGCAAGGCGGAAATCGCTTGCGTGGCCGAGATAGCGCGATGGTGCGTGTCGTGGAACAGCAGCGTGAAACGGCCGCCAGTTGCTTTCGCCCTGCCCAGCCGCGCAACAAGGTCCGGCTCGGTCCACTCATGCACGATCACCACATCGGCGTCGGAGATCCAGGCTTCGTGGTCGAAAGCGGCATCGTAGGTCACCGGCATCAACTCGGGGAAGTCCTTCCGGAATCGCTCGATTGCGAAGGACCCTTTCTCGGCCAGCAGGTTCGACCGGCTCCAGCCGTCGGCGGGCTCCAGCGCGATAGCCTGGTGCCCGCGCGCGACCAGCTCACGCATGATGCCGCGCAGGAAATGTGCGTTGCCGTGGTTCCAGTCGGAAACGATCGAATGGGTGTAGAATAAAAATCGCATAATCAATTATCCGCCATGGTGGCCAGGGCCGCCTTGTCGTAGACGCCGCGCATGGCGGTCGCCTGTCTTGCCAATGAAAATCTGCGGCTTCGGCGAGCGGCTGCTTCACCGAGCTCTCGCCGGCGCTGCGCGTCGCTGCAAAGGCTGTTGACGCATCTGGCGAGATCGCCCGGATCGCGCGCGTCGAAGAACATGGCCGCCCCGTCCCACAATTCGCGATAGGTCGAGATATCCGCGAGCACCAAAGGCGTCTTCGACATCGCGGCTTCCAGCGTGGCCAGGCCGAACGGTTCGTAGAGCGACGGCGATACGAAAATGCCTGCCCGCGCCATCAGCGAGCGCACTTCCTCATGTGGCACCGGTCCGACGGGAACGGCGTGACTGAAGCCAACATGCTGGCCGTCCGGGCCTTGCAAGGAGCCGGCGACGAAGACCGGCCATTGCGTCAGGGAGGCGGCCTGGTCCAGCACCGCCGCATTCTTTCCTTCGTCCCACCAGCGCGCGGCGGCGAAAACCACCGATTCCCGTCTTTCGCTCTTCGCGCCGGGCCGCGCCCCGTTGCCGACGACGCTCAGGCGGGCGATCGGCCCGTAGCAGGTTTCGAGCATGTCGGCATGGCTGCGGCTGGGTGCAACGACAATGCCTGTTTTGTCGAAACCGCGCCGGTTGCGGTCCTTCTGCCAGGCCCATTCGCCGTCCGCCGCCTGTCCCTTGACGGCGTGGAACCATGTCACCACGCAGGAATGCGACACCGTCACGATCGGGCAGGGCACATCGAGCCCCGCGGCCTGCGTCGGCGCGTTGAGATGGACGATTTCGACGGCGTAGTCACGTATGAGCGGGTGCAGCTCCCGCTGCAATGTATCGAGGTCGTGCTCGTTGCGGGTCATCCAGTCGGGCGGCGTGTTGAGCCAGGTCAGCGCCGCGAATGACTGGGCCTCCTCCGCCTGCTGCCTGGACGGTTCCGGACCAAGCCCGGCAAGCACGACGCTGTCGCCGCCGGCGACCAATTGCCTGGCCAGATCGAGCGCATAGCGCCAGACGCCACCGACGGCATCGACGGTCATCAGTATGCGACGCGGCGGGCTCAGCGTCCGCAACATGTGGCCTCCAATTCAGCCAGCGGACGCGGACGCTTCTCCTGGATGTCGCTGAACGTTCGGAAGGATGCGAGGTAATGTTCATGCGCGCGCTCCCAGGCGAGATCGTCCGGCTCGCCCCAAAGTTCGCGGTAGCTCGGCGAACTCGGATAAGGATAGAGCGGCACCGGTTCGTTGGCCCAAACGCCGTTGTCGATCAGGTGCTTCCGCCAATAATCGACGAGCGCGGGATCGTCCTCGACCACGCCGATCAGATTGGCCTGCACGAACGGCACGTGGCGCCTTGCGTCGACCAGCAGCGCGGCCAGCTCCTCGGTGCCCAAACGGCAGCGTTTTGCCAGCATGGCGCGGCCTTCCACAGTCAGGCTTTCGAGGCCCGCCTCGATCGAGACGCAGCCGGCGGCACCGAGCAGCTTCAGCAATTCCGGCTTCCAGAGGTCAATACGGGTCTGCACGCCGAACTTCACATCGCGATCGACCAGCGCCTCCAGCAATGCCTTTTGCGGCAGGAAGATCTCGTCGATGAAGTAGATGTAGCCGACACCCTGTGCGATCAGCCGGTCGATCTCGGCGATCACTGCTTCGTGGTTCCGGCGGCGGTAGGCATCGCGGAAATCGATCTTGGCGCAGAAGCTGCAATTATACGGGCAGCCGCGCGACGCCTCGACCTCCGCGCCAAAGCCGACCTGGTTGTCGTCGAAGCGATGATGGTGGTGCGAATGCGCGGCAATCCAGTCCGACGGCCATTCGAGCGGCGGGTGATCGATGAACGAGCTCGCATGCACGCCGCCGTTCGAGACCAGTTCTCCATCCTCGAAATAGGCCGTGGACGGCACCGCGCTCCGGTCGTCGCGCCGGGCAAGTTCCGCGACCACTTCCTCGCATTCGCCGCGCACGACGATGTCGACGCCTAGCTTGCGCAAAGTCGGCGTCGGCGTCGCCGAGCCATGCGGCCCGACGGCGACGGTGCGACCGCCGCACCCGGCAAGATGATTGAGGAAATCGGCCGGCACCCGCAACTCGGGCGGTGCGCAGCGCCAGAACAGGTAGGTCGGCGCGGTGCTGACGACGGTCATGTCAGGCTCGAATGCGGCGACGCGATCGGCGAGCGCGGCGTTGTCGAGCTTCTGGATCTGCCCGTCCAGCATCAGCACCTCGTGGCCGGCGGCGTCGAGCAGCGCTTTCGAATAGCCGAGTTCGAGCGGCAGATGCGGCTGGCGGCAGCCGAAATAGATGCTGTCCTGGTACGTCCAGGACGGATTGACCAGAGCGACCCTCATGCCACGTACCTCGCCGGTTCGGGATGCGGGTCGAGGCGATGACGCTGCAGCCAGTCGGCGAGGTCGCGGATGCCGTTTTGCCACGGGACGTGCGCTTTCCATCCCAGCGCCGCCTCGATCGCGCGTGTGTCGGCGACGAAGAACGGTTGGTCGCCGGTGCGTTCGCGGTCGTAACGGATCGGAACGTCCCGTTTCGTTATGTCGCGAATCTCGTTCAGCAGCGTGCGCAGGCTGACGGCGTTTTGTGGTCCGCCGCCGAGATTGAATGCTTGGCCGCTGATTTCCTCGATCCGGTCGAGCACGGCGCGATAGGCCGCGACCGCGTCGGCAACGTGGAGGATGTCGCGCACCTGCTTGCCGTCGCCATAGATGGTGATCGGCCGGTCCGAGAAGGCGCTAAGCAGGAAGTGGGCGACCCAGCCCTGATCCTCCGTCCCGAACTGGCGCGGTCCATAGATGCAGCTCATGCGCAGCACCGCCGTCGGCAGGTCGTATGACTTGGCGTAGTCGAGGACATACTGGTCCGCCGCGCCCTTGGAGCAGCCATAGGGCGTGCAGAAATCGAGGCCGCGCGTCTCGTCGATGCCGTGCGCATGGATGGCCGCGTCGCGAGGCGCGTATCTGCCGTCCTCTTCGCGCATGGCGAGATCGGCAAGGCGGCCATAGACCTTGTTGGTGCTGGCGAAAACGACGGGGGTGCGCTTGCCGCTGCGGCGAGCGGCTTCCAGGACGTTGAACGTCCCGCGCAGGTTGACGTCGAAATCCTCGTCCGGTCGAACCAGGCTCGTGGTGACGGCGGTCTGCGCTGCAAAGTGGAAAACCGCCTTTGAACGCGCCACCAGCGGCGCGAGCGCCTCGGCGTCGCGGATATCGGCGATTTCGATGGTCAGGCGGCTGCCGTGCTTTTGCGTCAGCCATTCCAGGTTCTGCTCGACGCCGGGACGGCTCAGGTTGTCGATGACCAGCACCAGTTCGCCATCCGACAACAGGCTGTCGGCGAGGTTGGAGCCGATGAAGCCGCTGCCGCCGATAATGGCGATGGGCATTTCGCGAAAATCGGGTGACTCCGGTCTCATGATACCAGCCCTCGCGCTTCGAGTTCCCGCTTCATCTCGGCGCTGCGATCGATGGCGACCGTGTTGCGCACCCAGGCGACGAAATCGCCGAGCGAATGCTCCAGCCGGTACTGCGGCTGGAAGCCGAGCAGTTCGCGCGCCTTGGAGATGTCGGCAAAGCAATTGCGGATATCGCCGGAGCGTGCCTTGCCGAGGATTTCCGGCTGGCGGCCAGGCACGCCCATCGCTTCGGCGAGCAGCCGGGCGACATCGCTGACCGCGTAGGCTCGCCCGCTGCCGATGTTGATGACGTGGCCGCGTGCCTGCGGCTGTTCCAGCGCCAGCCGGAAGGCGCGGGCGACGTCGCGTACATGCACGAAATCGCGCTGCTGTTCGCCGTCCTCGAAGATCAGCGGCCGCTGGCCGTTGGCGATGCGCGAGGCGAAGTTCGCGAGGACGCCGGTATACGGGTTCGAGAGCGCCTGTCCGGCGCCGAAGACATTGAACAGGCGCAGCGCCACCGCATCGACCCCATAGGCTTCGCCGAAGATCAGTACGGCGCGTTCCTGGGCGTATTTCGTCAGCGCGTAAATTGAGGCGAGATCGACCGGTTTCTGTTCGTCGGTCGGCAGCGGCGACAGGACTTCACCTTCCGGGGACAGGGGATTCCATTGGCCGCTGCGGATATCGTCCGGCTGCCGTCTTGCATTGTCGATGCGCCGGCCGTCCGGCGTCGCATAGAGACCCTCGCCATAGACGCTCATCGACGAAGCAACGACGATCCGTTCGATCGGGCGTTTGATCAGCGCTTCCAGCAACGTGGCGGTGCCGAGGTCGTTGGCGCCGACATAGCGGGCGATCTCGTACATGGACTGGCCGACGCCCACTTCAGCCGCCAGGTGAATGATCGCGTCGACATCGTCGACCGCCTCTGAGATGGCGTCGCGATCGCGAACGTCGCCTTTGATCAGCTTGGCGCCTGGCGGCAGGCTGATTGCCTCGCCACCATGCACCTGGTCCAGCAGCGCATCGAGAATTGAAACCCCATAGCCATGTTCAACGAGTTCCTGGGCGACGTGGCGGCCGATAAAACCGCAGCCTCCCGTGACCAGTATACGTTTCACGACAACTCCTCATACGAATGGCTTTGCCGCCCCAAACTTCCGGGCGAAAGGTTTGTTCCCTTGCTTCAACAAAGTTCCCGGAACGCTGCGCTCCGAAAGCGACCCCGCCTCGGGCTGGGCACGGGAACATCGAAGCGCGCTTGGTGTTAGGAGCCATAATCAACCAACCGCGCGCACATGCCGGGCAGCAATGCATCTGCTGGTTGTGTGAGGGCAGACCGGAGCAACGCGTGAGATCTCGCGGCCTGCGGTGGAATCGAAGGGAGATTGCGATGTCTGAATCCAGGACGACCACCGATCACGACGAAATCCGCCGTTGGGCCGAGGACCGCGACGGGCGACCGGCGGTGGTGCGCACCAAGGGCGAGGGAGGCATACTGCGCATCGACTTCGGCGAGCCTGAAGAGACGTTCGAGCCTGTCGAATGGGACGAGTTCTTCAGGATCTTCGATGAGAACGAACTGGCCTTCCTCTACCAGGATGAGACCAGCGGCGGAAAGACCAGCCGCTTCAACAAATTCGTCGAACGCAGCCGGAAGTAGGATCGCGGCAAACAGCGGCCACGGTCAGTGCAGCAGGTTTGGCCCGCGTGCCCTGACGATGTTTCGCATGATGCCGTTGAGCCAGTCCTCCGTGGAGGAGCCGGATCGTCTCTTGTCGATTTCGCCGATGGCCTGTTCGAGCGTTCGCTCGACCAGCCGGTCGGAGGCCTCCACATCTCCCAGCAGCAGGCGCGCCGCGAGCCTGAGCTTGGGCAGCAGCGAAAATACGTCGTCCGAGGGCTCCGACGATCGGCCTCCTTTCGATGCCGACGTCTCGGCTGGGAAGAGAGCATCGAAGACAGCCTGGCCGTTCGAGGATTTTCGGAGGCTGCTGGCATAGCGAAGGCGCTCAGGAATAACGATGTCTTCGTCGCCGCTGAAAAACACGAACGGCACGCCACGGCGCATCAACTCGTCGGCGATCGGGAATACCCGTCGTCCGTTGAGATTGACGTCCAGGATCGCGGCCTCCGCCTCGTCCGTATGTTTTGATGCCTGTTCGACCGTCGCCACCGGGCCAAGCACCACGGCGCCCATCTTGCTGAAGTAACGTGCAAGATCGCCCGCCAGCATCCATTCGTCCTCGACGATCAGGATATGCAAGCCTTGCAGGTCGCGCACCTCATTGTTCCTTCTTCCTGCGGGATTTACGGCTGTCGGCGCGGACTTCCGCAAAATGGCGGGCCAGGACCTCTTGCAACCGTTCCGCGAGCGCGAGCAGGCGAGGCGGGATGTTTTCAGATACCGGGAACTTGGTCAGATCCGGCGAGGGCAACAGGATTCGCTTGGCCGGCTTTATTTCAGGTGGTCGTCTTGCCATTGGAACCGCCTCCGAAGTCAAATGTTAATGCCCAGCCGCGGTGCTTTGTTCCGTTACTGGACTATTTACTGGCCTCAGGCTCGGCCCGGTCTTAGTCTGAGGCGTGATTAGGGTCTGAGGCCCGATTTGACGGCTTTGTGTTCGCGGCTGTTACCAGGGGCTTGGCGTGGCATCCCAGAATGGCAGATTTCCCATAGTCGGCGTCGGTGCATCGGCCGGCGGCATTCCGGCGATGGAGGGCTTGTTCAAGGGAATGACCGGCGGCACCGGCATGGCGTTCGTCGTCGTCACGCACCTCAGCCCGGAGCGGGAAAGCCTGCTGCACGAGGTCATCCGACGTTACACCGAAATGCCGGTCTTGGTGGCCGAGGAGGGGGCAGCGGTCCAACCCGACCAGGTCTATGTGATGCCGCAAAACGTCGTTCTCACCATCCGTAAGGGCGCGCTTTCGCTGCGCCGGCCGAACACGTTCAGCCGCGAGCGCAAGCCGATCGATATCTTCTTCAGCGCATTGGCCGAGGACCAGGGCGAGTATGCCGTCGGCATTATCTTGTCGGGTGGCGATTCGGACGGCACGCTCGGCGCCAGGGCAATCAAGGAGCATGGCGGGCTGACCATTGCCCAGGCCTCCAACGGTTCCGGCCCGCGCAATCCAGCCATGCCGCAGAGCGCGATTTCGAGCGGCCTGATCGACATAGCGGCGCCCGCCGAGCAGATCGGTGCAAAGCTTCAGGCGTTTGTCCGCGGTTTCGACGTGCTGAACGGCCTGACCGAAGCAGACGACGAACACAAGGCCGAGATGGATCGAGCCCGCGATGAAATCTACACCATTTTGCGCAGCCATTCCGGTCACGACTTTTCCGGCTACAAGGCCAAGACGTTCCTGCGTCGCGTAAAGCGGCGCATGCAGATAACGCAGCTGCAGTCGATCACCACCTACACAGAACGGCTGAAAAGGGATCCGGACGAGGTGGCGAAGCTGTTTCGCGACCTCCTCATCAACGTCACCAGCTTTTTTCGCGACGCCGACGCGTTCAAATTGCTGGAGGACAAGATCATACCGCAGATTTTCGAAGGCAAGAACGCCTCCGATGCGGTGCGTGTGTGGGTGCCCGGCTGCGCCACCGGCGAGGAGGTGTTCTCGATCGGCATGCTGATGCGCGAGCGCATGGAGAAACTTTCGGCGCAGCCGCGCGTCCAGATATTCGCGACCGACATCGATGAGCCGGCGCTCGCGGTGGCGCGTGCGGCACGTTATCCAGAAGCGCTGCTGCACGGGCTTTCGCCCGAGCGCAGGCAACGCTTTTTCCACAGTGACGGCGAGAGCTATGTGCTCGGCAAGGAGGTGCGCGAACTGTGCATCTTTTCGCCGCACAGCATTATCCGCGACCCTCCCTTCTCGCGCATCGACATGATTTCGTGTCGCAACCTGCTGATCTATTTCGGCCCGCAGATCCAGAACCGGGTCATCCCGATCTTCCACTACGCGCTGCGCCCGGGCGGCTATCTGTTCCTCGGGACCTCGGAAACCATCGGTCAGCACGGTGACCTGTTCGCCACGGTCGACAAGAAGCAGCGGATATTCCAGGCGCGGGAACATGCCACGCCGCGGCCGCCGGTCCTGATCGGCAATGGCCGCACGGGTGCCCTTCCGGTCGGACGCGGCGGCTCGAAGAAGGATGCGACCAGCCATTCACTGCGCCAGGCGATCGAGGCTCAGGTGCTGGAGCGGTTCGCCCCGCCTCACGTTCTGGTCAATGGCGATGGCGACATCGTCTACTATTCGGCGCGGACGGGCAAATATCTGGAAGCGCCGCAAGGCGCCCCGAGCCGGCAGTTGCTGACCCAGGCCCGCCACGGGCTGAGACTGGAACTGCGCGCCGCGTTGCGGGAAGCAGCCACGACGCGCCGCACGGTCGTGCGGGAGAATATAGCGGTCGAGGAAGACGACGAACAGCTTCAGTTCATTACATTGACGGTCGAGCCATACACGGAACGCGGTAATGGCGAGCCCCTCTACCTCGTCCTGTTCAATCCGGTGGGACAGTCCCAGATCCGCTCCGAGCCGGCACACGAAAGCCGCGGCACCGACGACGCGGCCGATCTCGAGCGGGAGTTGCGCGACACACGCGAGCGGCTGCAATCGACCATCGAGGAATACGAAACCGCGCTGGAGGAAGTAAAATCTTCGAACGAGGAACTCGTCTCCGTCAATGAAGAGGCGCAGTCGACCAATGAGGAGCTTGAGGCCTCGAAGGAGGAGATGCAGTCGCTCAATGAAGAGCTAAACACCATCAACGCGGAGCTGACCGGCAAGATAGAGGAACTCGATCGCGCCAACAGCGATCTCAGAAACTTGTTCGAAAGCACGGAAATCGCCACCATCTTCCTCGACCGCAACCTTGTGGTGCGGACCTTTACTCCCGCCGCGTCGTCGTTCTTCAACTTGCGTCCGTCCGATGTCGGCCGCCCGCTGACCGATCTTTCGAGCCGACTCGACTACCCCGAGTTGAAGCGGCACATCCAGGCGGTGTTCGAGACGGGAGAGACCCTGAACCATCACCTTGCGCGCGATGACAACGGCCGGTTTCACCTGGTTCGCATCAACCCTTATCGGGACAAGAGCGGCGGCGTCCAAGGCGTGGTCGTGACCATGATCGACGTGACGACGCTGGCGCAGGCGGAAGAGCGTCAGCAGGTGCTCATCTCGGAGCTGAACCATCGCGTCAAGAACATGCTGGCGGTCGTCGCCAGCATCACCAACCGGACCCGTGAAAACTCGGCGTCGAAAGACGAGTTCGCCGACGCCTTGATCGGCCGCCTGCAGGCGATGTCACGAGCATACAGTCTGCTCTCGCGAGAAAGCTGGACCGAAGCTTCCGTCGAGGAACTGCTGCGCCAGGAACTCGATCCCTTCGGGGCCGAACGGTTCGAACTCCATGGCAAACGGGTGAGCCTCAAGCCGGTACAAGGGCTTTCCTTCGGCATGGCAATCCATGAACTGGCGACGAATGCCGCTAAATATGGCGCCCTTTCGAAACCTGCCGGGCGGATAGTCGTGAAATGGTCGGTGGCGGACGGAACCTTCAGGCTCACTTGGCGCGAGAAGGGCGGCCCCCGCATCAAGGAGCCAACCGACAGCGGCTTCGGCCTTACCCTTCTGCGCGGAGAAATCGGCTACCGGCTGGGCGGAAAGGTTGAAACAACTTTCCACTCAAATGGTTTGGAGGCGGAAATCGCATTCCCTCTGACCCGTGAGGGCTCGTCGTGACCGGAAAGATGCGTGTGCTGATCGTCGAGGACGAATGGCTGATCGCCGACGACGCGGCGGCTTACCTGCGCAAAGCCGGCCATCAGGTGGTTGGACCTGTTTCGTCGGTAACGGCGGCACTCCGGCTCGTTGGCGAAGGCGGGATCGACGCCGCGTTGCTGGATATCCAGTTGAACGACGAGACCAGTTATCCGATCGCGGAAGCGTTACGGATGCGCGGTGTTCCGTTCGCCTTCCTCTCCGGGTATGGCGAACGCGAAATTCCAGCCGGGTTCCGCGCTTGCAGGATGGTGCAGAAGCCGGCGAGCCAGAGTGCGATCCTGAATGCCGTGGATGAACTCGCGCGAGCCGGCTGAGATCGCGATTGAAAGTCGCGCCAGGTCACATCGGCGTGGTGCGTGCCTGCCGCGAACGACGAACGCCTATGGCAATATCCGCACCGGTACCGATTTGACCGCCGGAACATGAGCCCTCTCGGCTCTGTGCCACAAAGGAACCAGCGGGTTGAGCTCGGGGTAGTAACCGGCACAATTTCCCTCCGGCACCGAGTAAGGCGTGATGCGCAGTCCGTGCACGCGGCGCTCCACACCGTCCCGCGCGTTGGCTTCGAGATCGACCTCCTGTCCCGCGCTCAAACCGAGGCGCTGGATATCCTTTTCATTCATCAACAGCACCATACGTGTGCCGCTGATGCCGCGCAGCCGGTCGTTGTAGCCGTAGACGGTGGTGTTGAACTGGTCGTTGGAGCGCACCGTGATCAGTGTCAGCACATCATCGCCGGCGACATCGATGTCGGGATCGGTTTCAAGGCCACTTGGCAGCTTGAAATTGGCCTTCTTGTTCGGCGTCTCCCACACCCGCTTGCTCGCCTTGATGTCGCGATGGAAGCCGCCGGGCGTCAGGAAACGCTCGTTGAAGTCGCGGAAATGTTGGGGGTAGCAGCGCTCGATTTCGTCGCGGATGCGGGAATAATCCCCAACCCACTCATCCCATGGGATCGAACTCCTGCCCGGCACCGTGGCCTTGGCGAGTTCGGCGACGATCCTGGGCTCTGAAAGCAGATGCGGCGAAGCCGGAGGTCGCGATCCGAACGAGCCGTGGATACAGGCGGTGGAATCCTCTACCGACACCCTTTGGTCGCCGCTTGCCTGATGGTCTCTTTCCAGCCGTGACAGGCAAGGCAGCAAATAGGTTGCCCGGCCGGCGGCCAGGTGACTGCGGTTGAGCTTGGTCGCGATCTCGACATGCAGGTCGAGCCCACGCCAGGCTTTCTCGACCAGGCCGGTTTCCGGCACGGCCCGCACGAAATTGCCGCCGAGCCCGACGAAGCCCTTGACCGATCCGTCGATGACGCCTTCGCAGGTTTCGACCGTATCGAGACCTTTTTCGCGCGGCGGTTCAAAGGCGTAGAATTCGGCGAACTTGTCGAGCGGGACGAGCTCGGGTTTTTCCGATATGCCGACGGTGCGCTGCCCCTGGACATTGGAATGGCCGCGCAGCGGCGAAATGCCGGCGCCGGGTTTTCCGATATTGCCGCGCAGCATCAAAAGGTTGCACAGCATCTGGACGTTCTCGGTGCCGTGCCGATGCTGGGTCAAGCCCATGCCGTAATTGCCGATCACCGCGTTGGCATGGCTGTAGACCTCGGCGACATGCTCCAGGTCGGTCTGCGCAATGCCGGATCGCGCGACGATATCGCTCCACTGGGTTTTGCGCAGGAAGGCTTCGAATTCGGCGAAGCCATGCGTGTGTTCGGCGATGAAAGCCGTGTCGAGGACACGCGTCCTGCCGCTTTCGCGGGCGTCGTCGTCGAGCGCCAGCAACGCCTTGGCGATACCCGTCATCGCGGCGATATCGCCGCCCGAACGAACCTGGAAGTAGTCGCTGGACATTTTGGTACCCGGTCCGGGCGACAGCATGTCGAGGGGGTTTTGCGGATTCTTGAAGCGCTTCAGTCCCCGCTCGGGCAAGGGATTGAAAGTGAAGACGGGCACGTTGCGTTGACGTGCCTCCTGCAGCGGATGCAGCAGGCGCGGCGCCGTCACCCCGGTGTTGTGCCCGAAGAAGAACATCATGTCGCATTTCGCAAAGTCTTCGAGCTGCACGGTCCCGACCGGCGAACCGATCGATTCCGGCAAGCCGACCGAGGTCGATTCGTGACACATGTTGGACGAATCGGGCAGGTTCGAAGAGCCATAGATCCGCGCAAAAAGCTGGTACACGAACGAGGCCTCGAGCGAGGCCCGGCCGGACGTGTAGAACACCACCGATTTGGGATCGAGCCGCCGCAGTTCGGCAGCGATGTCGCGGAATGCATCGTCCCAGGAAACCGGCTCGTAACGGTCGGTAGCGGCATTGTAGCGCATGGGCTCGGTAAGCCTGCCCTGCTTCTCAAGATCGTGGTCCGGCCAATCGAGCAGTTCCGTCACCGAATGCTCGGCGAAGAAAGCCGGTTCGCAGCGCAGCTTGGTCTGGTCCCACATCGTCGCCTTGGCGCCGTTTTCACAGAATTCGAAAGGCCTCGGCTGGGCTGGCTTTGCCCATGAGCAAGACACGCACATATAGCCGTCGGCCTTGTTCTGCTTGAGCAGCGTGCTCCATATCCCGGACAACAGCAGGCCTTCGCCGCGCGCCTTGCGGACCAGGGATTTGAGCGATCCCCAGCCGCCTGTCGGGTGGTCGTATTTCTTGGTTTCGATGCGATCGGTTACGGCGGGTTTCATGCGAGCCACTCCCTGTAAGAAGAGCATGCATAAGAACCCGCCGTAAGGCTGAATGTTCCGGGCCGGGTCCGTACCGTCTCGCCGGAACCATTTCCGCCATCGTTTGTTCGGCCCGAAGAAAGGAGCCGCGCGAAATGGAGCGACGTAACGCGTTAATTGCGATGGTGATTTCGGCCATCATCATCGTCGGCTTTCTCATCGGCTTTTTGTACGGCGATATGGGCTGGCGAACTTCGCCGCTCAAAAGAGCCCCTGAACAGAACCAGGGTGGCAATGCTCCGGCCGATACCTCGCCTGCCGCCGGCATCAAGAAGAACCCCAAGGAAAATACCGAAATGCCAGGCCAGCAATGAGTGAGGTCAGCAATGAAGGCAGGTAATGCCACGAACTGAAACGGGGTCCTGTTTTTGCGGCGCCATAACGGCGGAGATGCGCGGCGAGCCGTTCTGGATTTGCTCCGATCACGATGACGACTGCCGCAAGGCGATAGGAAGCCCGCTAACGGTGTGGGTCGGCTATCGGCCTTCCGAATTCACATTGCTCACCGGCACGCCCAAGACCTTTTCGAAAACCCCCGGCGTGCTCCGGTCCTTCTGTGCGGATTGCGGAACATCGATCGGCTATGTCGACCAGGGCCTGCCCGACGAACTCTATCTGTCGATCGGCTTTCTCGACCACCCCGAACGGTTTCCGCCGCAGGCCCACGCATATTGGGACATGAGGCTTCCCTGGGTCGACTTTCCAGACGAGCTGCCGCGGGTGGGAAGGTATTCGAGGCGGCGCGATCCCGCTTTCGGAAATCCGGCGGACCGCTAGCCTGCTGCCCGCTTGGAGGTGGAAAACGTACCGTTCGCAGTTTCGTACGAATACGACAATTGGCGCGCGGCCGAAAACGCGCAATTATAGGCCAATGGGCCGCCGTTTGGATGACAAGCTCGATTGCAAGGCGTGCGGGACGATCCTGATGGAAATTCCCGACAACCCGAAGGATTCGACGCCGATCTATTGCAGCAATTGCGGCGCCTATCTTGGCGAATGGGGCGATCTGCAGGAGGATTTCTTCAGGCAGGCGTTCGGTGCCCAGGCCTTCGATCTGAACAACGGAAACATCATCAAGAAATAATCCTGGATCCCGCCGGCCAAGCCACCGCCTGCGGGCCCGGCTATTCGCGGCAATTGCCGTTCGGACCGGGCCATCGGGAACCTTTCTCCCGAGCCGCTTGTTTGGGTGACGGAAGGAGACACGCCATGAGCACAAAACCTCCCCCTGTGCCGCCGAAGAACCTGAGCCCAAAGGGCACCGGTGACAAAAAACCGGTAGCAGCCGACCAGGCACCGCAATCAGCCGTTCCGGATCCCGACAAGCAGGGCCAGCAAGGCAATACGAAGGTCAACACCACCCATCAAGGCAACGTCCAGGATCGCTAGGTCATGTCCACGTCGAAGAAGACTCCTGCCAGCATCCGCCAGGGCGGTCCCGGCGCCGCGCACGAAAACGCCAAGAAGCCGCTGAGCGTCGAAAAGCCGCCGGCCGACTCCGACCGTCGCAGCCACAGCAAGGTTTCCGGCGGCGGCGGCGAACACGACAGCCACCATACCCACGACCCCGAAAAGAAAGGCGACACCCGGTCCGCGCATCAGGACAAGTGAAGTCGGCCGGCGACGCGACGATCGGTGAGGTTCGAGCGAAGTGTCAGCGGGGACGGCGCGCCGAGGCAATCGGCACGACGTTGTCGACCACCGGCAAGTCGAACAGCATCGGAAGCCCCCGCGTCGCGGCCATCTCCACGATCAGTTCTTCGATGGAGTGATCGGTCAGACGCGTCTCGACGCCCAGCCGGATCATCGCCGCCAGCTTGTGCACCGGCACCGGCACGGACTTCGCCCGGTCGTCGAGCAGCTTGCTGATTTCGATCACGACGTCGGCGTCGATATTCCTGGGCAAGTCTCGCATAAGCGCCTCCCCGCCAAACGAAACGAAAAGCCCGCCGCACCTTTCGATACGGCGGGCGATCCAGTAATGCGTACCGGCGAGGGATCGGGGTGGGCGTGCCGGCGCGCGCAGATCGCAAGTAATTTTAGTTAAATCCGTCAACTTCGATGTGTCACGGAAAAACGTCTGTACGTTTTTTACCGAACCGCGCGGATCGTTAGCTGTCCCCGCCGTGGCGCGGCGCGGCAGCACGGATGGCGCGATCCATTGCCCTCCGGACAGCGAACTCAAACAGTATACATTATAAACTTAAAACATCTTGCCAGGTGATCCAGCCTATGCTCCACTTGAGCCGGGAACATGGCTGATAGGTGGATTTCTGCCGACACGTGGCTGCATTTCAAACGGCACGACTGCGAGAACACAGCCTCAAACAATATACGAAATCTTCGCATGGGAAGGCGTGGATGACGGAAACGATAGAGCTCAAACGGGTTGGCGATGGCAATCTGCGTGCCCAGGTCTATCAACAAATCCGGCTGACGATACAGCATGGCGAATTGGCGCCTGGCCAGAAGCTCGTCGATGTCGATATTGCCGCCCAGCTCGGCATTTCCAGAATGCCTGTCCGTGACGCCTTGATGCAGTTGGTGCATGAGGGCTATCTCGTCGGCACGACACGCGGCTTCACCCTGCCCACGCTTACCGCGACGGATGTCGCCGACATCTTCGAGGTCCGCCGCCTGCTTGAGCCACGGGCCGCCGCGCACGCGGCACGGACACTTGACGCCGCTGGCCTCAAGACCCTGGCAGCCGCGCTTCGGGAGGCCGAGGCTGCGGCCGCCGCCGGCGATGCCGACCGCTTTTTCCAGGCCAATTCGGCATTCAGGAATTGTTGGCTCGGCGCCGTCGAGAACGAGCGCCTTTCCCAAACGATTGCAAGGTTCGCCGACCATGTGCTCGTCGTGCGCTTAAGGACGCTGTCGCACCAGCCGACGCAGGCCGTCATCGTTGCCGGCATGCGCGCAATCTATGAGGCATTCGTCAAGCGCGACGCCGTCGCCGCTTACGACCGCATGACCCACTTCATTCAGAACGCCGAGGAGCGTTTCATGAAGCTTAGCCCACCGTTTCAAAACTCCAACGGTGAAGGTGAGGGCATGTCGCGGCAGGGGAAAGCATGATCAGGAAGCAGCACCCGCTGAAAGGGCCGAACAGGTTCAAGCTCGGCGTATTTTCAATGAACGCCGATGGCGGCCTGGCAATGACTACCGTCCCCGAGCGCTGGCGTGCCCGCTGGGAGGACAACCTCAATTCCGCCTGCATCGCCGACCGCGCCGGCCTCGAGTTTCTGCTGCCGATCGCCCGCTGGCGCGGCTTCGGCGGTTTGACGCATGTGCGGGAATGGTCGTTCGAGACTTTCACCTGGGCGGCGGGCCTTGCTGTCGCCACGGAAAACATCGGCCTGTTCATGACGGTGCATGTGCCGCTGGTTCATCCGCTGCAGGCTGCAAAAGCGCTGGCGACGGTCGACCACATCTCCAATGGGCGGGCCGGCTTGAACATTGTCTGCGGCTGGAACCCCGACGAGTTCGCGATGTTCGGGCAGACGGTCGGCGATCGAACCTACGATCAAGCGGAGGAATGGATCAACATCATCGTGCGTGCCTATCAATCGAGGGAGCCGTTCGACTTCGGCGGCGAGTTCTATGATCTGAAGGGGGTCGTCAGCCGGCCGCCAAGCCTGCAGGCGCCGCGACCGGTGACCATGAACGCCGCCTTCGGCGCGCCGGGGCGCAACTACGCAGCGCGCCACTGCGATTATCTGTTTTCGACGTTTTCCGAAATTGCCGACGGCCGTGCGCATGTGGTCGACATCACCAACCGCGCGGCCGAAGTCGGGCGCGAAGTCGGCGTCTGTACAGTTTGTCACGTCGTCTGCCGGGAGACCCAGCAGGAAGCCGAGGATTACTACCGGCACTACGCGTTGGAATGCGCGGACGAGGGTGCGGTCGACGAGCACATGCGCAAGAAGAAGGAATTCGCGAACTCGCACGATGCGAAGGCTTTCACCGAATATCGGCAAAGGTTCGCCGGTGGTGCCGGGACGTTCCCGCTCATCGGCACGCCGGAAAAGATCGTCGACGACCTCACCGAGATCATGGAACAGGGTTATTCCGGCGCCGCCCTCACATTCGTCAACTACACCTACGAATTGCCCTTCTTCTGCGACCGCGTGCTGCCGCTGATGCGCCAGGCCGGGCTTCGAGTAAATTGATGCCGGCGGCCGCCATTCCGACGCCGTGGGTGGATGGGCACGACTCCATCAATCCGCGCGCGTTCAAGCAGGCTATGCGGGCCGTGGCGGGCTCGGTCGCCATCCTCGCGTCGGAACATGACGAGATCGGTTTTTGCGGCATCACGGCGACGGCTCTCTGCTCGTTCAGCGCCGAGCCGCCGTCGCTGCTGGCTTGTGTCAACCGCGGCAGCACCTTTGCCTCGGTCATTCACGAAGGTTTGCCGTTTTCGGTCAATCTTCCCGCCGGCGACCAGGAGAACGTTGTACGTGCCTTTGGCGGCATGACCAAAGCCAAGGGCGCCGCGCGGTTCTCGTCCGGATCATGGGTGCGTGGCGAAACCGGCGCGCCCTTGCTTGTCGGCGCACGGGCAATATTCGAATGCCGGGTGGCCGAAATCATCGTGCGGGCATCGCACATGATCGTCATCGGCATCGTGTCGGGCGTTGCGCTGGACCGCGCTCATCGATCGCCGGTCTTCTACGCGCATGGGCGGTTCCTGACAGTAGGAGATGATGCCAACTAACCGCCGTTCACGCGGCGGCGCGGCGATTGCAATTTTAGATCGAACCCGATCATGGACGAACTATCAAAGGGAGTATGGCAATGCGCATTTGGAAATCCCTTGTTCTGGCTGCACTCATGTCGGGTGTGGCGGGTAGCGCCTCGGCCGAAGAGGTCGTCCTCAACGCCGTGCATTTTACGCCGACGCAGAACGGCTACGCGCAGAGCTTCCTGAAGTTCGTTCAGAAGGTGAACGAAAAGGGCAAGGGCGTGGTCCAGATCAACGTCCGTGGCGGGCCGGAGGTCATTCCGCCGATCCAGCAGGGCGCGGCGCTCAGGAGCGGCCTGATCGATGTGATCGACACACCGGCAGGGCAGTTCCTCGAACTCGTGCCCGAAGGCGAGGTTTTCTCCGCATCGACGAAGACGCCGTGGGAGGTTCGCGACAATGGCGGCTGGGACTTCATCAGCGGGATTTTCGAGAAGAAGGCCAATGCCCATCTGCTGGCGCATGTCGACGCGGGCTCGGGCTTCAACGTCTTCACCGTCGACGAACCCAAGCTCAACAGCGAAGGCAGCATCGACTGGGGCAGTCTGAAGATCCGCTCGTCGCCGCTCTACCGCGATTTCCTTGAATCCTTGGGCGCAACGGTGATCGTGCAAGCGCCGGGGGATGTCTATACCTCGCTCGAGCGCGGCGTCGTCAATGCCAACGCGTATACCGTGTTTGGCTATGCGTCGTTCGGCTGGGACAAATTCACCAAATACCGTGTCGACCCGCAGTTCTTCAAAACCGACGTGCTGATCTCGATCAACAAGGCCAAATGGGACACGCTGTCGCCCGAAGCGCAGAAGCTGCTTGCCGACACGGCCGTCGAATACGAGCGCGCGAGCTATGACGCCAACCTTGCCCAGTCCGAAAAACAGGCACAGGCGATGATCGACGGCGGGCAGAAGGTGATCAGCTTGACCGGCGCCGGCCGCGACAAATTCCTGGCGGCTGCCACGCAGGCGAGCTGGGCGAGAATGGCCAAACGCGATCCCACCAACATCGATCAGTTGAAGAAATTCTTCCAGTAGCCCGAGCCGAGGGTGCCTTGCGTGCCCTCCATCAAAGCTGGGCCAAGAGGACGAAGGTGGACATGGGGGTCGTCGGGCATGGACAGATTGTTTGCAGCGATTGGGAAGCTGAGCCTTGCGTTGGCGGCGGCGGCAAAAGTGGTGCTTGGCCTCATCATCGTCGCGGTGGTTGCTGATGTGTGCGTCCGCAATCTGGGCCTGAGGCCGCTTGCCTGGGCGGTGTCGGCGACGGAATACGGCCTGCTCTACGCGGCATTCCTGCCGATGCCCTGGCTGGTCCACAGCAAGGGCCATGTCTTCGTCGAGTTCCTGCGCCAGGCGCTGCCGGTGCGGGCACGGGTGGTGCTTGAAAAGCTGGTCTATCTCGCCTGCATCGGCGTCAGCCTCTACCTCGGCAGCGTCGCTCTGTCTTCGCTGACAAGTGCCGTTGCGGGCGGCGAATACGAAACGCGCAGCTTCGATATGCCGAAATGGCTGGTCTTTCTGCCCATCATGCTCGCCTTCTATCTCTCGGCGCTGGAATGGCTCAGATATCTGCTCGGCCGTGACACGCTGTACACGCTCGATCCGCTGGAAATGGAAGGGCTCTGACCGGTGGCCTGGCTGTTTCCATTCGCCGTGCTCGTTGGCACCATCCTGGTGTTGATGGGCCTTGGGCTGCCGGTCGCCTTCGCGTTCTTCGTCACCAATGTGATCGGGCTGTATCTGTTCTTCGGCGGCTCGATCGGCGTGACGCAGATGGTCGCCAACTTCTCCGACGCTGTCTCGACCTACGCGCTTGCCCCGCTGCCGATGTTTCTCGTCATGGGCAGCCTGTTCTTCCGCTCCGGCCTCGGCGAGAAGGTCGTCTACGCGCTCGACCTGTGCATCGGCAATCTGCGCGGACGCCTCGCCTATGTCGTGCTGGCCGCCGGCACGATCTTTTCCGCGCTGTCGGGCTCGAGCCTCGCCAATACCGGCATGATGGGCTCGCTGATGGTGCCCGAGATGCTGAAGCGGGGCTATAAGCCGCACATGGCCTACGGCCCGGTGCTTGGCGCCGGAAGCCTTGCCGTCATCATCCCGCCATCCTCGCTGGCCGTCTTGCTCGGCTCGCTGGCCCAGATCGACGTCGGCGCGCTGCTCATAGCGGGGGCTCTGCCGGGACTGCTGCTCGTTCTCATGTACGCGGCGCTGATCTTCGCGCAGACAAAGATCGATCCGGACGCCGCTCCGCACTATCCGGTGCCCGCCGTCCCCGCGGCCGAGAAGGTGAGGGCGGTCGCCGTCAACATCATTCCGATGAGCGTCATCGTGTTCATGGTGGTCGGCACGATCATCCTTGGAATAGCGACCCCGACCGAGTCGGCAGGCCTCGGCTGTGCCGCTGTCTTCGCCTTGTTGTTTGTCTACCGGCGGTTCAGCTGGTCGGTTGTCTGGAAGTCGCTGGACGATGCGATGAAGGTCACCGGCATGACCTTCCTGATCATCTCGGCTTCGACGACGTTCTCGCAGATATTCGCCTTCTCCGGCGCCTCCAACGGCTTTATCCAGTTCATCGTCGGCTACGATCTTGGACCGTATCCCATGCTGCTCATGATGGTGCTCGTCATCCTGCTGCTCGGCATGTTCATGGATCAGGTCTCGATGATGCTGATCACGCTGCCGATCTTCCTGCCGATCGCCCAGCAATTCGGCTACGAGCCGGTATGGTTCGGGCTGATCCTGCTGCTCGCCTACGAGGTCGGCTTCACCACGCCGCCGTTTGGCCTGCTGCTGTTCATCATGATCGGCGTTGCGCCGAAAGGCACATCGCTCAAGACGGTTGCCATGGCTGCGGCGCCTTACATCGCGCTGACGCTTCTGCTGATCCTGCTGATTGTCCTCTTTCCGCAGATCGCTCTCTTTCTTCCGAATTTGATCTAGTCGAACTCGATCCAGCAGGTGTCCACATGCGCTTTGCCTATCTTGCTTTCTTCCATGATGACCGCGAGGCAAATTTGGCCATCGCCGGCGAAGATGTTGACGCCGTGCGGCGTGTGATTGCATCGACGCCGGGCCTTGCGCTTGCAAACATCTATCTGCCCGAAGTGGCGGACATGTTCAACAACGATGGTCCGCCGCCGGTCTTCGGCTTCCAGCTCTATTTCGACGAACTGGCGGACATGGAGGCGGCGCTGGCGCCGTCCGGCCATCTGCAGGCGCTTGCCGCACCTGGTATGCTGTCGAGCATCGCCGGTTCGAGGCCGACGCAACAGGCAATGTGCGTGCGTCCGTTTCCCGTCGACGACGCTGGCGTCAAGACGTCCGGGCTCCCCTGCAGCTATCTTGTCCACTATCCCGGGCCGGCCGAAGACATGAATGCCTGGCTCTACCACTATGTGACGCATCATCCGCAATTGATGCGGGGCTTCCCCGGCATTCGCCACATCGAGGTTCTGTCGCGACTGGATTGGTGCGGTTCGCTGCCCTGGCCGCGGATCGACCATATGCAGCGCAATCGCGTCATGTTCGACAGTCCCGCTGCATTGACGCACGCGCTGCAATCGCCGGCGCGGCTGGAGATGCGCGCCGACTACAAGACCTTCCCGCCGTTTTCAGGCGGCAGCCGGCATTTTCCGATGTCGACGGAAGCCGTGCATCCTTCGTCAAGGGCCACATAGGCAAACAGGTTTTTGCCGACGCCGAAAATTTCTGGAGATTTCATGTACGACTTTCGCAAGAAATGTATCTCTCTCGATCGCCTCATCGGCACCTTCTGCGCCATCCCGCACCCTGTGGCGGTCGAAGTGGCCGCCGCCAGCGGGGTCGATTTCCTGTGCATCGACTGGGAGCATTCGCAGATCGGCCGCGAACGGCTCGAGGATCTGATCCGCGCCGCCGATGTCCACAAGGTTCCCGCGATGGTGCGCGTTCCCGGCCACACGCCGGAGTGGATGGCCGCCGCGCTCGACGCCGGCGCGTCGGGTGTCCTGGTACCGCGCGTCTCCACGGCCGAGCAAGCGCGCATGGCGGTCATGGCCTGCCGTTACCCGCCGGTCGGCGCCCGCGGTGTCGGCCCGGGCCGCGCCGCCGGTTATGGCTACAGCATTCCGGACTACCTCAAATCGGCCAACGATGTCCTGACGGTCGCCATCCAGGTCGAGACGGCCGAAGGGCTCGCCAACATCGACGACATCGTCCAGGTCGACGGCGTCGACGTGATCTTCATCGGTCCCGGCGACCTGTCGGTTTCGATCGACGCCATGGGGCCGGCCGGCCAGGAAAAGCTCAATGCAGCGATTATGAGGATCGCGGCCGCGGCGCGCACGGCCCGCAAGGCCGTCGGCATCTTTCGCCCTTCGGCGGATGATGTCAGCAAATGGTCGCGGCACGGCATCAGCTTCTACATGCTGGCCAGCGACACGATGTTTCTCGGGGCCGGCCTTGCCGCCGGCGTCGCCTCGGCGCGCAGCGCCTCATAGCAAGAGTTTGCCATGAAGATCATCAAGACCGACGGTGTGCTGTCAGTCGAGGAGGAGCAGCTGCGCTACCTCGACGGCTTGAACGCCGAGTTTGTCGAAAAGACGCTGCTCACGGAAGATGCCCTGATCGAACACTGCCGCGACGCCGACGCATTGATGGTATTGCGAGAGCCGATCACGGCTCGCGTTTTGGCGGAACTGAAGGGGCTCAAGGTCATCGGACGGTTCGGCGTAGGGCTCGATTCGATCGACGTCGAGGCCGCCAGCCGTGCCGGTGTTCAGGTAACCTACGTGCCGGACGCCAATCTGGTTGAAGTCAGCACCCACGCCATGGCCCTGATCCTGGCCTTGACGCGCAGGCTGAAGCAGTTCGACAGCGCGGTGCGCGCCGGCCGCTGGGCTGCAATGACCGACGGCGCCGGCATCACACGGCCCGACAGGCAGATCCTCGGCCTGATCGGCTTCGGCCAGATCGGGCGGCTGACTGCCGAGCGGGCGCGGGTCTTCGGCTACCACATCATCGCCTACGATCCGCATATGCCGGCCGAGCGAATCGCGGCCGGTGATGCCGAACCGGTCGGCTTCGACGAGTTGCTGGCCAGGGCCGACATCGTCTCGCTGCACGTTCCAGCGACACCGGAGACCAGAAACATCATGTCGGCGCAAGCCCTGTCGCGGATGAAGGAAGGGGCGATACTCATCAACGTGGCCCGCGGCGGCCTGGTCGACGAGGTCGCATTGGCGGACGCGATCCGGCGCGGCCATCTGGCAGGCGCCGGCATCGACACGTTCGAGCGGGAGCCGCCTTCGCCCGATAATCCGCTGCTGGCGCTGGACACCGTCCTGGTCAGTCCACACGCGGCGCACTACTCGACCCAGTCTTACGCGGAGGTTCGCAACAAGGTGTTTGCCGATGTCGCATCGGTCCTGCGCGGCGGCAAGCCTGTATATCCGGTCAACCGGATATGACCAATTCCCGATGTCGGCACCACCTCTATCCGCCTGCTCCGCGGAACCCAAGTCCTGCAAGTCGGGGTTCGCAGGGCGATAAGGGGCAGCGCAACCTGTCGCGATTTATCCGGTTTGCCACATTTTGTTCTTGCTTTGTGCCGGCAGCTATGCTACTAATTTGCGTATGGTGATGATTCACCGAGGACCCGCCGCAAGGCGGTTTTTTTGTCTTTAGGTTTCAGCGTCATCTGTCGAGGCTCTGCTCGGCTTGTCGCGACGCTCGACGATGTAGATGTGATCGGCGACGAGCACCACGTCGCCATGCTGGTTGATCACCTCGCAGCGCTCGACGACCCGGCCTGAATCGGGTCGCTTCGGGTCGTCTTCCCTAGCCGAGATGGTGGTGCGGGTCCTGATCGTATCGCCGATGAACACCGGCTTGATGAAGCGCAGCCGGTCGTAGCCATAGGAGAAGGCAACCGGGTTGACGACGCTGGCCGTCAGCCCGACGCCGACCGAAAACACCAGCGTGCCGTGGGCGATGCGCTGCCCGAACGGCATCGTCTTCATGAACTCGGCGTCCATGTGGTGGGGAAAGAAATCACCGGTATGGCCGGCATGGACGACGAAGTCGGTCTCGGTGATGGTGCGCCCGCTGGTCATGCGCGACGACCCGATCCGGTAGTCCTCGAAATAGACTGTCTGCTCCATGTCAGGGCCTCGCCGCTATCGGTGTTGCCGGCGCCGCGCTCGATCGGTAGGCGGCTTCGACCAGCGCCATGGTGTTCCAGCCGTCCTCGACGGAACTGACAAGCTCGGCGTCCTCGCCCGACGCGTAGCGCTGGACATTGGCCATGCGGCCGGCAAAGGCGTCCGGAAACCATGCGCCGACGAGTGGAACCGCAATCCAGTCCGTGCCGCCTTTGGGGTAGATTTCGAGAATGTCCGGCTCGCCGCGCGGATAGTCGAGGTTGACGCCCAGTTTGAGGTAAGCGGCGCCTTCGGTGCCGCAGATGCGGAATTCGCAGGCCTGGTGTTTTCGACCGAATTTGTGATCGTGGTTGATCGACAGTGCACAGCGCACCGTGTCGCCATAGTCGAGAATCGCGCTGGTGCGCGTTTGCGCAACCTTGTGGCCGGGATGGCCGAGCGTCTTGGCGTGAACCCCCTTGGGGTCGCCGAGCAATTGCCGGATCAGGTCGAGATAATGGATGGAATGCATGGCGATCTCGACGCGCGGCGCCTGCAACAGGAATTCCCAGAGATGCCAGGGTGTCGCCAGCGCCAGCCATGCATCGAAATCGACCACTTCGCCCAGCCAGCCCTTGGCGATCGCATCCTTGAGCGCCAGCATCATCGGCGCGAAGCGCAGCTGGAAATTCACCGCCGCCTTCAGGTCTTTGGAGCGGCAGATTTCGAGGATCTCGGTCGCCTCGGCGAGATTGCTGCCCATCGGCTTCTGGATCAGCGCCACCGCACCATCGGACAGCGCCCTGAGCACCCCGGCGTGGTGAGCCGGCGGCGTCGCCAGATCGAAGACGGCGTCCTTGATTGACGCAGCTTCCTCGACCGACCGGTAAGCGGTGACGCCCCATTTCGAGGCGAGTTTTTCCGCCTTGGCCAGGTCGGGGTCGAACAGCCCGGCAACCGGGAAGCCGGCTTTCCCATAGGCCGGGAAATGCGCATCGCCGACGATCGAGCCGGCGCCGAAAATCACGATCGGCCGGGGCTTTGACGGCTGTGCCCAGGCCTGGGAAAGCGAGGCAGGATCGAAAATGTCATCAGTCATAATGGAAGACTTCGTCCATCGACGCCCACCACTCGCCCTCCTTGCGGGTCGGCAGCGGCTCCTGGCATGGCATGCAGAGCGCCCACCATTCCTGCGTCGTGGGATCGGCAGCCATCTTCGCCATGTCGGCGGCATAGTCGGTGCCGTGGTACTCCAAGGTGCTGAACAAAAGGTGCTCCGGCTCCCTCAGATAAATCGAATAATTCTTGATGTTGCAGGCGGAAATCATCTTGAGGACGTCCGGCCAGACGGCGGCGTGAAGCCGCACATACTCGGCGACTTTCTCCGGCTTGAGGCCGAGCACCATTCCCATTCGCTGCATGTCCGCCTCCTATTTTTTTATCGCCATGGTGAATTCCGCGATGCTCTTCGCCTTGATCGCATCCCAGTCCCAGTCGATGCCGATGCCGGGTTCGTCCGGTGCCAATGCGTGCCCGTCCTCGATACGCATTTTCTTGCCGGTCAGCTCGTCGAGCTGGGGAATATACTCGACATATCTGCCGTTCTGAACGGCGCATGTCAGGCTGACATGCAGTTCCATCAGGAAATGCGGGCAGACCGGTATGTCGAACGCCTCGGCTGCATGCGCCACCTTCAGCCACGGCGTGATGCCGCCGATGCGGCCGACATCGACCTGCACGATCGAGCACGCGCCCTTCTGCATATATTCGCGGAAATGCCGGATCGAGTAGAGCGACTCGCCGACGGCGACCGGCGTCGACGTCGCATTCGACAGGCGGATATGGCCGTCTATGTCGTCGGCCGGCAGCGGTTCCTCGATCCAGGCGAGGTCGAGTTCACGCAGGCGCTCGGCCCGGCGGATCGCCTCGTCGACAGAAAAGCCCTGGTTGCAGTCGGTCATGATTTCGTAGGAGTCTCCAACCGCCCGGCGGACCGCCGTCAGCCGGGCAAGATCCTCGGAGCCGTGCGGCTTGCCGATCTTGACCTTCGAGCCGCGAAACCCCTTGCCCTTGGCGGCCAGCGCATCCTCGACCAGTGCCTCGGTTTCGATATGCAGCCAACCGCCTTCGGTCGTGTAGAGCGGGCAGCGGTCCTTGGCGCCGCCGGCCAGCTTCCACAGCGGCAGCCTCTTTTTCTTGGCCCGCAGGTCCCAAAGGGCAGTGTCGATGGCCGCCAGCGCGATTGCCGTGATCGCGCCGATCGTCGTGGCATGGCTGGCGAACTCCAGCTCGTGCCAGATCGCCTCGATCATGTCGGCGTCGCGGCCGATCAGCCGCGGCGCAAGGTGGTCGGCCAGCAGCCGCATCACCGAGGAGCCGCCCGTGCCGATCGTATAGCTGTAGCCGGTGCCGACCGCGCCGTCGGCGTCGGTGATGGTGACGATCGGTGTTTCCTGGCTGACAAAACTCTGGATGGCATCGGTGCGCTTGACCTTCGGCACCAGGTCGACCATCCGCAGTTCGATTTTCTCGATCTTTGCCATGGTTTTAACCTCGCAATGTCTTGCCCGTTTCAGCAGAAAACAGATGGGCCTGCGACAGGTCCAGGCTCATCTTGACCCGGTCGCCGGCTTTCAGCGGCTTTGGATTGAGCATCCGCGATACCCAGTCGCTGCCGTTGAATTCGGCGAACACCAGCGTCTCGTTGCCGAGCGGCTCGGTGACGGTCACCGGCAACTCCAGCTGGTGGACGTCGACGTCTTCGCCGGAGCTGATGCCATGCCCGGTCGGATAAATGTCGTCGGGCCTGAGGCCGAACACGACTTTGTCGCCGGCCTCGATATTGGCCTTGAACTGGCTGGGCAAAGGCAGCCTCTCGCCGCTGGCGAACAGCAACTGTCCGTCGTCGACAACCGCCTCATGCAGATTCATCGGCGGCGAGCCGATGAAGCCCGCGACGAAGCGTGTCTGGGGCCGGCGGAAGACCTCGTCGGGTGTGCCGACCTGCTCGATGAAACCGTCACGCATGATGACGATACGGTCCGCCAATGTCATCGCTTCGACCTGGTCATGGGTGACGTAGATCACCGTCGACTTGACCTTGGCATGCAGTTTCTTGATCTCGGTGCGCATCTGCGTCCGAAGCTTGGCGTCGAGATTTGAAAGCGGCTCGTCGAACAGGAAGACGTCGGGATCGCGCACGATGGCGCGGCCCATGGCGACGCGCTGGCGCTGTCCGCCGGACAGCTGCGACGGCCGGCGGTCGAGCAATTGGTCGAGGCCGAGAATGCCGGACGCTTCGGCGACGCGACGGTCCATTTCTTCTTTCGCGGCGCCCGCTATCTTGAGCGAGAAGCCGAGGTTTTCGCGCACCGTCATATGCGGGTAGAGCGCGTAGGACTGGAACACCATCGAGATGTTGCGCGAGCGCGGCGGCAGGTCGTTGACCATGCGGCCGCCGATCTCGATGATCCCGTCGCTGATCGCCTCGAGGCCGGCGATCATGCGCAGGGTTGTCGACTTGCCGCAGCCGGACGGCCCGACCAGCGCGATGAATTCGCGGTCGGCGACCTCGAGATCGATGCCGTGCACCACCGCCACCGGGCCGTAGCTTTTGGTGAGGTTCTTGAGCGATACGGTTGCCATGTCAGCCTTTCACCGCGCCGGAAGTGAGGCCGCCGACGAGGTGTTTCTGGACGATGAAGGTAAGCGTGAGCGCCGGTATGACCATGACCACGGCGAGCGCGCACATGCCGCGCCAGTCGATGGTGAATTCGGCCGTATAGTCGAGCAGGCCGACCGGCAGGGTCTTGGAGTTGATCGAGC
Organism: Mesorhizobium sp. M1273; assembly: GCF_040318195.1. Classification (NCBI taxonomy): domain Bacteria; kingdom Pseudomonadati; phylum Pseudomonadota; class Alphaproteobacteria; order Hyphomicrobiales; family Phyllobacteriaceae; genus Mesorhizobium; species Mesorhizobium sp. M1273. Next base: position 461,203 of record NZ_JAMYLV010000001.1, on the reverse strand, counting down.
GCGTCAGCTGCGAGGCGAGCGCGAACTCGTTCCAGGAGGTGAGGAAGGCAAAGATGCCGGCCGAGGCGATGCCGGGCCCGGCCAACGGAAACTCGACCTGCCAGAAGGCCTGCCAGCGCGTGCAGCCGTCGATCTGCGCGGCTTCGGCGAGGTCTTTCGGTACCTGGCGGAAAAAGCCGTCGATCAGCCAGACGGTGAACGGCACGTTGAGCGCGACATAGACCAGGATCAGCCCGAAATGCGTGTCGATGATGCCGAGCCGCGCAAAGACGAAGAACAGCGGCAGCGACAGCGCGATGCCGGGCACCGTGCGCGTCAGCATCAGGCCGAGGAACATCGCCGACTTGGCGCGAAAGCGGTAGCGCGCAAAGGCGTAGCCGCCGGCCATGCCGATGACGATGGCGATCACCGTCGAGGTCACCGAGATGATCAGCGAATTGCGGAAGTAGTCGAGCACCGGAATGCCGCCCTGGCCGACGCCGCTGAACATGGCGATGTAGGCGTCGAGCGAGAGTTGCTGCGGGATCCACACCGGCGGCTTGGCCATGATTTCGACGGTCGGCCGCAGCGACGACAGCACGATCCAGATGCCGGGCAGGCAGATGACCAGCATGGCCAGGAACAGTCCGATGCCGTGAACGATGCCGAGCGCTTTGTTGCCGACGCGATGCAGGCTGTTCTGGTCCATCCTCACCACTCCGCCGCGATCTGCGTGCGCGCCGCGGCGAGCTTGCGGTAGAAATAGACGGTGAACAGGATCGACAGCAGGATCGAGAAATAGGCCATGGCATTGGCCAGGCCCATCCTGGCGTCGCCATAGGCGGTGCGGGCGACCAGTGTCCAGACCAGTTCAGTGCGGCCGGCGGGGCCGCCGTCGGTCATGATCTTGACGATGTCGTAGGCGCGCGCGACGTCGAGTGAGCGGATGGTCATGGCAATGAAAGCAAACGGCATGATGAACGGCCAGGTGACATAGCGGAATGTCTGCCACGGCGTGCAGCCGTCGACGCGGGCCGCCTCGACCGGTTCGCGCGGCATCGCCAGCAGCCCGGCCAGGATCAGGATCGCGAACACCGAAGTCGACGACCAGATCTCGGCGGTCAGGATGGCAATGAAGGCGAGATTGCCGTCGATCAGCCACGGGATGGCGCGGTCAGTCAGGCCGAGCCCCTGCAGGGCGTTGTTCACCAGGCCGATATTGTCGTTGAACATGAATTTGAACTGGAAGCCGACGAGGATCGGCGAAAACATCATCGGAAACATCATGATGGTGCGCAGGATCCGCTGGCCGCGCGATGCCTTCTCCACCAGCAGGGCCAGCCCGAGCCCGATCAGCATTTCCAGGTTGAGCGCCACCGTCAGCAGCACCACGGTGCGCGCAAAGGCGACCCAGAAAGCGCGGCTGGTCAGGATGGCGACGTAGTTGCGCGCGCCGATGAAGACCCAGAACGTCTCCGGCCTGGTCAGCCGGAACGGCGTGAAGCTGGAATAGAGCGAAAGCAGCAGCGGCACCACCACCACCGCCGCCAGAACGATCACCGCCGGCAGCAGGAGCAGCAATGGCGGCGAAGGTCTCCAGCCTTTCATGGCGATCCGGTTCTCGTTGGTGCCCGGACACCGAAGGCCGCCATCGGCCAGCCGGGATCAAGACAAAGCGTGTTGCGCATGGTTCGCAAAAAGTTCGGGGACGCCGCTCTTCGATGAGCGGCGCCCCCTTGGGAGAATGGTCAAAGCTTGCCGGCGTCCTCGAGGATTTGGGTGGCCTTGGCGGCAGCGTCGTCCAGCGCCTGCTTGGAGGTCTTGTCGCCCAGGATGGCGGCCTGCAATTCGGGATAGACGGCGTTGGAGATTTCGATCCATTCAGGTGTCTGCGGCACGGCAAAAGCGTGCTTTGCCTCTTCCTGGAAAGCCGCCAGCACTTCCTTCTTGTAAGGATCGCTGGCCGCCTGCTGGATGTCCCAGTCCCACACCGCCGTGCGGGTCGGCAGTGGGCCGCTTGCCGCCTCGAGCTTCTGGCTGTCCTCATTGGTCAGGAACCAGACCAGCGACGCCGCGGCTTCCTTGCTGGCGCAGTTTTCGGTGACCGAAAATCCGTGGTGCCCCGACCAGCCGGTGCGAATGCCGGCCGATCCCTTCGGCGCCACCTTCACGCCGACATTGCCGGCGACCTTCGATGACTTCGGATCGTTGAAGAAGCCTGCCCAGCCCGGCCAGTCGAGGTTGATGGCGACGGTGCCGGAGGCAAAGCCCTGGCCGAGATCGTCCCACAGATAGTTGGTGGTGCCGGCCGGCACCGCCTTGGCCTTGTAGAGATTGACGAACCAGTCGAGCGCGTGCACGCCGGCTTCCGAGTTGAAGGCCGGCTTGCCGTCCTTGTCGAGGTATTCGCCGCCGTCGGCGATGAGCATCTCGTAAAAGCGTCCGTTGATCGCCTCTTCCTTGCCGGCGAACTGGGTGCCGTAGAAATCGGGCGGGCTGGCGAAGAATTCCGCCTGCTGGGCGACCTCGTCCCAGGTGTCGGGCGGTGTCAGCTCCTTGCCGTATTTGGCCTTGTAGGCGGCCTTCTTGGCTTCGTCCTGGTAGAGACTCTTCTGGTAATAGAGCGCCGAGACGTCGAACTGCGCGCGAGGCAGCATCACCAGCTTGTCGTCGAGCGTCGAGGCCTTGATCGTCGACGGCACGAAGGCGTCGATCTCCTCCTTCGGCAGCAGCTTGTTGAGATCGGTGTAGATATCAGGATATTGCGGCGCGAAGGACGAGTGGTTCGACCCAACGCACCAGTTGATGCTGCCGGAGGCGATGTCCGACTTGATTTCCTTGTCGAGCTCGAAGTGGTTTTTCTTCGAGATCACGTTGACCTTGGCGCCGGTCAGTTTTTCCCATTCGCCGATGCGCGCGTACAGCCCTTCATATTGCTGGCCGCCGATCAGCTTGGCGTCGATGGTGACGCCGTCGAATTTGCCGGGCAGGTCGGCAGCAAGGGCACTCGCACCCAGTGCGAGCAGCGTTACGCCGGCCGACAGGCCGCAAAACAGTTTCGTCATCGGTATCCTCCCAAGAGTCCGCGTCGATCCATAGCGAGGGCGGATCGGCAGCTTCATTCATATACAAACAAAACATTTACAGGATCGTCAAGCCGAAAGTTCTTTCGGAAACAATACCGTTATGCGTATATGAAAAGTGCAATTCACTGGAGAAGCCCAATGGCAGAGGACGAGGAAGATGACCGCTATCGAGCCCCGGCGCTGGACAAGGGGCTCGACATCCTCGAGTTGCTGGCCGGTGTCGATGGCGGCCTGACGCAGGCGGAAATCGCCAAGAAGCTCGACCGCAGTCCGAACGAGTTCTACCGCATGCTGGACCGGCTGGTGCGGCGCGGCTACGTCACGCGGCCGGATGGCGACCGTTATTCGCTGACGCTCAAGCTGTTTGGCCTGGCGCAGCTGCACGCGCCGGTGCGCCGGCTGGTTTCCTACGCGACGCCGCTGATGCGCGAGCTGGCAGAAACCTCGCAGCAGGCAAACCAGCTCGTCGTTTTCGATCGCGGCTCCGCCGTGGTGATTGCCCAGCAGGAGGCGCCGGATTACTGGGGCATCTCGATCCGCGTCGGCTCGCATATCAGCCTGTTCGACACCGGCTCCGGCCATGTGCTGCTGGCGTTCCGCCAGCCGGAAGAGCGGCAGATGATGATCTCAGAACATCTGCGCAGCACCGACAAGCCACCGCAATCGCCGGAGTTCTTTGCCCGCCTCGACCAGATCCGGGAACGCGGCTACGAGATGATGGCATCGATGCAGACCGCCGGTGTCTTCAACCTGTCGACACCGGTTCTCGGCTCGGACGGCAGGGCGATCGCCGCGCTGTCGATCCCCTACATAACCCTGGTCAACGCACCCAAGGCGCCCGACATTACGAGGACGATTGAGCTGCTGCTGGCAGCGACCGAAAAGCTGTCGCAACTGGCGGGATCGACCGTCAAGCAATCGAGATGAATTCTTATTTGAATGAAGAATTTCTCCGTGAGATGATCTCGAAGTCGCCAAGGAGGAGCGCGCCACCATGATCTTCGACACCCATCTGCACCTGATCGACCAGTCCGCGCTGCGCTATCCCTGGCTGGCCGGCGTGCCGGCACTCAACCGCGATTTCTCCTACGACGAATATGCAGTCCAGGCCCGCCGCGCCGGCATCGAGGGCGCATTGCATATGGAGGTCGATGTCGATCCTGCCGACATCGAGGCTGAAACCAGCCGTGTCAAAGCGCTGTCGCGGGAAAAGGCCAGCTTGCTGCGGGGGGCAATTGCCTCCTGCCGCCCCGAGGAGCCTGGCTTTGCCGCCTATCTCGAGCGCCAGCGCGCCGATCCTTTCGTCAAAGGCTTTCGCCGCGTGCTGCACGTCATGCCGGACGAGCTTTCGGAGGGCGCGCTGTTTCGTGAAAACATCAGGCGGCTTGCCGGCAGCGGCCTGACCTTCGACCTTGTCGTTCTGCCGCACCAGATCCCCAAGGCGATTGCACTCGCCGACCTCGCGCCAGATGTGCAGTTCGTGCTCGACCATTGTGGCGTGCCCGACATCAAGGGTGGTGCCGAGCACCCCTGGCGCGAGCACATGGCGGAGATCGCGCGGCGCCCGAACGTCGTCGGCAAAATTTCCGGTGTGGTCGCCTATGCGGATGCCGGATCCTGGACTGTCGAAACGCTGCGTTCCTATGTCGAGCACACCATCGAATGCTTCGGCTGGGACCGCGTTGTGTGGGGCAGCGACTGGCCGGTCTGCACGCTTGGCGGCGGGCTTGCGACCTGGGTGGCGGCAACGCACGCGCTGCTCGCCGGTGCAAGCATCGATGAGCGGCAACAGCTGCTCTCCGGCAACGCCAAGCGGCTGTGGCGTTTGTAGAGCATTTTGCAGCCAAGTGACGGATCACTTGGCGTCGCACAAATGCGGCTCAAACGAATAGGTGGCCTCAGATCGTCGCCGACACGTGCCGCTCGCGACCGTAGAGCGAAACCAGGAGCACGATGACCAGGCCAAGTGCCGCCTGCACGGTCGAGGGCCGGAAGCCGAGGCCGATCAACAGCGTGTTGATCTCCGTCAGCACCAGCACGCCGGCAATGGTGCCGAAATAGCTGCCGCGGCCGCCGACAAGGGCGGCGCCGCCGACCACCACTGCCGCGATCGTCTGGAACAGATAGGGCTGGCCGACATCGCCATAGGCCGAGCCGGTGAAGCCGAGCAGCAGCACGCCGGCTGCGGCGGCGAAGAAGGCGCTCGCGGCATAGGTCACGGTCCACATGCGGACCGGATCGATCAGCGCCAGCGGCGCAGCACCTGGATTGCTGCCTAGGGCGTAGAGACGGCGGCCGTATGGCGTGCGCGCCAGCACCAGCGCCACCAGCAAGGTCAACACCGCGACGCATGGCACCAGCCCCGGCACCGGCAGCGGTCCGACCGAACCGCCGATCGAAACGAAGGCGGAAACCGCTTGCGGCGCCGATCCGGATGGAAAACCACCGGTCCACAACAGGACGGCGCCTTGCACAATCATGCCGATGCCGAGCGTGACGATCAGCGGGTGGATGTCGAGCCCGCGCGAGATCAGGCCGTTCAGCGCCCCGATCAGTAAGGCGAGCGCGCTGACGACCGCGCAGACAAGAGCAAAATTCCAGCCGACGCCGTAGAGCTGTGCGGCAACGACATTGGCAAAGCCGATGATGAAGGGGATCGACAGATCGATACCGCCCAGGATGACGACGAGGGTCTGGCCGATCGATGCCACCGCCAGCAGCGAGGCGATCACCAGCAGCGCCCGGATGGCGAACGGCTGGGAGTAGCCCGGGATGAGCAAGGTGCCAAGGAGATGCAAGGCGACAGCGACGGCAAAGGCACCGGCGACGCGGGCATTGGTGGACTGGAACCAGTTCCGGCTCATGCTTCTCAGCCTTTCCGTCCCGAGAGCCGCTCCTGCAGCGCCGTCATGATGACCGCCACAACCAGGATCGCGCCATAGGCGATCTGCAGCACATAGGTGGAGACGTTGAAGGCGGTCAGCACGCTCTGCAGCAGGAAGATGTCGACAGCGCCGATGGCGGCGCCGGCGAGCCCGCCGCGCCCGCCGGCAAGGCTGACGCCGCCGAGCGCCACCGCGGCAATCGCGATCAGCGTGTAGGTCGGCCCGATATTAGGGTCGGCCGAACCGATCAGGGCGGTCAGCATGAGGCCGGCACAGGCGGCAAGTATGCCGGTCATGACATAGGCGATGAAACGTACTTTCGTCACCGGAATGCCGGCCGTGTAGGCGGCGCGGTCGTCGCTGCCCACCGCCATCAGCTGGTCGTAATAAGGCGTCTGCCGCACCAGCCACCAGAACAGGAAGATCAGCGCCAGCGGCAGTGCCGACCAGGGTCCGGCCATTGCCTTCAGCCAGCCCGGCGCCGGACCGATCGGCGCCGGCAGGATGGTCAGCGTCATGCCGGTGAGGATCAGATAGGTGCCGAGCGTCGCAACGATCGGCTGGATGCGAACGATGGTCGCCAAGAAGCCGTTGGCAGCGCCGACGATCGCGCCGATCAGAAGCGCCGCCGGCACGATGACCAGCGGCGAAGATATGCCAAGCCTGAGAAACAGCAGCTGGATCACCATCGCATTGACGAAGCCCATCAATGGCCCGACGGAAATGTCGATGCCGCCGCGCCCAGCGAGGATCACCGGAGCCGAGGCGACCGCTGCGCCGATCAGCGGCGCGGCGAGCCCGATCAGCGCCCCCCAGGCGGCAGGATGGAAGCGCGCCGGATTGAGCAGCAGATTGACCGCGATCAGGATGGCCAGCAGCACTGCCGCAAAGCCAGCGCCGCGCCATCGCGCCGCCATGCGCCGCAACCCGCTCATGCCGCGCGCCCGAACATGGCGGCGATCACCGTATCGCTTTTCATCGCATCTCCGGTGATTTCAGCCGCCACCTGCTGTTCGCGGAACACCAGCACGCGATGGCAAAGCAGGAGGATCTCCTCGATCTCGCTCGACAGGATGACCAGAGCCATGCCGTTCGCCGCCAGTCCACGAAACACATCGTAGAGGACATGGCGCGTCGCCACGTCGACACCGCGCGTCGGATCATTGAGGAGCAGGATCGCCGGTTCCAGCGCCAATGCGCGGGCCAGCAGCACCTTCTGCTGATTGCCGCCGGAAAGCGTGGTGATCGGGGCGTCCGGCCGTGGCGCGATGATCGACAGTCTGTCCCGATAGCGTTCATAGCGCTGCCGCCGCGCGGCGAAGCTGAGCAGACCGAAACGCATATCGCGCGACAGCGTCGAGACGGCAAAATTGTCGAGCACCGATTGGGTCGGAAAAATGCCGGTGGTGCGCCGGTCGCGCGGCAAATAGGCGATGCCGCCGGCGACCGCCTTGCGGAAATTGGTGATCGCGCGTGCTCCGGTTGGCGCCTCGACGGTCACCTCGCCGCCGGCCGGGCGTTCCAGGCCGGCCAGCACTTTCAGGAACCGCTCCTGTCCGTGGCCGTCGAGGCCGGCAAGGCCGACGATCTCGCCAGGCGCGATGGTTTGCGTCATGGGGCTTGCGCCCGGCGCGATCACCAGGCCACGCACCGAAAGGCTGGCGCGATCAGCCATGCGCCAGCTCCGCCGCCGTGCGTGGCGCCATCGCTCTGAGAAGTTCGGATGCGGAGGACGTGCCGCGTTCCTCAGTCGTCACCACGCTGCCGCCGCGCAGCACGGAAATCCGGTCCGAAAGCGACATCACCTCGTCCATGCGATGGGTGATGAACAGGATCAGGCAGCCTTCGGAGGCAAGCTTGCGCATCATGGCGAAGACCGCCTCGCGATCGGCAAAGTCGAGCGCCGCCGTAACCTCGTCAAGGATGAGAATGCGCGGGCTGCGCACCACGGCGCGGGCGAGCACTACCAATTGCTGAACCGCAAGCGGCAATTGCCCGGCCAACTGGTCGAGCGGGATCTCGGTCACCGCGAAGCGCTTCAGCACCGCTTGCGCGCGTTGCCGCCGCTCGGCACGCGGCACGGTGCGCGTCAGCAAGCCGTCGAGGCCGAGCAGGATGTTGTCCGTCACCGAACGGTCAGGCGCGATCAGCACTTCCTGGAACACGGTGGCGAACCCGGCGCCCTGGAACGCCGCCGGCGAGAGGCCGGTAAAGGGCGCTCCGTCGAGCAGGATCGCGCCGCTGTCCGGCTGGACGATCCCCGACAGCAGCTTGACCAGCGTGCTCTTGCCCGAACCATTCTCGCCCAGGATGGTGTGGATCGTGCCGGCGCGGAATGCGATTGAGGCATTGGCCAGCGCAATCGTTTCGCCGTAGCGTTTCGAGATGGCCTGGACTTCCAGCATGAGCAATCCTGATGGAGAAAGCCGGCACCGCCCGTGCGGAGCCGGCCTTCGTATCCTACTTGGCGCAGGCGTCCGGCACCTTCGAATAATCCCAGCCCTTGGTGGGTGCCGGATTGGCGAAGTAGGCATCGAGCCATTCCTCCGGCATCGGATCCTTCGGCGGGACCGGGAAGATCGAGACGGCGTCCGGCGTCATGCAGTCCTTGTACCAGGCGCCGAGGTCGGCATTGTGCACCGGCGGAATCGGGATCAGCAGCGTGTTGAGCTTCGCCTTCTGTCCGTCGAGCATGCGCACGCCGACACGAAACAGCGTCTCGGCCGTCCAGTGCGGCAGAACCGCATGGCCTTCGAAGCGGTATTTGTCGGGATTGGCCTTCCAGTAGCCGAGCGCATCGCCGGTGATCGAGCCGGTGATCAGCGGGGCAGGGCGGCCGGCCTCGGCAAAGGCCTCGGCGACGACGCGGCTTTCGCTGCCCGTCGTCCACACCGCATCGATCGGCGCCGGATTGGTGGCGATCGCCTGCAGCACCGCCGTCTTGGTGACGTTTGCAGTCCAGTTGCCGTTGACGCTGCGCGAGACCTTGAGCTTTGAATTTTCGGCCAGCGCCTTGTCGGCGCCCTGGCGCTCCTGCACGACGATCGGGTGACCGGCAATGCCTTCGACCAGAAGCACGCTGCCGCCGTCCGGCATTGCTTTGCCGATCGCGGTCATCATGTCGTAGCCCCAGCGCGCATAGTTGGAATCGACATTGATCGCATTCGGGCTGGTCACCGACCCAGCTGCCGTGATGAAGGGGATGCCGGCTTTGGCTGCGGCATCGATGGCATCGTCCAGCGCCGTCGCCGAGCCGGGGATCGAGGTGATGATCGAGCATTTCTTGTCGATGAAGGCGCGGATCTGGTTGATCTGCTGACTGGCGTCGTTGTTGGAATCCGACACCTCGAAGCTCGCCACGGTGCCGTCGGCGATCAGGCCGTCGACCAGCCGCTTCAACTCCTTGGTCACGGTGACGCGCCACGGATTGCCCTGGTAGGACTCGGAGTGGCACCATTTCCACGGCTTTGACGGCGGCGTGAAATTATCCCAGGCCGACGGCAGCACCTTTTGCGGCGCGCCGTCATATTGTGCCTTCAGTTCGGTCGGCAATCCAGCAATCACGCCCGAAACGTCTTGAGCGCAAGCTATGGTCGTGACCGATGCAAGTGCGGTTGCGGCCATAAGGCCGCGGATCAGGCTGTTCATGTTCTCCTCCGTTCGGTTGTTTCAGGCTCCTCCGCCGGCAACGCCGGACACCTGCGTCGAAAGGCTCTCCCGAAACAGGCGATTGAGATCGGCAACGACGCGAGCGGCATTGTGCCTTTCGCTCAGGCCGAGATTGATGCGATCGGACGCCGCCTGCTGGAACGCCATGTAGCCGTCGTGCCGCGGCCTCACCCAGGCACCTTCGAGCGTAGTCCGCGTGTCCTTGTAGAAATTGCCGGCGGCGGCGTTGACGGCGGCATCCGCCCAGGCTGCCGCATGGCCGGGCTGGCCGCCGGCCGAGGCGTAAGGGCCGCGCTGCACGTCACCGCTGGCGATCCAGTAGGCGAAGTCGATTGCTGCCTGTCCGGCCCTCGAGAAGGCCGACACGGCGATGCCGGTCCCGCCGAGCGCCGAGCTTTTGGGGCCGGCATTGCCAGCGGCCGGGATATCCGCGAAAGCCAGGCGGGTGGGTCGAAACCCGGCGATGGCATAGGAGACATAGCCATAGATCAGCGGCGCGCAGGCGATCCGCGAGCCGGATCCGGCCGTTTGCTCCAGAACCGCGATCGGATCCATGCCAAGACAGGCCGGGTCGACGAGGGCTGCGATCTCGCGCATCATCTCGAAGACCTGCTTGCCCGCTGCCGGATCCACGTGGTCGCCAGGGCCTTCACCGGCGGGCCGGCCGAGATTGCCGGCAAGCGTGTAGAACACCATCAGCGAATGCGGCGGCCTCAGCGGCAACATCACGTGGCCTTGCCGGGCCAGATCGAGGGCATCGGCCCAGCTCGCCGGCGCAGCCGAAAGCATGTCGGGCCGCCATGCCTGCACCTGGCTGGCCGCGTCGATCGGAAACGCCCACTGCCGGCCTTGCCAGTTGTAGCTCGGAAAGGACCGGCCGACACTGCCCGCCGCAAGTGCCGCGCGTTCGGCTTCCCGGCCGGCGACATCGAGCGGCGCCAGGCAATTCTCGGCGGTGATCTGGCCGACATGCGGATGGTCGACGACGATCAGGTCGTAGGCACGGGCCAGTTCCTCGACCGGGAAGGATTCGAAATCCTGCAGCGAGCGCTTGTCCCATTCAACGGCGATGCCAGTTTGTTGCTTCCACAGTCTCGAACAGGCGACCATCGGGTCATAGCCGCGCGGATGGCTCCAGGTCATGCCTTTGAGCGTGGCGTCGCTCACAGCCCGAACTCCGCGCGGATTTTTGCGCTGTGCTCGCCGATGCGCGGCGCGGCCCGCTCGACCTTGGCTCGGATGCCGTCGACCCTGAGCGGCGAGCGCGTGGTGAGGATCGAAACGTCATCCTCGCGCGTCACCGTCTGCAGCATGTCGAGGACCTGGAAGCCTTCGCTGGCCATCATTTCCGGCCAGGTCAAAACCTTGGCGCACCAGATGTCGGCAGGCTCGAGGATGGCAAGCCATTCGTCGACCGTCTTCGTTGCGATCTTTTGCGCGATGATCGCCTTGATCTCGTCGCGGGCAGTGAACCAGGTCGACGGCTGATCGCGGTAGGGCGCAAGTTCCTCGAGCCCGAGGAGATCGGCGAGTTTCGAGATCGGCGTCATGGCGATCGCCAGATAGCCGTCCTTGGCCGGATAGACGCCGTAGGGCGCCGAGAGATAGGCGTGCGCGCTGCGGAAGCTCGACCGCCGCGGCAGCCGGCGCCCGTCATTGAGGTGCGTGGTCAGCACCTCGAATTGGAAGTCGACCAGCGCTTCGAGCAGGCTGGTCTCGACATGGCTGCCCTTGCCGGTCACGCCGCGCCGCACCAGTGCGGCGAGGATGCCTTGCGCGGCGGCGGAACCCGCCAGCATGTCGGCGATCGCCAGGCCGAAGGGCACCGGCCCTTGGTCCTCGTCGCCGTTCAGCCACATCACGCCGGAGCGCGCCTGCGCCAGCAGATCCTGCCCCGGCCGCTTGACCCACGGGCCTTCCTCGCCATAGCCACTGATCGAGGCATAGACCAGGCGCGGATTGATCTTGCGCACCGCCTCGTAATCGAAGCCCAGGCGTTCGATGACGCCGGGCCTGAAATTCTGGATCAGCACGTCGGCCTTGGCCAGCAGGCCGCGCAGCGCCGCAAGGTCGGCCTCGTCCTTCAAGTCGATGGCAAGGCTTTCCTTGGCGCGGTTGATCGCATGGAAAATGGTGGAATCGCCGCCGATCTCGGTGTCGCTGAGATAGAGCCGGCGCGACAGGTCGCCGCCGTCAGGCCGTTCGATCTTGATGACCCGAGCGCCGAGGTCGAGCAGCCGCAGCGAGCAGTAAGGCCCGGACAAGAACTGGCTCATATCGACAACGATGAGCCCGGTCAGCGGCAGTTCGGCAATGGCAGCCATTGCCTATTTCTCCGTCTTACCGGCGAAATCGGCCGGATTGCGGTACTTCACCGTCTGCAGGTGCTCGCAATAAAGCACGAGCTCGCCTTCACCCTTGAAGACTTCATAGCTGGCGCGGATCAGCCCCATTTCCTTGTATTTTGGCTTCTTGTCGAGGTTGGAGCGGATTGAATAGATCGTGTCGCCTATGAACACCGGCTTGATGAAGCGCAATTTGTCGTAGCCATACGAAAAGGCGTTGACGCAATTGGTGGCGACGAGACCGAGCCCGGCCGAGAACACGAAGGCCCCTGCCACCAGCCGCTTGCCGAAAATGCCTTGCGTCTCGGCGAACATCTGGTCCTGCACGTATGGATGGATGTCGAGCACCAGCGTGTTGAACAGATGGCTGTCGCCCTCGGCAATGGTCCGGCGCAGCGAGCGGATCTTCTGGCCGACCGGCCAGTCTTCGTAGAACCAGTTCTCCGCGTTCCAGACGGGAAGGTCGGCGTGATCCCTAGGCATGTTGGCGGGGTGTGTCGATGCCACGCCCACGGTTGGCGCGAAACTGCTCATGACAACTTCCTCTGGGAGCGGGAATCGTCCATCAGGGCGCGCCGCAGACCAGCGAAATGCATGATCGATCCTCCCGTCAATCTTCTTTTGTGAATAGTATTTTCACATATGGGGTTGCGTTGCAAGCGAGTCTCGGCGAAATTTTGCCTGCTCCGTTGGGGCCAATGCCGGCGGAACAAGGGAGGAAGTGATGCAGAATGCCTGTCTGATTTTCGTCGGCAGCCTCAATCGCGACGCCCCGTATTTTCAGGGCGCGCGCGGCATCGGGCTGGGTGTCTACAGTTTCGACGAAGGGACGCTGCAGACGAAGAAACTGGCCGAGACGGGAGACATCGACAATCCCACCTTCCTGTCGGTGACGCCGGACGGCTCCCACGTCTATGCCAACTCAGAAGTGTTCACCTGGCGCGAAGGGGTGGTCTCGGCCTACCGTTTCGACAGGCAGACCGCCACGCTGTCCTACATCAACAAGCAGCCGACGCTGGGCAGCATCACGGCGCACAACACCATCACGCGCGACCGGACCAAGCTGCTGGTCGCCAATTACGGCATGGGCGAGGGCGGCCCCGATCGCTCGGTCGTGGTCTATGGGTTGGGTGAGAATGGCGGCCTGACAGCGCCGTTGTCGAGCGTTGCCCATAGCGGGACCGGACCAGATCCTGCCCGCCAGGAGCGGCCGCATGCCCATAGCGTAACCGAGACGGTTGCCGGCGGCATGGCGATCGTCGCTGACCTCGGCATCGACCGGCTGGTGTCCTATCGCATCGGGCGCGACGGCAGCCTGACGAAACTCGCCGAGTCGGCGCTTGCGCCAGGCGCGGGTCCGCGCCATCTCGCACTGCATCCGGGCGGTCGCTTCGTGTTCGTCATGAACGAGCTGGATTCGACGGTTGTCTCGCTGGCGCTGGACGAAGCATCAGGCAAGCTTACGGTGATCGACAGCAAGCCGGCCGTGCCGCCCGAGGCGCGCGACGGCAATCACTGTGCCGACGTCCAGATCTCGCCTGACGGCCGCTTTCTCTACGGCTCCAACCGCGGTCATGACAGCATCGTCGTGTTTTCGGTCGACCAGCAAACCGGCAGGATTGCTCTTGTCGACTATACGCCTTGCGGCGGTGCCACGCCGCGCAATCTGGCACTGACGCCCTCGGGCGGCCATCTGTTCTCGGCCAACCAGAATGCCGACCGCATCTCGATTTTCGCCCGTGATGCCGCAACCGGCCGGCTGACCGACACCGGCCGATCCATCGATATTGGCACGCCGATGTGCGTGAGGATCGTGCGTTGAGCGCTGGCGGGTGAAAATTCCGCCAGTACCATGGCCATAAGAACGTGTCGTTTCAATACGAGGATCGGGACGCCCGTCGCGCGAGATAGGGAGCCACCAGCGCGCGTATGTCTGCGGCCGCTACGTCACCGGCAGCACGCAATGCGCGCTCGCAGCGCCCATATTCGTCAACTGCGCCTTCGAAATCATTGCGGCACAGTTGCTCCTTTATCAGCGCTTTGCAGATCGGTCCGGCATCTGGATAGAAGTCCAATACCGCTAGATATATCGCCCGTGCTTTGTCGGCTTGGTCGGCCGCCTCCAGCCGCTGGCCGAGCCGCAGCCCAAGATCGATCAGTTCGCGACGCACGCGCTCGCAAGCCGGGAGCGACCAGGAAGCGGTTCGCTCGTGCAACAACAACGGACCCGGGAATGCATGGAAGAGCGCCTCCGCGTCTGGCCGCAATCCCTCCGCATTGACCTTTGCGACAGTCTTGAGCCGTGCTTCCCAGTCGGCGAGGTCGACCCAGACCTTGTCCGATGCAAGGCGAAGCTTGCCTTCGCGCTGGACGATGAGGTCGGTCCGTCCCAACAGCTTGCGCAGCCGATGAAGCGCCTGGTCGCACGCCGCCCGCGCCTGGTCGCCGTCGAGGTTGGGCCACAGCCAGTCCTGAATGGTCTCCTGCGAGCGGGTATTTTCCTTTGAGATCGCCAGCACTCGCAGGATGTCGAGGGCCTTCGTCGGCGGCTTCGCGCCGAGCGCGAGAGGGTTTGCATCGAGTTCGAGCCGAAAGCCTCCGAGGACGTGGACCCTGAGCGGCCAGGGCCAGGCGGTGGGCCGCCGGGGCGGCGGCTCGAGCCGGCGTTCGCGGATCAACGACCGGCAGAACTCGGGCTCGATGCCGCGCTCAAGCGCATCGCCAAGCAGTTCGGCGAGCAATTCCGGGACATTGAGCAGCACCATTGGCCACCTGATGTCGCGCAGCGCTTCCAGGAAGGCCTGCAGCCGGTCGCCATAGTGCGGATCGTCGCTCCACAGGTTCTCCAATGCGGCCGCTGCCAGAATGCATATCTCGGTTCGCTTGTGGGCGCCGCCGTCCAGCCGCGGCAGCAGATCGCTGAGAAGCACGGCGGCTTCGCGCGGCTTCCTGTCCGCCAGCAGCACCTGGAACTGCGTGATGTAGTGCGGCCAGCGCTCGATCATCGGCTCGTTCGCCGCCTCGATGGCAGTCATGAAGCGCTCGCAATCCTGGTAAGCGGCCGTGAAATCGCCTTGCCTGGCATGGAGCGCGGCGTGGCAATCGGCGACGACGGCGACCTGCGTGGTGAAACGGCTGTCGGCGATCTCGGCCAAACGCTCGACCACTTGGTGGAACTCGGCAAAATCGTTGCGGACCTTCATCTGCATTTGCAAATGATAGAGCCCCCCGAACTCCACGCCCCTCAGCGATTCGCGCTCGCCAATTGCGATCGCCGCCCGCAACGCCGCTTCGGCCGACGGATAGGGAAAATCCCTTCTCTTATAGGGAAAATAACGTCCACTTTCCGCACCAAAGGCGACCAGCCACATGCCGAGAATCCAAGGCAGCACGCTCTTGTCACTCAAATCGTCAACGACGCTGTCGACGGCCTTGGCGAACAGATCGGCGCGCATGGTCGATACCGAAAGATCGATCAGCGTTTCGCTGGCAAGCAGCCGCAATCCGCTCGGATCGTGCTCGGGATTCCGGGTCAACCGCTCCAGGAGTTCGGTTTCGAGTGCTTGTCCGGCGGGGCTGCTGCGATAGCAGTCGTCGCCGAAGTTCAGCGCCCGCATCATGCCAATGCGTACCAGCATCGCTTCCTCGGAAGGTAGTTCCGGAAGCCCGCGTTCGATCAGCTCGAACGCCCGTCGCGTCCACATGGACAGACCTTCGTACGTGCGCCAGCTGGCAGTCTTGACCAACACCGCCCGCGACACAGTGAGGCACAGGCCGCGCAGATCGTCGGCCTCGCCAAAGGCTTGCCACGCCTTGGACAGCCAACGCTCCGCCGCAGCGTCGTCGGGCATGTGGGCCACGCCCAGCCAATAGAAATGCCAGCCATTCATGATGGTTTCCGGCAATCGGCCGCACCACTCGATGAAGGTCGCGCGGCTCCCTTGCGCCAGCAAGTCCTCTGCGCGGCTCAGCAGCAGGTCGCTCGCTTGGTCCCAGTCGTCGGCCTGTAAGGCGAGGCGTATGGCTTCGTCATGACGGCCCGCCCCCGCAAGGACCTTCGCCGCCTTTCGCCGGAGCGATTGCTGCTCTTCCCTGGCAATTTGCTGTGCGAAACGACGCTCGAGGAAGTCGCGCAAGAGGTCATGAAGGTGAAAGATATCGCGGTTGTTTTCCGAGCGCGTGACCAGAAACTGTCGCCTGTAAAGCCTGTCGAGCAGCTTTCCTGCTTCGCCCGACCCGATCATCTCGTCAGCCAACCCGGCGCTGATTTCGGGCAGCAGATTGAGTTTCAGCAGCATGTCCTGGTCGACGGAGGGAAGGGAAAGGAAGAAATGACGACCGAGAACGTCGGGCAGCACGTTCTGCCCGCCGGGGACCGTCTCCGTTGTGCCGTCCAGTCCGGCTTTGGTGCCTTGGTCCGCGAGCAGGACGAGCCCGACCGCCCAACCGCGCGCCGCCTCGACATCGACCCGAGCGGCGTCCCTCGAACGCAGGTGGACGAGATCGCGCGCTTCCGCGGTCGAGAATTCGAGCGCGTGGCGGTCGATGACAGCCATTTTGCCCTTGAGAATGAGGTCGCCCAATTCCTCCTGGGGCAGCGTGCGTGAGACACAGATGCAGCGGACGGTGTCAGGAAGTTCACGGAACATCTCGGAAAGCACCGCCCGAAATTCTGCGGTATCGGCGTCGTGCAAATCATCGAGCACCAGAATTGTGCCGGGCTTTAGCCGAGCGAAATAGGCTCTGGAAAAGCGCCTGGCGAACTCCTTCGGCTGCTCGGCATACTCGACGCCGAAGACCGGCATGTCTCCAGCCGAGACTGAGTCCAGCGACTGCGCCAGATATTGAAAGAACCGCGCTATATCCTGGTCGCCCTCATCGACACGGTACCATATGTGCGGCGCCTCGACGCTTTCGAGATAATCGATGACCGCGGTCGTCTTGCCGTAGCCGGCCGGTGCCGCCACCCAGCATACGCTCGACCGCGACACCCGATCGATCGCTTCGAGAACGCGGTTCCGCCTCAATATCCTGGCGCTGCGCGGGGCCGCCAGCTTGGCGATCCGGCCTGTGCCCGAGAGCGGTTGCGTCGCATCGGCTTCAAAGGCATCTAAGGCGGCCATGGGGGCTCCCGCTCGACCAATCATCGAGCGACGGTCGTGCTGCCATGACCGTCCCGCCGATCCGATTGACGTTAGCCTGGCGCAGTCATGCGACAATTCGTGGGGGCTTCGTAGATGAAGCGGCACTGGCTGATCCCGGGAGGGCGGATCTCGATGGTTGCGCAACCTGAAACTGGGCAATGGACGGCGGGCGAACCTCGCACTCGGTCTTCGACCGTCGGCTCCAAATCCGGTAGAAGACCTGATCATGGCTATTCCCTCCGATTGGCAAGCTCATGGGCTGCCTGGCAGTCCTTTCCAAACGCACGAGCTCATCCTGTGCGCAGTGGCATCCGCGCACATCGGTACGGTCACCTAGTTTCCCGGCGATTGATCTCCCAGTTTTCGCAAGCGTGCCTAGTTTTCAAGGCTTGTTGGGCGCCCGGGTCTTCGGTGCCTTACGCAACCGGAAATCGGGAAGCGGACGGGACCGGATTGTGCGAGGGGATGGGCGACCGGTGGATCCCGCACTCTGTTTTCGACAATCCGCTCCAGCGGCCCGCGCGCGGATTGTCCGCACTGCCGCACGCGACGGTGCAGGGCGCACAACCGATCGAGAAATAGCCTTTTTCGATGAGCGGATGCCGGGGGAGGCGATGATGGTCGAGATAGACCTCGATCTGCTGCCGGGTGAAGCGGGCGAGTGGCTCGATCTTCAGGCGTCCGTCAGTTTCTTCCAGCGTCGCAACATCCGTGCGAACTCCGCCATGATAGCGCTTGCGGCCGGAAATCCAGGCCTTGAAACCGCTCAGGGCCTTCTCGAGCGGCAGCACCTTGCGGATGTGGCAGCACCGGTCCGGATCGCTGCGGTGCAGCGATCCAGAGCCGTCGAGCACCCGCAGGACGTTTGCCCGGGGCGTGACGATGCGCACGTCGGTGAGGCCGAGCAAGGCCGTCAATTGCGTACGATAGGCGACCGTTTCCGCAAACAGCTTTCCGGTATCGAGCGTGGCGATGGGGAGCGACCTGTCGATCGATGCGGCCATGTGCAGCAACACCGCAGATTCCGCGCCAAATGAGGAGACGAGCGCTACCTTTCCGCGGAACAAGTCGGTGACGAGTGGCGCCAGCAGCTCGGGTCCGTCGAGATGGTTCAGCTCCGCGATGATGCCTTCATGCATGGCGATTCGGTCCGGTTTTGGCGTGACGCGGCCGGTTCATAGTCTGCTCACGAAATCGAGGACCGCCTGGCGGTCGGCCTCGTCCAGGCCGAAGAAGCGGTCGCGGACGATCTGCGCCGTGCCGCCATGCGCGAACACTGCATCGCGCAGTGTGGTCGCGCGGCCGTCATGCAGGAAGCGCTGGCGCAGGCGGATGCCGACCAGCGGCGTTGTCCGCCATTCGGCGCCGATGGCGTTGCCCTGGATGATCTTGTCGTCGAGCGCCGATCCCATGTCGTGCAGTAAAAGGTCCGAGTAGAGCCTGACTTCGCCTTTTGTGCCCGCCAGCGCCGGCACATGGCATTTGGCGCAGCCGACCGAAGCGAAGAGCCTTCCGCCATCGCTGGCCAGCATTGCGCTTTCGCTCGAGACCGACGGCGAGGCCAGGAAGCCGGCCGAGAACGGGATCAGTGCGCCAGAGGCCAGGGTTGCCGACAAAAGCACTCCGCTGGAGCCGAGGCCGATCAGGCGCCACGCACCGCCGGCTTCGCCGAGACGGCCGATGCGTGTGTGATCCCGAGCGCGACCATCACCATCAGGAACAGGAACTGGTCGACGTCGAGAATGCCGCGGCGCAATTGCGGATCGAGCGTGATTTGCGAATTGAGCATCACCACGCCGATGAAGGCGACGATGAACCACGGGAACGGGATCGGCGTTGCTCCGGGCGCGCTCTTGCGGCCGCGAAAGAACGTGCCGATGGCCAGCAGAAGCGGGATGAGCATCAGCACCTTGCTGAGCTTGACGAGGGTAGCGGTGTTCAGCGCCCCGTCCGAGACTGCGAAGGAGGCGCCGTAGACCTGCGCCAGTTCGAAGATGCTCGCGCCGACGAACACGCCGTAGAGCCGGTCGTCGAGATGCGGCAGCCAGCCGCCCAGGAACATCACGGGATAGACGAGCAGCGCCGCGGTGCCGCTGAGCGTGATCAGGGCGATCGCAACCCCCGCGCTCTGGTCGCGTGCGCGCATCAGCGCAGCCACTGAGAGAATGGCGGCTGCGCCGCAGACGGCGCTTCCGACCGCGACCAGCAACGCGATCTCGGCCTCCAGCCTGAACAGCCTACGTGCGATGGCGTAGAGCAAAGCCGCGACCAGGATCAGTTCGATGGCCGCCACCGCGAGCGGCATCAGCCCGAGATCGAGGAACAGTCGCGTCGTGATGCGGAAGCCGACAAGGACGACCGCCAGGCGCAACAGGTAGCGCTTGGTGAAGTCGAGCCCCGGGCGCAGGACGTCGGGGCAGGCAAAGCTGTTGCCGATCAGCAGCCCGAAGAGCATGGCGACGAGGACCGGATTGCGCGACAGCGGCTCGCCCAATCCGCCGGCAATCCAGCCGCCCGCAAGGGCGAGCGCGGCCGCCACGGCTATACCGGGCAAGATCGAGTGCGCTTGTTCCGGCGCATGCGAAAACGTCAGGGCGATGCTCATCGCCTGGCCTCCTCGGCCGGGGTGAGCGTTCGCAGATAGGCAGCCACCGCCTCGATCTCTCCGGACCCTTGTTCGACGGGTTGCGTGTCCGTCCCGCTGTGGCCGGAGACGACGCTGGTGATGCCGAGCTCCCTGGTGAAAGCGTCGGCGACCATCTCTTCGAGGACCGCAATGTCGGCCTTCCAGCCATAGCGGCCGACGCGCGTCGCGCCGTTGGCATCGAGGACATAGTGCGGGCGGCCCTTGATCCCGTCGCCTTTGCTGACTGCCTGCGCCTCGATGACGCTGTCGGGTATGTCGTCTATGCCAGCGACGCCGTAGAGGCTGGGCGGCATGCGCAGCGAGATGACATTGGCCTGCTGCGGCAGTGCAGCCGGTTCAGCCGCGATGCCGGCACCATCGCGCAGCATGTAGCGCCGGGCGACCGGGCTGTTGGGATGATCGATCGGGACCGTGCGCCCGGATCCCGGATCCATATGGGCTATCCTGCGCGCGAAACGGTTCTCATCCGCGCTCGCACCGCCGGGGCCGGGATGACAGGACAGGCAGGACGTCGCATTGAACAATGGTCCAAGACCGGTCCGCGGCGTGAAATCGGTGTGAAACAGCTCCCTTCCGCGAGCGGCGAGATCGGGGTTGGCGGCAGCATTTTGCGTCTGCTGGGCCGTCGCCGACACGCCGTGCTCGTCAAAAGCAGGAACCTCGAGCAGCGCTCCGTCGCGGCCGGGAAATCCGGGAAGCTCGCCGCCTATCGTTATCCAGATCCGCTGCGCGTCCGCCGACATTGCGATGGCTCGCAGGCGATCGCCGCCGAGAGGCCCAAGGCCAGGGATGTCGATCGTCGCTCGGGCGAGAAGCCGGCCGTCCTGGCTTATGCGCAGCAGCGAGCCGTCGCCGCGATTGGCGACGAACAGGTCCGACCCCCCGGCAAGCGTCGTATGGCTCGAAAAGTGCGGATTGGCGATCTCGGGGACAGCGGCGGCAATGTCGACTGGACGATCGAATTCCGGCAGCGAGACCATGCCAGCCCCGGCGACCGTGAAATGCCGCCGGTCGTCTTGCAGTTTCAGCAGCACCAGCCGGTCGCGGCCGGGGTCGGCGATGTAGAGAACACGGTCCGGGTTCCACTTGAAGGCAATGCCGATGACGCCGGGATCGTCGCCGCTGTTGCGGCCCATGCTCACCGTGCCAGGGCCGGCTAGGCCGTCGACACCGTCCTGGACATGGATCTGGACCACGCTGCCGTCCGCAGTGACCGCGCCGAACACGGCAAATCCGCTGCCGTCCGGTGACGGGCCGAGAAACGCCGTTCCGAGCGCACCGGTCTGCAGCCCGCCGGGCGTCAGTTGGCCGCTTGCCCGGTAGTTCAGCCGCTTCGCCAGCCATCCGTTGGCCAGCCAGCCGCTCGCCAGCCATCCAGTGGGTTGAGCGATCTGCGCTTGTTCGCGATCGGTAGACCGGCCGCCGGCCAATCCGTTCGGCGCGTTGGCGATCCAGGGCCTTCCAAAGGCGTTGTTGATCGAGATGTAGCGCGGTCCGGATGCCGCCGCCAGCCGCGCCGTTCGAGCCTGGCCATTGTAGCGCCGGTTGAGGAATGGCTCGCTCTGCGCCGTGTAGAGCTGGACTGGGCTCGCTCCGCCATAGTCGGCTAGATCTTGGTCGGTGAGATCCTGCGGAACCAGGATCGTGCCCGATTTGTCGCCGCGCGGATCGATTGACAGGATCGCGCCAGGTTTGAATTCGAGATCGCCTGGTGGCGCGCCGAAATTGCTGCCTACCGCGACCAGAACCCTAAGCGGATCGAGCACACGTCCTTCGCGCGTGGTCAGCAGGAATTCCGGATTTCCCGGTATCGGTCCGCCATTATGAAAACGCCCCACCTCGCGCACGCCGGCCACGCCCGGCAGCCCGACGGCGACGATACGGGCGCCCAGGCGCCAGGCGGAGATGTGATCGCTGGTGAAGCCCACCGTCGGCAGCAAGATGAAAGACACCGCTGTCATTCCGGAGATAATCCGGCCAAACGAAAGGTCCAGCGAGGCGCAGCTTCGCCGCGACCGACGAGCTCTGACGAAATCCATAAGCACCGCGGCAAGGCCCTTGCGCATTGCGACATCCCCGGCTCGATACCTCGATGCGTCTACATGCGGCCCCGAGCATGTGACGCTTATCTCGACGCAATCATTGAGCGGGTGCACTTACGTATCGTGTACGGCACCTCAACCGCCGGCCGTATCTTGCGCTTTGGGGGAAGGCGTGCGGCCGCGCGCGCTTCGCAAGGCAAGCGCTTGTCGGGCAAAGGTGATTATGGGCATGGCGAGGTTGCCGCGAACGGCAAATTTTCAGAACTCGAGCGCCTGCCTGAGTGCCGGGCCGCTCCTGACGCGCAAATCGAGGTCGGCCTCGATATGGTCGATGTGGTGCAGCATCAGCGCGCTGGCGCGTTCGGCATTGCCATTTTCCAGCGCCTCGAGGATCTGCGTGTGTTCGTTGTGGCCGCAGCTCGAGATGCCCGAGCGGCCATAGAGTGCGATCACCAGCGATGAACGAGCGACCAATTCCTCCATGAAGCGCTGCAGGATGACGTTTCCCGCGACCGACGCCAGAAGCAGGTGAAAATCCCCCGACGCCTTGATCTCCGATCGCCTTGCGTTCGGTCCGCGTTCGGCGATGAAACGGCCTTCTTCGTCGAGCTGGGCCTTGAACGCGGCGACATGCGCCGGCGTCATCCGTCCGGCGGCGGCGATCGCGATGCCTGGTTCGATGAGCCGGCGCGAAGCAAAAACCTGCCGCGCTTCCTCCGGCGACGGATTGGCGACGAAGGCGCCGCGATTGCGCTCGGTGCGCACCAATCCCTCGAAGGAAAGCATCTGCAGTGCGGCACGCGCCACGGTGCGGCTGACATCGAACAGCGTGCCGACTTCGCCTTCGGAAAGCTTTGTTCCCGGCGCCAGCCGGCGATCGACGATCGCGTCGCGCAACTGGTCGCGGATCGCCTGCGCGCGATCCTCGTTGGCGGCCTCGATAGCAGGGAAGGTCTGGTCGGCAATGTTCATGGCAGTGGTCCTGCCTTCTTCTACCCTGAATCGCATCGCTTGGACGAGAGACAAAGTGAATACAGAGATGAAAAAGATTGCATACGATCTTTGCGGAGATCGGCGGCAATCGCCTATAATTTGTGCATTGCACAAGGCCGACGTATCGGCAGCTACATAGAGGCGGCCCTGATTTCTTCGAGGATTCAGTCAGTTGGTGCGGCGGTGCGCAACTGGCACGCATGATGCTTTGGCTAATCCGACCAAAGGGGAAGCTGGATGTCCAAAGCCGCCGAAATCGACATTGTGTCCGTTTCGAAAGTCTATGGCGCGACGACTGCCGTCGAAGGCATCAGCCTGAAAATCCCTGCCGGAACCTATTGCTGCCTGCTCGGTCCGTCCGGCTGTGGCAAGACCTCGACGCTGCGCATGATCGCCGGGCACGAGAGCATATCGAGTGGCGACGTGCGTCTCGGCAACACAGTGGTCACCGACCTGCCGCCGGCCAGGCGCGGCACTGCCATGATGTTCCAGTCCTACGCACTGTTTCCGCATCTCGACCTGATCGACAACGTCGCCTTCAGCCTGAAGATGAAAGGCGTCGGCAAGGAGGAGCGCCGCGCCAAGGCGCTCGACATGCTGAAGCTGATGCAGATGGAGGCCTATGCCAGCCGCCGCCCGGCGCAGCTTTCCGGCGGGCAGCAGCAGCGCGTTGCCCTTGCGCGCGCCTTGATCACCGATCCCGAGGCGCTGTTGCTCGACGAACCGCTTTCGGCGCTCGATCCTTTCCTGAAGATCCGCATGCGAGCCGAACTGAAGAAGCTGCAGACGTCGCTCGGCATCACTTTCGTCCACGTCACCCACAGCCAGGAAGAGGCGATGGCGCTGGCCGACCTGATCGTGGTGATGAACGACGGCCGTATCGAGCAGGCGGCGCACCCTCGCACGGTGTTCGAGCGGCCGGCCACGGCCTTCGTCGCTCGTTTCATGGGCGACCACAATGTCATCTCCGGGCGCGTCGCCGGCAGTCGCGACGGCATGGTCGTTTTCGATGTGCCCGGCGGCGTCACGCTCGCCGCCAGCGGGCAGGGCAGGGAGACCGGGGAACCCATCGACATCGCCATTCGCACCGACCACGTGCGCATCGGCGAGCCGCCGGCAGCCGGGCTCGGCTTCACCGGCATTATTGCAAACGTCGAGTACCGCGGTTCGACCGTGAAGCTCTCAGTCAATGGCGCCGGCATCGAGGATTTCACGGTGATCGTCGACGACACCAGCTTCTTCGCCAGGCCGGTTGCCGTCGGCGACGCAGTGCCGATCGCCTGGGACGCCGAGGACGCGATCGTCCTTGGCCGTCTCGATTCCTGAAATCCAGCATAACCAACCAAAACAGGGGAACTGAACATGACCAACACCACCGACAAGAAGACTGGAATATCGCGACGTTCGCTGCTCAAGACAGGTGCCGCCGCCGTCGGTTTCGCCGCCGGTTCCGGCGCCATATCAGGCTTTCCGACCATCTGGGCGCAATCGAACATCACGCTGCGCCAGTTCGGCACCGGCGTATCCAACCTCAATGCCATCGCCGACAAGTGCAAGGCCGACCTCGGCATCACGCTGGAGATGACAGCAACCGATTCCGACGCCGCCGCGCAGCGCGCTGTGACGCAGCCCGACAGCTACGACATCGCCGACATCGAATACTGGATCTGCAAGAAGGTGTTCCCGACAGGCGTCCTGCAGCCGATGGATGTCAGCAAGCTGAAATATTACGACGAGCTGGTGCCGCTGTTCAAAACCGGCAAGCTGACGCCGGACAGCGTCATTGCCCAGGGCACCGCGCCGCATACCGTCGGTTACGTCGAGGCGCAGGACAGCAAGGTCTTCGCCAAGGCGCCGACCAACTGGTTCACCATGGTGCCGACGATCTACAATGCCGATACGCTCGGCATCCGCCCCGACCTCGTCGGCCGCGATATCACCACCTGGGCCGACATCATGGATCCGGCCTTCAAGGGCAAGACCGCCATCCTCAACATCCCGTCGATCGGCATCATGGATGCGGCGATGATCATGGAGGCAACGGGCAACATCAAATACGCCGACAAGGGCAACATGACCAAGGAGGAGATCGACAAGACGATCGACTTCCTGATCAAGGCCAAGCAAGCCGGCCAGTTCCGCGCCTTCTGGAAATCCTTCGACGAGAGCGTCAACCTGATGGCTTCAGGCGAAGTCGTAATCCAGTCGATGTGGTCGCCGGCCGTGGCCGCGGTCCGCTCCAAGGGCATCGCGTGCCGGTTCCAGCCGCTCAAGGAAGGCTACCGGTCCTGGGGTGGCGGGCTTGGCCTGGCAGCCCATCTCTCCGGCGCCGAACTCGATGCCGCCTATGAATACATCAACTGGTACACGTCCGGCTGGGTTGGCGGCTATCTCAACCGTCAGGGCTATTACTCGGCCAACATGGTGTCGGCCAAGAAGTTCATGTCCGAGGACGAGTGGGGCTACTGGATCGAAGGCAAGCCGGCAAAGGGCGATATCCTGTCGCCGGACGGCAAGGTCATGGAAAAGGCTGGCGCCGTGCGTGACGGCGGCTCGTTCGAAGAGCGCATGGGCAAGGTCGCCTGCTGGAACTCGGTCATGGACGAGGACCGCTACATGGTGAAGCGCTGGAACGAGTTCATCGCTGCTTGATGCCCTCTGCCTTCTCCCCTTGTGGGAGAAGGCAGATTGGCGCGCAGCGCCAAGACGGTTGAGGGGTGCTGGACGGAGCACTGTTGGTGCCAAGCTGGAACACCCCTCATCCGATCGAGCTTCGCTCGGCCACCTTCTCCCACAGGGGGAGAAGGGCACACCCTCAGTCGCATCGCCGACTTCGACCGAGATATAGATGGCAGTAGCGCTCGAACAATCCACGCACGTTACGTCTGCAAGGCCTGCCAGACGTAGGCGCTCCTTTGCCGGAGTCGCACCCTATCTCCAGGCGGCACCGCTGGCGCTGATCCTCGGCGCGTTCCTCCTGCTGCCAATTCTGATGATCGCCGTGGTCTCATTCTGGGATTACGATTTCGCGGCGATGTATCCGGATTTCCTGACCACCAATTATTCCGACACGCTCGGCTCCTGGGTCACCTGGAAAACCTACCTGAATACGCTGAAATACGCCGCCATCGTCTGGGCGCTGACGCTGTTCATCGGTTTCTGGGTCGCCTATTTCCTTGCCTTCCATATCAGGACCACGGCCATGCAGATGGTGCTGTTCCTTGTCTGCACGGTGCCGTTCCTGACCTCTAACATCATCCGCATGATCTCGTGGATTCCGGTGCTTGGCCGCAATGGCCTGGTCAACTCGACGCTGGTGCAAATGGGGCTGATCCCGAAGCCGATCGAATGGCTGCTCTATTCCGAATTCGCCGTGGTGCTGGCCATGGTGCATCTCTATACGCTGTTCATGGTGACGCCGATCTTCAACACGCTGATGCGCATCGACAAGTCGTTGATAGAAGCCGCGCGCGACGCCGGCGCTTCCGGCTGGCAGGTTCTGTGGAACGTCGTCATTCCGCTCGCCAAGCCCGGCATGGCGATCGGCACCATTTTCGTCGTCACCCTGGTGATGGCCGACTTCTCGACGGTGCAGGTGATGTCCGGCGGGCAGAGCGCCTCCGTCGCGCTGATGATGAAGAACCAGATGTCGCTGCTGCAATATCCGGCAGCTGCCGCCAACGCCGTCGTGCTCTTGGTGCTGGTGCTGCTGATGGTCGCGGGCATCCTGCGCATCGTCGACATCCGCAAGGAGCTGTGAGGCGATGAGCCAGGACAAGCGCACCCTCGAATTCTATGTGTTGGCGGCGTTCTTCGGTCTTTTCGTGTTGTTCCTCTACGGCCCGCTTTCGGCGATCCTGATCCTCTCTTTCCAGGGCGAGAACGGCGGTCTGACATTTCCGCTGAACGGCGTGTCGCTGCACTGGTTCGCCAATTTGTTCGAGCGCCAGGCGGTTGGCGACTTCGGCGGCAGCTTCAAACGCTCGCTCGTCCTTGGCCTGATGGTGATGGTCGTCACTGTCGCCGTGTCGCTGCTCGCCGGCCTGGCCTTCCGGCAGAAATTTCGCGGCGCAACCGCACTGTTCTATCTGGCCGTCGCCAGCCTGGTCGTGCCGTCGATCATCATCAGTCTCGGCATCGGCGTCGTCTTCCAGCAGATCGGCTTCCGCCCCGCCTGGTACACCTCCGCTTTCGGCGCCCATCTGACCTGGACCTTGCCTTTCGGCGTGCTGATTATGTTTGCTGTCTTCAACCGGTTCTCGCCAGCCTATGAGGAAGCCGCGCGCGATCTCGGAGCATCGTCGTGGCAGACCTTTGCCCATGTCGTGCTGCCGATGATCGCGCCCAGCCTGATCGGCGTCGGCCTGTTCGGCTTCACTCTGTCATATGACGAGTTCGCCCGCACGCTGATGACCTCGGGCACGTTCAACACGTTGCCGCTCGAAATCTACGGCATGACGACGAATGTCACGACGCCGGTGCTCTATGCGCTGGGCACCGTGACGACCGTGTTTTCCTTCCTGGTGATCCTGCTGACGCTCGGCGCAATCGTCTATGTCGGCCGCCGCCGCGAGCGTGCCTGACAGTGCAGATCCTCGTCGTCAATCCAAACACCACCGCCAGCATGACCGACACTATCGCGGCGGCGGCCCGATCGGTCGCTGCTCAATCGACGAAGATCGTTGCCGTCACCTCGTCGATGGGACCTGTATCGATCGAAGGCTATTACGATGAAGCACTTGCCGTGCCCGGCCTGCTGGTCGAGATCGCCGCCGGCGAACGCTCCGGCGCGCAAGCCGCGATCATTGCCTGTTTCGACGACACCGGCCTAGATGCCGCGCGCGCCATGGCCAACATTCCGGTCATCGGCATTTGCGAGGCATCGCTCAGCACGGCCTCGTTCATCGCCCAGCGCTTCACCGTCGTCACCACCACCGGACGTTCGCGCGTGCCGGTCGAAGGGTTGGTGCAGCGCTATGGCATGGCAGGGCGGGCACGTGTGCGCGCCGCCGATATCCCGGTTCTTGCCCTCGAAGATCCGGCGTCCGACGCACTGCTCAGGCTGCGCAACGAGATTGCGCGCGCCATCGACGAGGATCGCGCCGAGGCGATCGTGCTCGGCTGCGCCGGCATGGCCGATCTGGCGGCGGCGCTGCAGCGGGAATTCGGGCTTCCGGTCATGGACGGCGTGGGCGCTGCCGTGAAACAGGCCGAGGCATTGATCGCCCTTGGCCTGACGACATCCAAGCGCGGCGCCTATGCAAGCCCGTTGGCAAAGTCTTATCATGGCGCGTTGAAATCCTTCGCGCCTGGCGCCGCCGAGTGATCGCAATGCCCCGAACGATCCGAACGCTCGCACGTGAGGAAGTGCAAACCCTAGTCGATTGGGCGGCGGCGGAAGGCTGGAATCCCGGCCTTAACGATGCCGCGCTGTTTCAGGCAGCCGACCCGCAGGGCTTCATCGGCGCCTTTATCGATGGCGAGATGGCGGCCGGCATTTCGGCCGTTGCCTATGGCGACGGTTTCGGCTTCATCGGCCTCTACATCTGCCGGCCGGACAAGCGTGGCCAAGGCCATGGCAAGGCGGTCTGGGATGCCGGCACGGCGCGGCTCGGCAAGCGCACGATCGGCCTCGACGGTGTCGTCGAACAGCAGGCCAACTACCGCAGCATGGGTTTTGCACCGGCCTACCGGACGATCCGGTTCATGGGGGCACCGAATGTGCCGGCAGCCGTCGGCAACGACATTCGCGCCATAGGGCCGGAACTCGTGCCGGACATACTGGACTATGACCGCCGCTTCTTTCCCGGTCCGAGGCGATCCTTCCTGGAACACTGGCTGCGCCCGCCGCACATGGCGCTTGCGATCCTCAAGCACGGCGCCATTGCGGGATACGGCGTCGCGCGCCAATGCCGGGACGGCTGCAAGATCGGCCCGCTCTTTGCCGACAGCCTGGACGCGGCAAGCCATCTCTTCGCCGCGCTCGCGCACATGTCCGGTCCCGGAAACGTCCATCTCGACGTTCCCGAAACCAGCCGGCAATTTGCAGACTTGCTGTCGTCCGCAGGCCTTCAACCGGGCTTCGAGACGGCTCGGATGTACAAGGGAAAGGCGCCGCAGCTCATGCAGTCCGGAGTTTTTGCGATAACGACGTTGGAGTTGGGGTGAGGCGGTACAAGCCGACTTCCAGTGCAAAGTCGGGCAACAGGACCACGCGGTCTATTTTTCCTGAACTGAAATGCCGGAATCGTCGATGCGAAGTTCCACGCCTTTCGGCCTAGTCTCCTCGCGATAAACGTAAATCCCCAACGCAATAACGGCGACGGCCAAAGCGCCGATGATGAGATAAAGATAGTTCTGCTTCATACGCTGTCGTTAACAACATGGTGTGGGCGAGTCTAGCAGTTCGGGTATCAGGACGGCGGCCGGAGACGCACGTCGATCAGCCATCCAGCCGGTCGCGCAGCATGCTCCAGGGGAGCACCATGTTTGGTGCATGCCGCATCAGGCTATGGAACGGGATCGGCGACGGCGGCGCAAACGGCAGCGGCAAATCCTGAGGCTTTGTTCCCTCAGCCCAATCCGCAAGCACCTTGCCCATCGCAGTGGTCATGGCGATGCCGCGTCCGTTGCACGCCAAGCCGGCGATCAGCCCGGGGCCGAGATCGACGAGGTGCGGCAGGAAGTCGGGCTCGACGGCAGCCATCCCCGACCAGCTGTATTCAAGCGGCGAGATGTCCGGGAGATCGAGATGCCCGGCAAGCCGCCGCCAGATCGCCCGCGGCACGCGCGTGTCGGCACCGGGGCCAAAAACATGCATGCCGCCGGTGATCAGCCTGTTTTCGCCGTCGAAGCGGAAGGTGAAGAGATTGCGTCTTGTGTCGCCGACGCCTTGCCCGCCAGGAAGCAGGCGAGTGCGTATTTCGCGCGGCAGCGGCGCTGTCGCGATCTGGAAGATTTTCAGCGGGAAATAGGTTCGCTGCAACGCGCGATCCAGCGCTCCGCCATAGGCGTTGGTGGCGACCAGCACCTTTCCTGCGCGTACCGAACCGGAGGCCGTCTTCAAAGCCCAACCATCGCCTATGTGATCGATCGACGCGACACGCGTATGCTCGAAGATGCGCGCTCCGGCCTTTTCCGCCGCGTCGGCCAATCCGCGCGCATATTCGACCGGATTGAGGACGCCACCCGATCTGTCGATCCAGCCGCCGAGATAACCGCGAACGCCGGTCAGCTCTTCGACCGCCTGTCTATCCAGCGCAACAGCCGGCCTTCCGCGTGGTGCCCATTGTTCGGCGCGCGATCTGGTCTTTTGCAAAGCGGCCGGTGAATGGGCTGGTTGTATCCAGCCGCTCTGGACGGAATCGCATTCGATGGCATGCCGCCTGATCAGGTCGAAGACGAGGTCGGCGCTGCCGGCGGCCAAATCGACAAGGCGTTCGCCGCGTTCGGGCCCGAGCTGGGCAATGATATCGTCGGGGTCTCTTTTCGCGAAATTCGGCACGACGAAGCCGGCATTCCTGCCGGTTGCCCCCCAGGCGATGATTTCCGCCTCGAGGACGGCAACCGAGATGCCTTTCTCGGCACTGTGCAGCGCGGTGGAAAGGCCTGAAAACCCGCCGCCGACAATTGCCAGATCGACATCGAGTGCGCCTTCGAGGGTGGGCCGGTCGCGGCGACTGCGGCTGACGGCATGCCAAAGGGAAACGCCGTGCGGCCGGGTCACAGCGTTCATGAGCCGCTCTCGCTCGGGGCCACGCGTGCACGCTTGCCGAACCTTGGACGCCGCGGCCTGTCGCCAAACAGGCCGTTCGGCCTGACCAGAAGGATGACGCACAGCATCACGCCGATGGCGACGATCTGCAGCGAAGCGGCGCGGGCCTGCTGTTCGGGCGAGAACAATATACTGGTCAAGGCTCCCGATCCGGCCCATATCGCCCAGACCAGGATGCTGCCGATGACGGCGCCGATGTTGCTGCCCGAGCCACCGACGATCAGCATCACCCAGACCTGGAAAGTCAGCGCCGGCAAATAATTGTCCGGGGCGATGAAGCCGGTGAAATGCGCCTGCAGCGCACCGGCAAGCGCCATGATGGCGCCACCGACGGCAAAGGCCTGGACGCGGTAGAACCGTGCGCTTTTGCCTAGAGATATCGCGGCCCGCTCATCCTCGCGAAGCGCCTTCAACACGCGCCCCCACGGGCTGCGCGACAGATGCTCCAGCGCGAGATAGACGATCAGCGTCACCACCGAGACGATCGCAAGGTTCGAAAGGTTGAACAGCAACGGCGTTTCGGCAAGACCGCCGAACGGACGCGGAATGAAGCCGATGCCGAACGGCCCGCCGGTCAGCTTCTGGGCATTGAGCGCTACCAGTTGCACGACGACGGCGACGCCGAAAGTAGTGATCGCCAGATAGTCCGATCTCAAACGTAGCGTGGCAATGCCGGTGATGGCGGCGGCGACGCCGCCCAACAGCATGGCGCCAAGCCAGCCGATAAGGATCGGCAGGTCGAAGCCGCCCAGGCGCGCGGCATCGTCGGGCGTGGTCAGCAGCGCCGAGGTGTAGGCGCCGATGGCAACGAAGCCGGCGACCCCGACATTGAAAAGCCCGGTCAGCCCCCATTGCAGATTGAGCCCGAGCGTGATGAGCGAAAAGATCAGCGCGGTGGTCAGGAAGAAGGCGCCGTAGCCGAGCAGATCCATCAGCGTTCCCTCACTCCGAAAAGGCCGATGGGCCGCACGAACAGCACCGCCATCAGGATGATGAACGAGGCGGCTGCCCGCCATTCGGCGCCGATCAATTGCACGGCAGCCGCTTCGGCCATGCCGATGATCAGGCCGCCGAGAACGGCGCCGGGCACGCTGCCGATGCCGCCGAGGATGGCGGCCGCGAACATCGGCAGCAGCATCTCGAAACCCATGAACGGGCGGATCTGGATGAGAATGCCGATCATGACGCCGGCGACGCAGGCCAGCGCGCCGCCGATGATCCAGGTGACGCGCACCACCCCGGCGACGTCGATGCCGACGATGCGGGCAAGTGCCGCGTTCTGGCTCAATGCCTGCATCGAGCGGCCGGTCTGGGTCCGCGTCATCAGGAGATGCACGCCGAGCACCAGCACGGCGGTCAGCAGCAGCAGCGCGATCTGGTCCGGGGTGATGCGGATGCCGAAACCTATCGGCATGGCGATCTGGATCGCCCGGCTGAAATAGGTCGGACGCGAGGTGAAGATGAATTCGAGCAGGCTTCTCAGCGCCATCGAGGCGCCGAAGCTGGCCATCACCACGATGATCGCCTGGCCCTTGGCCCGCAGCCGCGCGAACAGCACCATGTCGAGCACCAGCGCCAGCAGGCCGGTGGCCGCCATGCCGATGATGAGCGCGACGATCAGCGGCCAACCGAAGGAGAGGGGCGCGATCGGCGCGATCTTGCCGAAAATCGCGCCAATGGCGCCAACCACGGCGAGCGTCGCATAGGCGCCCCAGGCCATGAAGTCGCCATGGGCGAAGTTCGAGAAGCGCAGGATCGAATAGGTGAGTGTCACGCCGATGGCGCCGAGGCCGATCATCGACCCTGCCAGCAGTCCGTCGACGACGAATTGCAGGTTCATGCCGCGCTTCCTTGTCCAAGGTCGAGGCGGCGCTGGCCAAGATAGAGTTCAGCGACGACCGGGTCGTTCCAGAGCTCGGAGGCGACGCCCTGGTGCCGCTCCTTGCCCTCGACCAGCACATAGGCGCGGTCTCCAATGGCAAGCGCTGCCTTGGCGTTCTGTTCGACCAGCAGAATGGTGACGCCGGACTTTCGGATGCCGGCCAGCATCTCGAACACCATCGCCACGAATTTCGGCGACAGGCCGGCCGACGGCTCGTCGAGCACCAGCACCTTGGGATGGACGATCAACGCCCGGGCGACGGCCAGCATCTGCCGCTGTCCACCCGACAGATTGCCCGCGGCCGTTCTGCGCTGACGGGCGAGATCGGGAAAGGCCGCATACATTTCCTCGATGCGGGCTGGGACCTCGCGCGGCCTCAGGATGCCGCAGGCGACCCTGAGATTGTCCTCGACCGACATCAGCGGGAAGATGTTCTCTGTCTGTGGCACGAAGGCAAGGCCAAGGCGGACCATGATGTGAGCGGGCGACGCCGTGATATCCTTGCCGTCCAGCAGCACCGTGCCGCCGGTGATCGGGACAAGGCCGGCGATCGCCTTGATAAGGCTCGACTTGCCGGCTCCGTTGGGACCGAGAACGACGACGATCTCGCCCTGGTCGACGGTGATCGAAGCGCCGCGCACGATCGGAACGCCGGGCTCGTAGCCGGCTTCAAGGTCGCGGACATCGAGTACCCTTTGTCTCATGCCGCGCCCCCGAGGTAGGCCTCGATGACGCGCGGGTCGCGCGCCACCTCCTCCGGGGTGCCTTCGCACAGCAGCAGCCCGCTCGCCATGACCAGCACACGGTGGCAAAGCCGCGTCACCATGTCGATATTGTGCTCGATCAGCAGGAAGGTGATGCCGCGCGCATTGATGTCGCGGATGCGGTCGATAATGATCTCGAGCAGGGTTGCGTTGACCCCGGCCGCCGGCTCGTCGAGCAGGATGATCGCCGGGTCGGCCATCATCACGCGGGCCAGTTCGAGCAGCTTGCGCTGGCCGCCTGAAAGCACGCGCGCAGGTTCGTGCGCGAGGTGAGCGATCGTGACGAGCTCGAGCAGTTCGACGGCTCTTGTCTCGGCAGCCCTTTCTTCGGCAGCGACCCGCCGGGGCGTCAGGAAATTGGCGAGCAGTTTTTCTCCGGCCTGCCCTTGCGCGGCCAGCATGACGTTTTCGATCAGCGTCAGGTTAGGCAAGGGCCGGGGGATCTGGAACGTGCGGCCAAGGCCGCGGCCAATGCGGCGATGGGCAGCTTCCCCCGACACCGATACGCCGTTGAGGAGGATTTCGCCACTGGTCGGCAGAATGCTGCCGGCGAGCAGGTCGAACATCGTGGTCTTGCCGGCGCCGTTCGGGCCGATAAGGCCAAGTATTTCGCCCGGCCGGACGTCGAACGAGACATTGTTGACCGCGACCAGGCCGCCGAAGCGTCTGAGGACGTTCCTGGCCGTGAGGACCGGCGTACGGATCTCCTCCTGCCGTTCCGTCGTGTCGCTCATCAATTCCTCTGGCCGAAAAGCGATCTTCGTCGCCTATGATTTGATTTGTGATCACGCTTGCTTTGATCACGCTATTCGGCTTTAATTTCTTCCGCAAGCCGAAACGGCCAAGACCGGGATTGCCCATGCAGAAGGCCGCCATCGAAAAGAACAATGAGATGATCGCAGCCCAGCTTACGCCGGTCGGCCGCGAGACCGTGCAGGATCGCGTCTATTCGGAGCTGCGCCGCGCCTTGATCGGCGGCCTTTTCGAGCCGAGCCAGGTTCTGACCATCCGCGGCCTCGCCGACGCGCTGGTCACCAGCACCATGCCGGTGCGCGAGGCGCTCGGACGGCTGATCACCGAGAAGGCACTGGAGGCGCTTCCCAACCGTTCGGTGCGCGTGCCGCCGATCACGCTGGAGCGCATCGACGACCTCTTGCGGGCCCGCTCCCTGATCGAGGGCGAAGCGATCGCGCTGGCCGCCACGCGCATGAACCCGCGCCAGATCGCTTCGGTCGAGGCCATGCTCGGCGAATGGGACGAGATGCGGGCGCTGAAGCACAAGAAGGATATCGACCGCGAGGCCACGCTCAACCAGAGCTTCCACTTCGAGATCTACCGTTGCTGCGGTTCCGCCGTGCTGATCCCAATGATCGAGAGCCTGTGGTTGCAATCCGGGCCTTGCATCCGCGTTGCCATCTACGCCTTCTCCGACGCCGGCGAGGTCGATACGGCCCACTACCACCGCAGCATCGTCGCAGCGCTTTCAAGGCAGGATGCGCAAGGGGCGCGCGAGGCGCTGGTGGCCGACATCAGCCGGCCCTTCGCCTTTCTGCGCGACAAGCTCCAATCCACAAGCAAGGAAGGATTGAGGGCATGACGGCGCCTGGCATCAGCATCACCGAGCCACACTCGAAGCTTTCCGTGACCGCGCTGCTGTTGCCTGAAAAGGCGCCCGACAACGCCGCCTTCCTGCTGGCGTATCTCGAGCAGCCGCGCGTCGTTGCCGGCATCCATGCTATGTGGACGGGGCCGGAAATCTCCTGCCCGGTTCCATCAGCCGAACTTGAGGGCCAAACCTATGCCAGGCCCTTGCCGGCGGAGAACGCAACGCTGACGCCGCAGCCGGGCGACATCGTGTTGTCCTACGTGCCGCCGCGCATGTGGGGCGGCAACCCGAATGCCATCTTTGACGTCGGCCTGTTCTACGGAGCGGGTGCACGCCTGCTGTTCCCGATCGGCTGGCTTGCCGGAAGCGTCGTCGCGCAGGTGGTGCCTGAGGATCGCGATAAATTCGCAGCCGCTTGTGGCGTGATCCGCCGCAACGGTGCCTGCGACATCACCTTCACCCGGGTGGAGATCTGAATGGCTGAGACCGACGACAGTTTTGAGCTCTTCGACCTTCGCGTCGAGGCGGTTATCCCCGAGGGCAAGCCGATCTATTGCGGCGCCAAGCCCGGCGACTATTTCGAGTTGAAGGGCGAGATGCTGTCGATGCCAGCGGGGCAAGGTTTCTCGATCTATTCCATTGCGGCAGTGTTGCCGCTTCTGGCCGCAAAGCAGCGCCCGACCCACAGGAACGACTGGATGACGTCGGACGCCGAGATCGCTTGTCCGGATCCCAATTGTGCCAGCCGGCTGAGGATCGTCAGGACCGGCAAGCGGCGGTTCAGCCATGCCGAAACGACGGC
Source organism: Mesorhizobium sp. M1273 (assembly GCF_040318195.1). Classification (NCBI taxonomy): domain Bacteria; kingdom Pseudomonadati; phylum Pseudomonadota; class Alphaproteobacteria; order Hyphomicrobiales; family Phyllobacteriaceae; genus Mesorhizobium; species Mesorhizobium sp. M1273. Next base: position 425,585 of record NZ_JAMYLV010000001.1, on the reverse strand, counting down.
GGTGCCGCTGCCGAAGGAGAATGACCGGAGATGACCGCCAAGGCTTTCGAGCTCAGCCCCGGCTATACGATCTCGCGCGTTATTCGCGGCGGCTGGCAGCTTGCCGGCGGGCACGGCGCGATCGACCGCCAACAGGCGGTAACCGACCTGATCGCCACCTTCGACGCCGGCATCAGGACCTATGATTGCGCCGATATCTATACCGGTGTCGAGGAGCTGATCGGCGCGGCACGCCTGCGCCTTGCCAATGAGCGTGGCCTTGATGCTGCCGCCAAGATGAAGGTGCACACCAAGCTAGTGCCTGACCTCGAACGGCTTTCCACGATCAGCCGCGACTACATCAGCAGCATCGTCGAGCAGTCGCTGCGGCGGCTGAAGACCGAGCGGCTCGATCTCGTGCAGTTCCACTGGTGGGACTATGCGCTGCCCGGCTATGTCGAAGCGATGGGCTGGCTCAACGAAATCCGCGGGGAAGGCAAGGTGCGCAACATCGGCACCACGAACTTCGACACGCCGCGGTTGGCCGAGATCCTGGCCGCCGGTGTGCCGCTGGTCAGCCAGCAATTGCAATACTCGGTGCTCGACCAGCGGCCAGCCAACAGCCTTGCAGCGCTCGCCAGCCGGCACGGCGTCAGTTTCCTCTGCTATGGTTCGGTGGCGGGCGGCTTCCTCAGCGAAAAATGGCTTGGCGCTGCCGAGCCGCAGACGCCGCTCGAAAACCGATCGCTGGTCAAATACAAGCTGATCATTGACGACTTTGGTGGCTGGGAGCTTTTCCAGGAGTTGCTTCGCACACTGAAGGCCGTCGCCGACCGCCACGGCGTCGATATCGCCACCATCGCCAGCGCCTGGGTGCTGGAGCAGCCGCAAGTGGCGGCCGTCATCGTCGGCGCTCGCAACCAGGCGCACGCCCTTGCCAATGCCAGAATCATGGACGTCGCGCTCGATGCCGACGACTGGGCGAGGATCGCTGCCGTGATCGCGCAAAGCCGTGGGCCGCTGGGCGACGTCTACACTTTGGAACGCGACCGTCACGGCCGCCACGGCTCGATCATGCATTACAATTTGAATGCAGGCAGGAAATGAACGCGGCCATGGACGAAAAGCCCTCCTTGCTTTCCCGCGCCAGCGCCGAGGTGGTCGATCTCCACCGCTTCTTCGTCGACTGGTTCAATGCGGCGAGTGCGGACAATTCAGATTTCAGGCGCTTCGAACGCGTCATGGGCGAAGGCTTCCGCATGGTTGTGCCGGATGGCCAGGTCCTCGATCGTGACGCGGTGCTCGACCATGTCAGGGCAAGCCGCGCCACTTGTGACGGCAATTTCACCATCTCGATCGAGGAAATCCGGGCCGGCTGGCAACAAGGCGACACGATCGTCGTCAGCTACATCGAAGCGCAGCAGCGCGCCGGCAAACATAGCCGCCGCCGCTCAAGTGCCGTTTTCACCACCAGTTCATCGGCGCCCAACGGCGTCGAATGGCGACATCTGCATGAAACCTGGCTGCAGATGCCGGAAGGCTGAACAGGCTCAAGACATCAATGAGAGTCGTGTAACGAAAGGGGAACAACAATGAAAAAGACCATACTTCAGATCACCACCGCGCTCGCACTGCTGACAGCGGCCGGCGCAGCGCAAGCCGCCGATTGCAAGATCACCGTCGGCCTCGTCATGGAACTGACAGGCCCGGCCGGCGAGTACGGCCAGGCCGGCGCCAAATCGGTCGAGATGGCCTTCCGCGACATCAACGATGCGGGTGGCGTCCGCGGCTGCGATCTCGCAACCGACACGCGCGACAGCCAGAGCCAGGGCAACATTGCGGTCGACGCCGCGACGCAGCTCGTGCAGGTCAAGAAGGTGCCAGTGATCATCGGCGGCATCATCTCCTCGGTGTCGATCCCGATCCTGACCTCGGTCACCGCTCCGGCCAAGATAGTCCAGGTGTCGCCTGCTTCCTCGTCGCCGACGCTGACGGCGCTCGGGCGCGACGGCAAGACCAACGGCATCTTCTTCCGCACCATCACATCTGATGCGCTGCAGGGCGTCGCCGCCGCCAAATATGCCATCGACAAAGGCTTCAAGAAGCTGGCGGTCATCCACGTCAACAACGACTTCGGCGTCAACATGGTGGCGGAATTTTCGCGCGCCTATAAGGCACTCGGCGGCACCATCGTCTCCGACACGCCCTACAATGAAAAGCAGTCGAGCTATGCCTCGGAAGTGACGGCGGCGATGGCCGGCGAGCCCGACGGGCTTTATCTCGTCAGCACGCCTGTCGACGGCGCAACCATCGCCCGCACTTGGATTTCGCAGGGCGGTGTCCAGAAATTCCTGCTCAATGACGGCATGAACAGCCCGGACTTCATCGAATCCGTTGGCGCGGATTATCTGAAGGATGCGTACGGCACTTCCTCCGGCACCAGCCCGACCGCATCGACCGAGTATTTCACCAAGAACTACAAGGAATTTTCGGGCATCGAACCGTCGAACCCGGCGGCCGACCGGTCGTATGATGCCGGCGCCATCGTCGGCCTGGCCATCGCCATTGCGGGCTCCGAGGATCCAGCCAAGATCAAGGAGGCGATGTACAAGGCGGTCGACCCGGCCGGCACGCCGATCTATGCCGGCAAGGACGAGTTCGCTAAGGCGCTCGGCCTGATCAAGGATGGCAAGCCGATCCGCTACGAAGGCGTCATCGGCCCGGTCGCCTTCGACAAATACGGCGACATCACCGGCCCGTTCCGCCTCTGGAAGATCGTCGACGGCAAGGTGACGACCGATGGCGAAATGACGACGGATGACGTCAACGCCCTGCAGGCGAAGCTTCAGTAAGCCGCCCCATGTCTTGTCCGGCATCGATCCCATTCCATTGAGGTTGATGCCGGACACTTGCATGTCCTGTTGCTGGTCAGGCCGGCCTGGAAACGACCACCGCACCAGCCCAGAGCGGCCTCGGTTCAACGCAGCTTTGACACCACCCACGGTCGAGCCGACGAGATCGGCAATCTCTTCCAGCGAATAGTCGAAGACATCCTTGAGCAGGACGCAGGCGCGCTCCTTGGGCGGCAGATGGATCACCAGCCGCTCGATGGCGCGATCCGCGCCCTGGCCCGCCGTCCAGCGAAATGAAGCTGCCCACGATCAATTTTCTCATCGCGTGTCTCCGGTTGCGCAACAGGCATCCCGTCGGATCCAAGAACCGGCGCAAACGAACCGGCCGGACGGATGACCACAGGATGCAGTGCCTGAGACGTTTCCGGTTCGACTTTGGATACGTGAGTACCGTTTGAGCTAATAAAGCGGCTTGGCCATGTGCCGGGGGGTCGGCCATTCCGTCGTTATCCCCGGCTGCACCGGCCGCTCGAGATAGGTCGACAGGACCACATAGCTTCGGGTCGAGGTGACGCCGGGTGTTTCGTAGAGGCGCGACAGCAGGCCCTCGAGCGCCCGCGTGTCCTCGGTGCGGACCTTGATCAGCATGCATGTGTCGCCGGCCACCGAATGGATCTCCTCGACTTCGGGGTGTTCGGAGATTGCCATCAGCTCCGGCGTCTTTCCCCACCCCTTGGTGTCGATATGGACGAAGGCAAGCAGCGGCTTGTGCACCGCCTTGGGATCGATGATGACCGCGGTGTTGCGGATGGCGCCGCTGCGCCGGAGGCGCTTGACGCGTTCATGGGCTGCCGGCGGTGAAAGGCCGACGCGGTCGCCGAGCTCGGCATAGCTGATCGTGGCGTCGTCGACCAGAACGCCTAATATTTTTCGGTCGGTTGCATCGATATCGCGGGCGGCGGGCCTGTTCTGCGGAATGCCATCTGTTTCTTCATCCATATTAAAATTCCCGATTGATGCAGAATTTAATACGGCCATTATTGCCATATGTCGAACACTGATCAAGTCGCCACATTCGCAGCGGCGCCCAGGCCGCCAATCCCGGCACTCGCTTACCTGCTGACGGGGTGCATTGCCGTGATCGGCTCGAACTCGCTGGTGCTCGGTCCGATCGCGCCGGCGGTGGCCGCGTCCTTCGGCACAAGCGTGCCGGCGGTTATGATCGCGTCGGCCGCGTTCGGGCTCGGGACGTCGGCAAGCGCCTTGTTCTTGGCGCGCTATATCGATCGGCTTGGCGCCCGCCGCATGCTGCAAGGGGCGTTGCTGCTGCTGGCGATAGCGCTCGTCGCCAGCGCCGCTGCGCCGACCGTGACGGCGCTGGTCGCGGCCCAGCTTCTCGCCGGCATCGCTGCAGGTGTCGCCATGCCGGCAATCTATGCCAGCTCCGCCGCGATTGCGCCGCCCGGCCGCGAAAGCGGCACCATAGGCGTCGTGCTGACCGGCTGGACGCTGAGCATGGTCGCCGGGGTTTCGCTGTCGGCCGTGCTTGCCGATCTGGTGCATTGGCGCGCGGTATTCGCTGCGGTCGCGGTGCTCTCAGCACTCGCCTTGGCCAGCCTGTCGCTGACCTCGCTCAGCGATGTCAGGAAGAGCGGTCCGGCACCGACGCCGCTGGGTGCGTTGGCCGTTCCGGGCATAGTGCCGCTGCTGGTCGCCTGCGCGGCCTTCATGACCGCGTTCTACGGCATCTACGGCTATCTGGGCGATCACCTTCACAACGGCTTGGGACGGCCGGTCAGTGCCAACGGGCTGGCCGCGCTCGCCTATGGTGTCGGCTTTGGCGCGGCGGCACTTCTTGACGGCGTTATCGACCGCTTAGGCGCGCGGCGTGTCATGCCATTTGCCTATCTGCTTGTCGCGGTCGTCTATGTAGTGATTGCCGCGGCAAGCAGTAGTTTTCATCTGACCATAGTGGTGATAGCCGTCTGGGGCCTTGCCAATCATTTCGGGCTGAACGTCCTGGTGATGCGCCTGTCGGCGCTCGACCCTGCGCGGCGCGGCACGATCATGGGCTTGAACAGCGCGGTGACCTATCTCGCGGTGTTCGTCGGCACCACGGCGTTCGGACCGCTTTATTCCACGTTCGGTTTTGCCACATCGGCGGTGGTTGCAGCCTTGCTCATGCTGATCGCTGCTGCGGCGGCGGCGTGGCGTTCGCCGAGGCCATAGCGCAGCAAGGCTTGCGTCTCGGTCCGGTCCTTCGATAGATGCTTCGTGGATGGACAGTACAACGCTTGAGACAACCGCCGATCCCTTGCCGCACGAGCTGGCTTTTCTCGGAGAGCGGCTTGCGGCGTTCAACGACAGTGATGTCGGCGCCTCCTGCAGGAAGGCATTGGCCGTGTTCGTGCGCGATGAGCACGGCGCTATTGTCGCCGGCATCTCGGGATATACAGCCTGGGGCTGGCTCTATGTGCAATGGCTCTGGGTCGATGAAAAACTGCGCGGCCAGCGCATGGCCGGCAGGATGCTCGAGGCGGCCGAGGGGGAGGCGATCGCGCGCGGCTGTCACGGCGCCTGGATCGACACGTTCAATCCCAAGGCGGCCAAGGCCTATGAGCGCCAGGGCTATCAGCCCTTCGGCGTGCTTGCCGATTTTCCCGTCGGCCGCAGCCGCATCTTCCTGCAGAAGAGGCTGAAGCCTGACTAGCCGGCAAGGCGTCCGCCGCACATCGGCTCTGGCACGCCGGTCGTACTGGGGAAGCTGATCGGCAAGCCCCTGAGCACGCGCACTGCCAGGAACGCAAAACACTCCGCCTCCACCGCATCGCCCTTCCAGCCAAGCGCCTCGGCCGGAACCGCTTCGACGCCAGCGCGGCTGGCAAGCATGGCCATGATCGTTGGGTTGTGTCGACCGCCACCGCTGACCACCAGCCGCTTCGGCCGGCGCGGCAGAAGATCGAGCGCCTTGCCGACGGCGGCCGCGGTGAAGGCCGTCAGCAGGGCTGCGCCGTCCTCGGCGTTCATTCCGTCCGCCATTGAGGCGCCGAAATCGAAACGGTCCAGCGATTTCGGGTAGGGTTTGGTCAAATACGGATGCTGCAGGAGCTTGGCCAGCCGCGCTTCGTCGACCGTGCCGGCGCGGGCAAGGGCGCCGTCGCGGTCCATTTCGCCGAGCCCCTTCGATTTGATGAAATCGTTCAGCGGTGCGTTGGCGGGCCCGGTGTCGAAGGCAACAACATTGTCCGTGCCATCCCACCAGGTGATGTTGGCGACGCCGCCGAGATTGAGCACCGCCGTGTCGCCGGTGGTGTCGGCTTCGCGCAGCAGCGCGGCGTGATAGGCGGCCGACAGCGGCGCGCCCTGGCCGCCGGCGCGCATGTCGGCCGAGCGGAAGTCATAGGCGACCCTGGTGCCAAGGATGGCATGCATCAGCTCGCCGTCGCCAAGCTGGCGGGTCTGGCCCAGTCGGCCCACTTGCGGGGCACGGTGCAGCACGGTCTGGCCGTGGAAGCCGACGACCCCTATATCGGCCATCGTCAGCCCGTGGCTTTCGACCAGATCCTTGACTGCCGCGGACTGGGCGCGCGTCAGCGCTTCCTCTGCCTCATCGAAGATTGCCGGTTCCGGCCCTGTGAAATTCCAGCTCCTTGCCTGCCGCAGCGTCTCTTCCAGCAAGGTCCGGATCGACTGCGGGTAGGGGGCAAGCGTGTAGATGCCGAAGTCGTCAATCCGTTCGCCGTCGGTCTTGATCAGCGCGACATCGATATTGCCGTCCAGCACGGTGCCGGTCATCAGGCCGACGGCCCACATGGGTTCGCCATTTTTCGGATTCATGGTTGTCAGGCTCCGTTGACGAGATCGCCGACCGCTTGGCGAAGCGCTGCGATCCCGCTGTTGAAATGACGTGTCGGATGGATCCGGTTGGTGAGCAAGGTCCAGGCTCTGCCTTTGTCGAAGTCGACCCACAGCCCGACACCGGTAAAGCCGGTATGCCCGATGGTTTCGGGGCTGCATAACCGGCCGCCGGACCAGCCTTCGTAGGGTCGCTCCCAGCCATGGGTGCGGGTTGCCGACAAGGGCGTGCGCATTAGCGCGATCGAACGCTGCGACGCGCCGGTCCCGTCCAGCAGCCCTTGCGCAAAGTCGAGGACCGAAGCCGCCATTCCGAACAGGCCGGCGTGACCGGCACCTTGCAAGGCCGAGCAATTGTCGTCGTGGACTTCGCCGCAGAGCACGCGATGACGCCATGTGCAGTCTTCGGTCGCCGCCGCTTGATCCCGTTCGGCGGAGAACGCGAAGCCCGGACCGGGATCCATCTCGCGAATGGTCTTGCCAGACAGGCGCTCCAGGACGAAGCCGAGCAGGATGAAGTTGATATCAGAATAGACCGGCTCGCCAGCCTGCCATTCGCGCTGCAGGATGAAGGCGCGCAGCAGGTCCGGATCGTGGCCATAGGTGTAGATCGGCGCGACGGCGGGAAACGGTGTCTGATGGCCGAGACACTGGCGAAACGTTACGTTCCGTTCCCAGGCTTTTTCGTCATATTGGCGAAGGTCGGGCAGGACGGAAATCAGCGGCGCGTCGAGGTCGATGACGCCTTCTTCCGCCAGTGCCAGGATACGCGACGTGGTGAAGATGATTTTGGTCAGCGAGGCCAGGTCGAACCATGTCCCGACATGCATCGGCCGTATCTTGGGCACGGTTTGAGCCCAACCGATTGCCCGGACGATGCGTTCGCCGTCCCCGTCAACTATGCCGAGCACGCCGCCCGGAATGCGCGATGCGGCCACGGCCGCTTCGAGCGGGGCGAATGCGCGGGAGAAGAAATCATGGTCGATCAACTACGCCTCCGTTTGGAAGGCAGCGATGGGGCTGTCCCTCCGGCCTTTCGTATCCTTGGGCGACAATCATCACACTTCCACCCGTGCTCTATGATCCGGCCCGAATTGCTGCCAATTAGCCGGCCCCGGCTCAAACCCCAGCGGACGCACGAGCGAGGGGACCTGGCGCGTGTCCAACTCGAAACGTTCATGCCGCCGGTCTATAGTAGGAACGGCCGCGATAAGCTGTTTGGTATAGGAGTGCTTCGGCTCCGAGAGCACCGATCTGGCATCGCCGATCTCGACAATCTGGCCGGCATAGATGACCGCGATGCGATGGGCGATCCGCTCGACGACAGCCATGTCATGCGAGATGAACAGATAGGCCAGCCCGAATTCACGCTGCAGCTCGATCAAAAGCTCCAACACCCTGGCCTGCACCGACACATCGAGCGCCGAAACCGCTTCGTCGAGGACGACAACCGAAGGATTGAGCATCAGCGCGCGAGCGATGCACAGGCGTTGCCGCTGGCCGCCGGAGAATTCGTGCGGATAGCGCTGCAGGCTGTTTTCCGGAAGGCCGACGCGTTTCAGCAGCGCGGCCATTTTCGCCCGCGTTTCAGCAGTTATCCGTCCGCCGGTAGCGATCACAGGCTCTGCGAGGATGCTTTGGATGGTGAGTCTGGGATTGAGCGAGCCATAGGGATTCTGGAACACCATCTGCATGGGCAGGGTGCTCTGCCCGGCGACGGGCTTGCGCGTGCTGGCCGAGATTGTGCCGTGCGTCGGGCGCACCAGCCCCAGAATCGCGCGGGCGGTAGTGGACTTTCCGGAACCGCTCTCGCCGACGACCGCCAATGTCTCGCCCGGCATTAGCTCGAAATCCACCCCGTCCACCGCGTGCACGGCACCGCTGGCGCGGCTGAAAAACCCAGCCTTGACCGGAAACCGCACTACGAGGCCATCGACCTTCAGCGCCGGGTCGGCAGCTTTTTGCGTTTCGCGTTGCACGTCCTTGCGTGCGGCACTGCCGCCGGCGAAATGCGGCACCGCATGAAGCAGATGCCGCGTATAGGGATGCCGCGGATCGTCCAATATCTGGTTCAATGCGCCCTGCTCGACAGCTTCTCCGCCCTGCATCACCATCACCTTGTCGGCGATGCCTGCAACCAGACCGATGTCGTGGGTGATGAAGATCATCGACATCCCGGTTTCCTGCTTTAATTCGGCGAGCAGCGCCATGATCTGCGCCTGCACCGTAACATCCAGCGCCGTCGTTGGCTCGTCGGCAATGAGCAGGCGCGGGTTGCACGCAATCGCCATGGCGATCATCACCCGCTGCAGCATGCCGCCCGACAGCTGGTTGGGCGTGTATTTCAGCCGCCTCGCTGCGTCGGGAATACGGACGCGGTCGAGCGCGTCCTTGGCTGCCGCCGTTGCTTGTCGTCCGGTCAGGCCGCGATGCAGGCGAAACGATTCCTCGATCTGCCAGCCAATGGTCAGCACCGGATTGAGCGAGGTCATCGGCTCCTGGAAGATCATGCCGATTTCGCCCCCGCGGATCTTCGTCAATTGCGGCTCGGCTGCGGCTGTCAGGTCGAAGGTGCTGCCGTCGGCCCGCCTCAGCTTGATCGACCCGCCGGTGATGCGGCCGCCGCCATAATCGACAAGGCGATTGATCGACAGCGCCGTAACCGATTTGCCCGAGCCGCTTTCGCCGACGATGGCCAGCGTTTCGCCGTCGGCGAGATCGAAGCTGACGCCGCGCACGACCTCATTGGCTTGCGGGTTGCGGCCGAAGCCGACGCGCAATCCGCTGACGGACAGCAGCGGGATCATGCGATCGATCTCCGCATCTTCGGGTCGAGGACATCGCGCAACGCATCGCCGAGCAGGTTGAAACCGAGGATGCCGATCATGATCGCCACGCCCGGGAAGATCATCAGCCAGGGAGCTGTCTCCATCAGATTGCGGCTGTCGCTCAGCATCAGGCCGAGCGACGCGGCGGGCGGCTGCGTGCCGAGCCCGAGGAAGCTTAAGCCGGCTTCGGTCAGCAGTGCCCAGGCCAGCGCCAGCGTCACCTGAACCGTCAGTGGCGCCACCAGATTGAGCAGCAGATGCCGTGTTACGATATAGCCCGCACTGCTGCCGAACGTGCGGGCCGCGTCGACGAATTCGCGCGCCTTGAGCGACAGAGCCGGACCTCGCACGACGCGCGTGAAGATCGGTGTGTAGACGATGGCGATGGCAATGACGCTGGTCGAGGTTCCCGGTCCCGCAACCGCGACGATCAGCAGCGCCAGCAGGATCGCCGGGAACGCCAGCACAACGTCCATGATGCGCATCACTAGGCCGTCCCAGCGGCGCCCGAACCAGGCTGCCGCCAGCCCGAGCACTGTGCCGGCCAGTGTCGCGACGGCGACCGAAAAGAAGGCCACGATGAAGGACTGGCCGATCCCGGTCATCAGCCGACTTGCGACATCGCGGCCGAACAGGTCCGTGCCCATCCAGTAGGTGCCGTCAGGCGCATGCAGCCGTTCGACCCGGTGCTGCGTCAGCGGATTGTGCGGCGTCAGCCCCAGCATGCCAAGCACGGCAAGCAGCAGATAAAGCGCAACGATGGCACCACCGATGCGGCCACTGGGATGCGCAAATATAGCCCGCAATGTCGCCATCAGTGCTCGCTTAGCCGGATACGCGGGTCGAGCGCGACATAGGCAAGGTCGACGAGGAGATTGACGATCATGAAGTTGAAGGCGATGAACAGCACGCTTCCCTGCACCAGCGCGTAGTCGCGCTGCAGGATGGCATCCAGCACCATGCGGCCGAGACCGGGCAGCGCATAAATCTGCTCGACGATGACAGCTCCGCCCAGGAGGTAGCCGAACTCTATGCCGCTCAGTGTCACGACCGGGATGAGCGCGTTGGGCAAGGCATGCCGCCAGATGACGCCGCGCGCCGAAACGCCCTTGCTGCGCGCCGTCCTGACATAGTCGTCGCTGAGCACATCGAGCATCGCCGAACGCGATATGCGGGTCACCGAAGCCGCGAAGGCAAATCCAAGCGTGACCGCAGGCAGCAACAGCTGGCCGAGATTGCGCAGCGGATCCTGCCACAGCGGCGAAAACTCGCCCATCGCCGGCAAAACGCCAAACCCCGCCGACAGCGTGTAGATGATCAGCAGGGCAAGGACGAAGTTCGGCGTCGACTGCCCGATCATTGCGACAACGCGCACGCCGAGGTCGGACAGCTTTTCGTTATGGGTGGCGGCAAAGATCCCCGCCGGCATACCGACAAGCAGGGCGATGACCATCGACAGCAGGGCGAGTTCCAACGTTAGCGGGAAACGCTCGAGGATGACGTCGAGCACCGGCCTGCCATAGGTGGACGAAATGCCGAGATTACCTTGGAAAAGACCAAGCAGCCAGCGCCAGTATTGGATGAACCAGGGCTGGTCGATGCCGAAATAAGCTGCAAGCGCATCGCGCTGCTGCGGCGTCAGCAGGCCGGCTTCGGTCCCCAGCATTGCCGTGATCGAATCGCCCGGAACCATCCGGATCGCCAGGAACACCACGATGGACACGCCAAGCAGGACGAGAGGGAAGGTCGCCAGTCGCCGCATCAGATAGTTCACGCGAAGAATATCCTCTCGTCCGGCATCAAAGCAGCTACTGGATCGTCACCTTGGCGAGGCTGAACAGCGAGCCTGTCGGCACCGGTTCGAATCCTGCGATATTCTTCTGCTGTGCCGTGTAGCTGTAGGACGTGTAGAGCCAGATCCAGGGCGACATCTCAGTGATGTGCTTCTCGAAGTCGGCGAAGATCGCTTTGCGCGCTGCCGGGTCGGTCTCGGTGCGGCCCTTCTGCATAAGACTGTCCAGCGTGTCGTCGATATAGTTCGCCACCTTCTGCAGATTGCCCGTCTTGGTCCAGTAGCGGTTGTACATAGTGTAGGGATCGGCCCTGCCGCCGTTCAGCGCGACGGCCATGTCGAAATCGCCCTTCAGCCAGGCGTCGACATAGACGTTGAGCTCCATCATCTTGATGTCGAGCTTGACGCCGATTTCTGCGAGTTGCGACTGGATCACCTGGGCTTCCGCCGCTGCCGTCGGCGGCTCGCCGGTGGCGCCGATCACGGTCGCCGAAAAGCCGTCGGCATAGCCGGCTTGGACCATCAACTGCTTGGCCTTCCCAATGTCGCGCTTATAGCAGAACAACTGCTTCGGATCGGTCGCCAGTGCCGGGATGGTCAGCGGGCCGGTGACCTTGCCTTCGCCGAGCGAGGCGGTGTCCAGCACTTCCTGCCGGTCGATGGCGCAGGAAATCGCCTGACGCACCTTGAGTTCGGTCATCGGCTTGCGGGAGGGATTGAGCTGCAGCACGTGATAGGCAAGCACCGGCACGCGGTTCAACTGCAGGCTGGCTTCCTTGGGCACCAGCGTGGCGACAAGCGGATCGTTGAGCAGGGCAAAATCGATCTGCTTGGTGCGCATCGCCGCCAGGATTGCCGTCTCGTCCGGCAGCACGCTGATATCGATGCCGTCGACGCCGGTCGCGCCGCCTGCCCAGTCCTTGTTGGCGACAAGCACTTCCTTGGAATTCGGATCCCATTTTTCGAGCTTGAACGGACCCGAGCCGATCGTTGTCGTGCCGATCGAGCCGGCCGCGATTTCGCTTGCCGGGACGATCGCCGCATTGACGTCGCTCATCGCCGTCAGGATCGGCACGTCCCGCTGCGAGAGGTGGAACACGACGGTGGCTGGATCGGGCGTGTCGATGCTGGCGATCGAGAGAAAGTTGGCGCGCGCCGCAGCACCCGTCTTCTCGTCGAGTATGCGCTCGAACGATGCCTTGACGTCGGCCGAGGTCACGGCGGCGCCGTTCTGGAATTTTGCTTTCGGATTGAGCTTGAAGCTCAGCTCCTTGCCGTCCGGCGAGAACTGCCATGAATCGGCAATCGCGGGCGTGATTTGCAGGTTTGCGTCGAGCCGCACCAGCGGTTCGTAGATCAGCTCCAGCAGCCGCAGTGAGGAGAATGCGGTCTGCTTGTGCGGATCAAGACCGGTGGCGTCCTGCGACCACGCCATATGCAGCGTCGCCGCACTCGCCTGCACCGGTAGCGCGGCGATGCCAACCATTGCCGCGAGCGTCATGCCGGAAAGCAGTTTCTTGCCAATGTGCCGTACCATTGTCGTTCTCCCATTATTGTTAAACCAGATGCCTTGCAGTTCCCCGGACCGCTTCAAAGGGACACACGCCCCGGACCATCGGCCCAGTATCCATGCGGTCTTACACCGTCTTTTCGCCTATCGCCTTGCGCAGGAAACCTCCCGCGTTGGCAAGCGCCTTACGTGCTTCTTCGACACCCATGCCGGTGATCGTCACCAGGATTGCCAGTTTTACATCATTGCCGGTCTGGTCGAGTGCCTGTCGTGCCTGCTGTGCCGCGCAGCCGGTCGTCTGCATCACGATCCTGACCGCCCTTGCTACAAGCTTCTTGTTGCTTGGATTGAGGTCAACCATCAGGTTCTGATAGCTCTTGCCGATGCGGATCATGCTGGCGGTGGACAGCATATTGAGCACCAGCTTTTGCGCGGTTCCCGATTTCAGCCGGGTCGAGCCGGTGAGGACCTCCGGGCCAACCACCGGAGAGATGCCAATATCGGCAATGCCGGCAATGGTCGATCGAGGATTGCAGGACAACGCCACGGTGGTGGCTCCCACTTCCTTGGCATAGGTCAGGCCGCCGATGACATAAGGTGTGCGTCCGCTGACAGCGATGCCGACCACCACGTCGTCGGCGGTCAGCTTGATGTCCTGCAGCGCCTTTATTCCCTGTTTCGGATCGTCCTCGGCGCCTTCCGCAGAGTGCACCAGCGCGTCGACGCCGCCGGCGATCAGGCCCACCACCATGTCCTCGGGTACGCCAAAGGTCGGCGGACATTCCGAGGCGTCGAGGACGCCGAGCCGGCCGCTGGTGCCAGCCCCCATATAGACAAGGCGTGCACCGTTCTGGAACGCGCTCACGATCCGGTCCACAGCCGCAGCAATGTCGGGGATGACCTTCTCGACGGCTGCCGCAACGCCTTTGTCCTCGTCATTGATCTTGCGCAGCACCTCGAGGGTCGGCAACAGATCGATATCCATGGTTTTCGGGTTCCGGTCCTCGGAAACCAGCCGCTCCAGCTCCGACATCAACCCTTGTTCGACCACTTCGCTTACTTTCAAGTGCGACTGCGAGCAGGACTGTGATGCCCGCAGCAAGCGGCGTCCAGTGCCTGCACCTGGCCGTCGGCTCCGTACCGGCTGCGCCGGTTCTGTTTCGTTAACTTCTTAGAATTCGATATTCCCTGTGTCAACGGAAAGTAGGAATATTATATTCCTTGCGAGCAAGGCATCACTGGCGGCAGAGGGATTTTCTGGCCAGGATTATGGCTCCCGAAACCGCGTCGCCGTCGGCCGGCTTCAGCCGTCGGCGGACGTCGGGAGCGAGCCATGGCTCAAGCGGGCTGGACAACCCTCCGAGCAGCGTAACCCGCGGCGCGCCTTTTTCGAACAGCACCCGCACGAAGGTGTCGATCTGCTCGGCAGCGCCTTGCACGATCCGCCGACCGGCCGGATCGCCCTGATCGGCATGGCGGATCACCATCGGCGCCAGGGCGGCATAGTCCGTCGCACTGGCGCGGTCCATCCAGGCCACCGCCTCGAACGGATCGTCCTTGAAGCGCTGCATCACCTCGGCCAGCAGCGCCGTCCGCTCATGCCGACCGTCATGGGCTCGCAAGGCAAGCTGCACTGCCTTCAGTCCGAGATCGGCGCCGCTGCCCTCGTCGGAAATCGGAAAACCGTAGCCGCCGACGCGCAGGTCGCGCCCTTCGACAAAGCCGAGCCCGATCGAACCGGTCCCGGCTATGACGATGGCGCCGTCTTGACCCGAATGCGCGCCAAGGCAAGCCGCGACGCCGTCGCTGACGAAGTCGATGCTCGCAAAGGGTTGTTCGATGCCATGAAACGCCTCGAGCGCACCCTTACGGCCGATGCCGGCAACACCGATACCCGCGCGGATCCTGGCGATTTCCGCCGCCGTGAACCCTCCCTCTTCGATCGCCGCGCCAAAGGCTTTGGCAATCGAGGCCCAGGCCACCTCTATACCGAGTCGCGTTGTCGCCGGGCCCGACAGGCCTTGCCCGAGCACGGTTCCTGCCTCGTCTTCGATACGCGCCCGGCAGCCGGTTCCGCCGCCATCGACGCCCAGGAAATAATGCGGAGACGCCCGACCGGCACTCATTGCCTTATTCGTTCGATCTGGGCGCCGCACAGCCGGAGCTTGCGGTCCAACTGCTCGTACCCGCGGTCGAGATGATAGACGCGATTGATCGTCGTCTCGCCCTCCGACACCAGCGCTGCTAGCACCAGCGAGACGGAGGCGCGTAGGTCGGTCGCCATCACTTGCGCGCCCTTCAGCTTCTCGCCTCCGCGCACCAGCGCCATGGTGCCTTGCAGCTTGATATTGGCGCCGAGCCGCATTAGTTCAGGCACATGCATGAAGCGGTTCTCGAAGATCGTCTCGCGCAACAGCGAAGCGCCCTCGGCACAGCACATCAACGCCATGAACTGCGCCTGGAGATCGGTCGGAAAGCCCGGATAGGGCTCCGTCGTCACGTCGACCGCCTTGAGCGGCCCGTCTCTCGATACGATCAGCCCGCGGTCGCCCGGCCATATTTTCACACCGGCTGCTTCGAGCAGCTGGACGACGGATGCCATGTGCTCGAGCCGCGCGTGGGTCAGCTCGAG
This sequence comes from Mesorhizobium sp. M1273, assembly GCF_040318195.1. Taxonomy (NCBI): domain Bacteria; kingdom Pseudomonadati; phylum Pseudomonadota; class Alphaproteobacteria; order Hyphomicrobiales; family Phyllobacteriaceae; genus Mesorhizobium; species Mesorhizobium sp. M1273. Next base: position 410,137 of record NZ_JAMYLV010000001.1, on the reverse strand, counting down.
CTGACCGCCGGTGACGGCCGCTGCGACGGCATAGGTGCCGGCCTCTATCCGGTCCGGAATGATGTCGTGCGTGGCGGCGCGCCAGTCTGTGCTGCCCCCGATCAGGATGCGGTGCGTGCCGGCGCCCTCGATCCGCGCGCCCATGTCGTTCAGGCAGGCGGCAAGATCGGCCACCTCCGGCTCGCGGGCCGCGTTGAGGATCTCGGTCTCGCCGTTTGCCGTCGTCGCCGCCATCATCGCCGTTTCGGTCGCGCCGACCGACGGCGAGCTCAAAACGATGCGCGCGCCTTTCAGTCCGCCCGGCGCAGACGCGACGATCAGTCCGTTTTCGATCGCGATATCGGCGCCAAGTGCGGCAAGTGCGGCGACATGCATGTCGACCGGCCGTGCGCCGATCGCGCAGCCGCCAGGCAGCGAGACCCGGGCATGGCCGAAGCGGGCAAGCAGTGGACCGAGAACCAGCACCGTCGCGCGCATGCGCCTGACGGTATCGTAGCTTGTCTCCCTGGAAGCGGCAGCACTGGTATCGATTGTGGCGGCATGCGCCGATCTGGTGACTTCGGCCCCATGAAGGCCGACGACGCCAAGCATGTTGTCGATATCCGTCACCTCAGGCAGGTTGGTCAGCTGCAGCGGATAGGGGCTGAGCAACGCCGCCGCTATTTGCGGCAAGGCCGCGTTCTTGGCGCCGGAGATCGTCACCGCGCCCTCAAGCCTGTGCCCGCCGACGATCCGCAATTTGTCCATGGCTCTGACCTAATCCCGAGCTGTCGGCGAGTCTACGATCTTTTCATGTCCGAATCGTCGACATGCCCGAAGGCTGGGCCGCAACCGCACCAGTCGAGATTTGATGGTTCATTCTTGGCTGTCAATCAGAGGCGGAATAATTTATTCCTTGGCTTGGCGTTGTCTATGACAGGCAATGGGGGAACGCATGTCCGTCCTGAAGAAGATCGAGGCCAAGCTCGAAGTCATGGCGCCCGGCGACCGCGAGATCGGTCAGTATATCGTCGATAATCCCGACCAGATGCTCCGCCTGTCGACGGCGGCGCTTGCCGCCGAGATCGGCCGCAGCCAGTCGAGCGTCGTCAAGTTCAGCCAGAAGCTCGGCTATTCCAGCTATCAGGAGCTTAAGCTCGCCGTCAGCGAGGCCAAGTCGCAGGAATGGCACGTGCCGGCCGGCATGATCCACGGTTCGATCGAGGTCGGCGACAGCTATCTGGTCATCCTGCGCAAGCTGATCGGCAGCAAGCTTTTGTCGATGCAGCAGACCGTCGCGGCCAACACCGAGCAGGAAATCGGCAAGGCCCTCGAAGCATTGAATGGTGCGCGCCGCATTCATTTGGCCGGCGTCGGCGCATCCTCGCTGGTGGCGCGCGATTTTTCCTACAAGCTGATGAAACTCGGCCGCAACGTGCTGCACGACAGCGACAGCCATGTGCAAATGGCCAATGTCTCGACGCTTGGAAGAGGTGACGTGCTGTTCGCGCTCTCCTATTCCGGGGCGAGCATCGAAACCCTGCGGATAGCTGAACTTGCCCGCAAACGTGGCACCACCGTGATCGCCGTCACCGGACTTCGCGACAATCCGCTGAGCCGGGTTGCCGACATTCGCCTCCACACGATCGCCGATGAAGAGCGCGCGCGCTCGTCATCGATAACTGCGCGTGATGCACAACTGACGCTGACCGACCTGCTGTTCATCCTGCTCGTGCAGAAGCAGCCTGACGCCAACGAATACGTCCACAACAGCGAATTGGCCGTCTCGGTGCTGAAGGCTTAGTGGTGTTCGCAGTCTCGCGTTAAGGCTCCCTGTTCTCGGAGAAATGCCCGCGCCGTAGGGCCTTCAGCGCGAGCGCGTCCGATAGGTCGACACAAGTGGCCTGACCAAATGTGGGCACCCGACCGGAAATGCCCAGGTCCAAACAACTGTTGACAGCAGCATCTGTTGTTATATCAACATTCAGCCTCGAATTTGGCGGGCCGGGTGAGACAATGGACGACCTTGGAGCACAGGAACAAGCGGTTCTCGACCTCATTGCCGCGAACCCATTCGCCGGCCAGCAGGACATAGCAACGGTGCTCGGCATCGCCCGCTCGACGGTTGCGGCCCACATCGTGCAACTCGTCAACAAGGGATACATTCTCGGCCGTGGTTACGTCTTGCCGACGTCCAAGCGCATGGTCTGCGTCGGCGGCGCGGTGCTCGACCGCAAATACCACGCCAAGAAGGATCTGATTTTCGAGACGTCGAACCCGGTCGACGGCTATCGCAGCTTCGGCGGGGTTGCCCGCAACGTCGCCGAAAACCTTGCCCGCCTCGGCGTCGACATAAGCTTCGTCTCGATCGTCGGCGAGGATGAAACCGGCCGCTCGCTAGTGCGGCATCTTCGCGACCTCGGCGCCGATGTCAGCCAGGTCATCACCACCACGGAACGGCCGACGGCGGAATACGCGGCCATCCTCGACCGCAACAACGACCTCGTGCTCGGCATTGCCGACATGGAGATCTTCGATCTGTTTTCGTCGTCCTATCTCGACCGCTTCTGGCCGCATCTGGCTTCGGCGACATGGGTGTTCATCGACTGCAATCTGCCGGCCGCGACCCTCGCAGCACTGATGTCGCGAAAGCAGGGTGCGCGCTTCAAGCTCGCGGTCGACACGGTATCGGCGCCGAAATCAGCGCGCCTGCCGAAGGACCTGACCGGCATCGATCTTCTGTTCACCAATCATGACGAGGCCAATACGATGCTCGGCATGACGGATGCCGACAGGCGGCTGACGCCGGAGCAAGCAGCGGCAGCGCTGCGCGCGGCCGGCGCCGGCGAGGTGATCGTGACCGTGGGCGCGCATGGATTTGCCGTTGCGACTGAGAGCGGTGTGACGACCATGCACTCCGTCCCGGCGCAGCCCGTCGATATCACCGGCGCCGGTGACGCGATGATCGCCGGCACACTCTACAAGGTGCTTTCGGGTGAGCCGGTCGCTCATGCCGTGCGCACCGGCGCGCTGCTTGCCACACTGACCACCGAGAGCGAATCCAGCGTCCATCCCGATCTGTCGCCGCGCTTCCTTGCCGCCGGCACGTACCGCATTCCTGCCTGAAAGCGAGATGATATGAAACCTTTCCTTGTCCACCTGAACGATGAAGTCGCTGCTGCGCTTGATGAAGGCCGCGCGGTGGTGGCATTGGAATCAACGATTATCACCCACGGCATGCCATATCCGGCCAATCTGGAAACTGCCCGTGGGGTCGAGACCGTAGTGCGTGAAAACGGCGCCGTGCCCGCCACGATCGCAGTGGTCGCCGGCAAGATCAAGGTTGGCCTCGACGACCGTGAACTGGAAGAGCTGGCAGCGGCAAAGGGCGTGGTCAAGGCTTCCGGGCGCGATCTCGCCGCCATCATGGTGCGCGGCGGCTCGGCCGGAACCACCGTCTCGGCGACGATGCGGATCGCCGCTTTAGCCGGGATCGGCATTTTTGCGACCGGCGGCGTGGGCGGCGTGCATCGCGGCGCCGAAGCCACTTTCGATATCTCCGCCGACCTGACCGAACTCGGCCAAACCGGCACGACCGTCGTCTGCGCCGGAGTTAAGTCGATCCTCGATATTGCGAAGACGCTGGAATATCTGGAAACTCAGCGCGTGCCGGTGATCGCCTATGGGAGCGATGATTTTCCGGCTTTCTACACCCGCTCCAGCGGGCTCAAGGCCGATCATCGCCTCGACACGCCCGACGAGATCGCGCGAGCCATGCTGCTGCATGACGAGATGGAATCCGGCACCGGCATTCTCGTCGCCAACCCTATCCCCGAAGCGGACGCGCTCGATCCGGCGTTCATCGACGGCACGATCGCAGCGGCCGTGGCTGAGGCCGAGAAGCGCGGCATCGGGCGCAAGGAACTGACGCCGTTTCTGCTCGCACGCATCAATGAGCTTTCGCAAGGCCGCAGCCTGAAGGCCAACATCGCGCTGGTCCGCAACAACGCCGCGCTTGCTGCCCGCATCGCCGTGGCGCATGCGGAATTGAAGAGCGCGACCAGATAGAGACAGCATCCGGCCAGCGCTACCGGCCTTCGATTTCAGCCCGGCGCGAGGTCGAAGATGCGCCCGGCATTGAGGATGTTGTTCGGGTCGAAGGCTGCCTTCAGGCGCCGCATGGCCGCGATCTCGGCGTCGCTGCGCACAAGGTGCAGCCATTCCTTCTTGTCCAGGCCGATGCCATGCTCGGCCGAGACGCCGCCGCCAGCCGCGGCCACACCCCGGTAGATGATCCCGTATGCGGCCGCCGGATCCGCGGTGCGGACCTGGTAATGCAGATTGCCGTCGCCGAGATGGCCGAAGACGTAGATGTCGGCGCCAGGGTCGACGGCCCTGATGCCGGCTTCTGTTTCGCCCAGGAAAGTCGCCATTCTCGCCAGTGGGATGCTGATATCGACGCCGATCAGGCCTGCCATCGAAAACAGGAAACGGTTGGCCTCCTCGCGCACCGCCCAGAGCGCCCGGAATTCGCGCGGCGATTGCGAGACGACCACGTCGTCGATCAGGCCATCCTCAACCGCCTGCATCAGCACCGCGGCAAAGCGTTCGGCGTCGCGGTCCGGCTCGCTGCCCTGTATTTCGGCCAGTACATAGACGGGTGAGCCGACCGGCAGCGGCGCCGGCGCCTCCATGCCGGCGATCATGGCGCCGTAAAGCGGTGCGAAATTCACCTCATACGCCGATAGCAAGGGCCCGAGCTTCCGCCTGAGCCGCGCAAGCAACGTGATCGCCGCGTCCAGCGAAGCAAGCGCGCAGAAGGCGTTGATCTCGGTGGCCGGCTTCGGATGCAGGCGCAGGCATGCGCGCGTGACCACGCCGAGCGTGCCTTCGCTGCCGATGAACAATTGACTGAGGTCGTAGCCGGAGTTGTCCTTCGCCAAACCGTTGAGCGAGGTCAGGATACTGCCGTCGGCAAGCACCGCTTCCAGCCCAAGCACCTGCGCCCGGTACATGCCGTAGCGCAGCACACGGATGCCGCCGGCATTGGTGGCGACATTGCCACCGACGGTGGCCGTGCCGCGCGCTCCGATGTCGACGCCGAACACCAAGCCGGCCGCATCGGCGGCTTCCTGCACCGCTTGCAGCGGCGCGCCGGCCTCGGCGATGATGGTCGCCGCCTCGCGGTCGAGAGCTTCAACGGAAGTCATGCGCTCCAGCGACAGCACCGCTTCGCCGGGTTGGATGCGAGCGCCGCCGGCAAGCCCGGTGCGGCCACCCTGAACGACGAGCCTCTGCCCGGCCTCGTTGCACAGGCGCAGAATGTCCGAGACCTCGCCGGTCGTACGTGGACGCAAGACGATCGCCGGCGGCGCGCCGTCCTTGCCGTCAGGATCTTCCCGGTAGCGTGGTCCGGCCTCCTCAGCCGAGACAATCGCTGATCGATCCAGCCGCTTTTCCAGCCGGGACAGGAGTTCGCCGGTCAGTCGGGGCCGAGCGCTCACGGATGTTGTGGTCATGCGCCGCTCCTGTAACAGCCGACGATAGACACGGACTGCTATTTGTCAAACCTTGCGGGACTGCCAATCGCGGCCGGCGCTCAGCCTTTCAAAAACTCGATCACCATTGCCGCGGTCCAGGTGAAGCGATTGCCGCCGAGCGGCTCGCCGCTGAGGGGATCGTAATATTCGGCAAAACCGCTCTCGGCGATCAGCTCGAGACTGGATTGCGTGATGCGTTGTGCGATTTGGCTGTGGCCGGCGGCGGCAAGGCCGTCGGCGATCATGTAGTTGACCACCAGCCAGACCGGGCCGCGCCAGTAGCGCTTTGGGTCGAAGCGCCCATCCTCAGGATCATGCGACGGGACGATGTAACGCGCTTTGCCGGCGATGCGCTCGATCGTTGCAGCGATGGTCGCTGCCCGGCTTTCCGGGATGGCCGAAAATACCGACAGAATGCCGCCGACCGACGCGCTGTCAACATGCTTTCCGGCCACTCGGTCGAAACAAATGTACTGGCCATGCGCGTCGCTCCACAGCCGTTCCATTGCCGAAAGCCCCTTTTCGGCACGGGCGCGATTGGCTTCTGCGATTTCGGTTTCGCCAAGTGCCTCGGCGAGATCGGCAAGGTCGGCGGCGGAACGGATCAGGATGGCGTTGAAGCCGGGATCGACGACCTGGAATGGCGAGGCATCGTGCAGCCGGGCATTATCCCAGCCAAGCCCGCGGAAATGCTGCAACAGCCAGACATAGCGGTCATACTGTGCCTTGGTTGGACGATGCGCCGGATCGGCGTGCAGGATGTCGCGGCGGGTGTAGGGCTCGACGCCTTCGGTCGGCACGCGCTCGAACGCCTCGTCCCAGTCGATCGAGTTGTCGCGGCCGGACTCCCATGGGTGGATTATGGCGACCAGCCCTTCGCCGTCCGGGTCGCGATTTTCGTAGAACCAGCGGTGCCAGGCGTCGATTTTCGGCAGCAGCGCGCGGGCGCGCTCGGCCGCCAGGGTCTTGTCCTTGGCCTGGTCGAACAAGCGGCGCACGGCAAAGCCGGCGACCGCCGGCTGGGTGATGCCGGAGGTGGCAGTCGGGCGATTGGTTCGCCAGACCTCCGGCCCGGGGAAATAGCCGTCGCTCCAGACATGGAAGACGATGTGCGGCACCATGCCGTCTGGCCATTGGTGGGCGAACAGCGTGTCGATCTCGGTCCAGGCGCGCGCCTCGTCATAGTGGGCAAGGCCGAGCGCGGTCAGGCAGGAATCCCAGTTCCACTGAAACGGGTAGAGGCCCTTGGTCGGTATGGTGTAGGTGCCTTGGTCATTTTCCCTGAGCACCTCGACGGCGCGGGCGATGGTTTCGTCGACAGCAAGAGATATCATCGGCGCGTTCGTACTTTCAGAATCGAAGGGGATCAAAGGGCGTTGGTGGTTTCGGGATCGAACCAGCGGATGCGATCGGGTTTGGGCGAAAGCCGCAAGTGATCGCCGACGGCGACCGTGGCATTCGATTCGAGGATGGCGCGGAACAGGCCGCCCTCGACGTCGCAGGTGACTAGCGTGTGCGGTCCGAGCGGCTCGACAACGCGCACGGTGGCGTTAATACCTTCGTTGCCGGCGTCCACATCCTCGGGGCGAATGGCGAATTCTATCGTCTGCTTGTCCGATTTGGGGCCGGGCAGCGTCAGCCCGGCGACGGTCCAACTGCCGTCGGCCGTCTTCGTCGCCGGGATGAAATTCATCGGCGGGTTGCCGATGAAGGAGCCGACGAAGCGGGCCGCCGGATTGCGGTAGACCTCTACCGGCGAGGCGGCCTGGACGATACGGCCCTGATGCATGACGGCGATGCGGTCGGCAAGGCTCATCGCCTCGACCTGGTCGTGGGTAACGTAGATGGTGGTGGTCTTGGACGCCGCGAGCACACCTTTGAGCTCGGCGCGCATTTCGAGCCGCAGCAGCGCGTCCAGGTTGGACAGCGGCTCGTCCATCAAGATCACGTCAGGCTCCATCGCCAGGGCGCGGGCCACAGCCACGCGTTGGCGCTGACCGCCGGAAAGCTGGCCCGAATAGCGCTTCAAAAGCTGTTCGATATGCATTAGCTCGGCGGTGCGGTTGACGCGCCCGTCGACCTCCTGCTGCGGCAGCTTCTTCATGCGCAGGCCGAAGGCGATATTCTCGAATACCGTCAGGTGCGGAAACACGGCGTAATTCTGGAACACCATAGCGATGCCGCGTTCGCGCGGCGGCAGATGGTCGACGCGACGGCCGCCGATCCAGACCTCGCCCTGGCTTGGCGTTTCCAGCCCGGCGACGATCCTCAGCAGCGTGGTCTTGCCGCAACCCGAGGCGCCGAGCAGCACCATGAATTCCTGGTCGGCGATGGTCAGGTCGATCGAATGCAGCGCGGTGAAGCCGCCGAAACGTTTTGCCACCTGCTTGATGACGATCTCAGCCATCGGCGTTCTCTTTTGTGCGCGTCATCGATTGGCGATCCCCCACATGGCGAACAGATATTTGCGGACGGCAAAAATGAAGATCAGTGCCGGGATAACCAAGGCAGCACCGCCGGTGAATTTGAGGTAGAGCGGCGATTCGCCAAGGCTCTGCAGCAGGAAGGCGGTCAGCGTCCGGTTCTCGATGGTGAGCACGGCGGCGGCAAACACCTCGTTCCAGGAGATGGTGAAGGCAAACACCGCGGACGCCGCGATGCCCGGCAGCGCCAGCGGCAGAATGACTTTTCGGAATGCCTGCAATCTCGTGCAGCCGAGCGTCCAGGCCGCCTCCTCCAACTCGACGGGAATGCCGGAGAACAGCGAGAAGGTGATCAGCACCGCAAACGGCAGCGCCAGCGTGGTGTGGACCAGCGCCAGCCCGATCGCGGTGTCGTCGAGGCCGGTGCGGATGAACATCACCGCCAGCGGCAGCGCCAGCAGCGGCAGCGGGAAGGCGCGGGTCATCAGCACGAGGAAACGGAACGTTTCCTTGCCTGGGAAATCGAAGCGCGACAGTGCGTAGCCCGCGGGTGCGCCGAAGCCGATCGAGAGGAGCATCGTCAGCGTGGCGACGAGAACGGAGTTCCACAGCGCCTTGGCGACGCCGGCGAAATTGATGAAGAAAGAAAGGCTGCCGAAATCGAATGACGGGAAGAAGCGCTTGGGAAAGGCGGTCACCTCTTCCGGCGACGACAGCGCGTTGACGATCAGCAGATAGATCGGCAGCAGCACCCAGACGCAAAGCAGGATGACCGTTGCGACCAGCAGCCAGTTGCCGGCTTTGCGGGCCGCAGGCGCGGCGATCGACAGCTCCGCGACGGTGCTCATATCCGCGCCTCCTTCGGCACACGCAGCACACGCAGGAAGAACAGTGTGAAACCGATCGAGATGGCGAGCATGAACAGCGCCATGGCGGCGGCGACATTGTGGTCCTGCAGCGTGAACTGCCAATTGTAGGTCTCGCCCATCAGCACCGGCAGATTGGTGCCGCCGAGTGCTGCAACCACGGCAAAGACCTCAAAGGCAAGGATGACGCGCAGGATGATCGCCGTCTGCAGGCTTGGGCGCAGCAGAGGCAGCGTGATCTTGATGAAGCGCTTCCACGGGCTAGCGCCAAAAACCTCCGCCGCCTCGTAGTATTCCCGGGGGATCAGCCCCATGCCGGCGACCAGAATGACCATCATGATGGCGGTCGCGCGCCAGATCTCGGCCAGCGCCACGGCGATGAAGATCGTCAGCTTGCTCTGGTAGCCGAGGAACATGACCGGGCTGTCGATGACGCCGAGATTGGAGAGCAAGGTGTTCAGGAAGCCGGACGGGTCGAAGATGGCGAGCCAGATCAGCCCGGCGGCCAGATCGGAGATGCCGAGCGGAATGGCGAAGATATAAAGCGCGGCGCTGCGTCCCGTTTCGAGCCGCGACACCGCGGTTGCCATCAGCAGTGCCATAACCAGCTGAATCGGCACGACGACGACGCTCAGCAGTAGCGTGTTGCGGACAGTGACCGGAAACTTCCAGCTGCCCGCCATGGTGCGGAAATTGTCGAGCGTAAAGCCGCCGTCGCGGGTGAACGCCTCGAAGGCGACCAACACGAACGGGTAGAGGAAGAAGACGCAGAGGAACAGCGTCGCCGGTGTCAGCAGCAGATAGGGCAGGGCCTTGCTGTGCATGGAGCGCTCTCTATTCGAAGCTTCAAAAGGGGTGGGCGCCCGGCGCGCTGGAAATCCGGACGCCCGGGAGGATTCTTAATCGACCGGGCAGGCGCCTTGCGAGGGCTTGTCGGGCGCCCAGCACGGCGCCTTCGCCTGTTCGATGATCGCTTTCAGCGCCGTCGCCTGTTCGTCGAGCACGCCGTGCACATCCTCGCCGCCGAGCACGATGCGCTCGAAGCTGTCGGTGTAGATCTGATTGAACTTGCCGCCGAGGCCGCCAAGTCCCATCGGCAGCAGCGCCGGCAACGCATCGGGAGCTCCGGTCATGGTGGCGATCACTGGGCTGAAGGCCTTCACCGAGGCCGGCATGTCGTCGGGCAGCTTGACGTCGACGATCGGGAAGAAGTTTGTCGCCTTCAGCGTCGCGATCTGGGTTTCCGGTTTCAGCATATAGGCGACCAGCGCCTTGGCCTTGTCCATGTCAGGCGAGGTCTTCGGGATAGCGACACCGGCCACCACCGGCATGTAGCCGCGGCCTGCCGGGCCAGCCGGCGCCGGGAAGGCGACAAACTCGTCGGGTTTCTGGTTGAAGGCGTCGGCGAGGCGCGCCACGTGATCGAATGCCACCCAGACTTCGCCGGTCAGCAGCGGCTCCTGCATGAAGGCATAGTTGGTCGAATTCGGGTTGGTGTATTGCCACAAGTCCTTGAGCTTATTCCACGCCGTCTCGGCCTCCGCCGAGCGGAACTTCGTCACCATTGAGCCGGTATACGATGGAAGGAGAAAACCCTCGAAGAAACGGTGCTTCAGCCCTTTCGGGCCGGCCGGAAAACCGAATTTGGGCGAACCGGTCTTTTCAGCGATGTTTTTCGCCCACTCGATCAGTTGGTCATAAGTGATGGTGTTGAGATCGGTGCCGGCCGGCAGATATTGCAGCGCCTGTTTGTTGGCCGCCATCAGAAAGGTGGCCTGCATCCATGGCAGGTACTTCTGCTCGCCGGTGCCGAGCATGCCGAGCTTCTTGTAGGTCTCGTTGACCGTGACGCCACCGAGATCGATGCCAGAGAGATCGACAAGGTTCGCGCCGACGGTGGAGAAGTCTCCGTGCAGGCCGCCGAGCACGCCTATGGTGCCGGCGCCGGCCTGCAGTTCGGCCTGAAGGCGGGTGAGCCAGGGCCCGTCCTCGGCGACCTGATAGTCGACCTGGCCGTCAAACCCCTTCAGCACTTCGCTGCGCATCTTCTGTGTCTCTTCCACTGGTCGCGCCTGTGTCGACCAGAACAACACCTGCTGGGCTTGTGCTGCGCCGGCAGCAAGCGACAACGCCAGCACCGCACTTGCCAATGTCCTCAACGCATTCATCGTCGTCTTCCTCCCTGGTTGTGCGCCGCTAAGGCGTCAGTTCCGTCCTGTGGGTGCCGGGCCATGGCTTGCCCGCGAGACAAGTGTCGGCCGGACCAGCCGCGTCAGTGGCGCGTCCGGCCTGTCGCCGATGACGGTCAGCAGCATCTCGCCGATCTCGCGCGCGCACTGGCGGATCGAGGCGTCGAAAGTGGTCAGCCCCGGCGGCGCATAGGCGGAAGCGGCTATGTTGTCGAAGCCGATCACCGAAAGGTCGCGAGGAATGGCAAGTCCGGCGCGCCCCGCCTCTTCCATCACAGTCAGCGCCAGCTCGTCGAACAGTGCGACAATCGCCGTCGGCCGCTCGGTGGCGTGCAGAAGCCGGTTGATTGCCTGGATGCGGGCACCGCGATCGAAACGCGGCGCCGTCGCCACATCGAGACTGACGGACGGATCGCCCCGGCGGGCGATCGCGGCGGCGAGCCCGTCCTGCCTGAGATGGCGAAATGTCATCGGCTCCGAAATCGTCACCAGGCCGAAATGGCGGTGTCCGAGATCGTAGAGCATGTCGAAGGCCTCGCCGAAAGCATGCGCGCCATCGGTATCGAGCCAATGGTAGGCAAAGTCGCCGTCGAGCAGCCGGCCATGCGCGACGAACGGGAAATTGCGCTGGCGCAGATAGGCAAGCCGCTCGTCGACCTCGGCGATGCGGGTGACGACGACCCCGTCGGCGCGGCCCGATTCGACGACATGGCGAAGCACGGAAAGTTCCGACTGGCCCTGCGCCGCTGCGGCCAGGATCAGGTCGGAGCCGTGCGAAACCAGCCCTTCGCCGAGCCCTGTGACGAATTCACCGAGGAAGGAGTCGACCAGATTGGGGCCGCGGATCGGAAGCACCATGCCGACAAAGCCGCTGCGGCCGGAGACCAGCGTGCGGGCTGCGGTGTTCGGCACATAGCCGGCCTGATGCGCAGCCTCGGCGACACGTTGGCGCGTTTTCAAGGCGATCTGCACGTGGCCGGCAAGGGCGCGCGAAACGGTGGTAATCGACAGGCCGAGCTGCGCAGCAAGTTCCTTGAGGGTGGTAACGCGGGCCGGCATCGTTTCTCCCGAACGAAGTTTGAAACGTTTGTAATGCGTCCAATCCAAATTGCAAACGTTTTAAATGCGCATGGTCGGTGTTATTTCTTGCCCGTTGGTTAGCGCGGCCCAATTCGGCCCCGGCCGGCAAGCTCCTGGCCGGAGATTTAAACGCAGCGGTTGCTTGACTCGGGCGACGCCTTGTGAAAAATTTTGCAGCAACTGATAAAAATATCAAAGGGCGGAAATGGTTGGTTTTGGCAACGGCCTGCTGCGCGACGATGAGACCGGGATGGCCGCCCGTGCCGCCTGGCTTCACTATGCCGGCGGCCTGACCCAGTCGGAGGTCGCCAAGCGGCTCGGCCTGACCAGTCTCAAGGCGCATCGCCTGATCACCAAGGCCAATCAGGAAGGCCTGGTCAAAGTCTACATCGACGGCGAAGTCTCAGAATGCGTGGAGCTTGAGGATGAGTTGTCCGGCCGCTACGGCCTCGACTACTGCGAGGTGGTTCCGGACTTCGATGCCGAAGACCTGCCGCTCAAGGCGCTCGGCATTGCCGGCGCGCAGTTTCTCAAGCGCGAGATCGAACGCGGCGAAGAGGCGCTGATCGGCGTCGGCCACGGCCGCACGCTTGCCGCCTGCGTCGAATATCTGCCGCGCATATCGGCGGGCAGGATCCGTTTCGTTTCGCTGCTTGGCGGCCTGACGCGCAAGTTCTCCGCCAATCCGCATGACGTCATCCACCGTGTCGCCGAACGCACCGGCGCGGAGGCCTATGTGATGCCCGTACCGATGTTCGCCAACACGGTCGAGGATCGAACAGTATTGCTCGGGCAGAAAGGCGTCAGCGATGTCTTCGACCTCGCCAAGTCCGCCGACTTGCTCATCGCCGGCATCGGCACCGCCGAACGTGAGGCCTCGCTTGTCGCCACCGGCATGATCGAGAAGGGCGAGATGGAGGAGATCCGCCGCAACGGCGGTGTCGGCGAACTGCTCGGCCATTTCTTCGACGATGCCGGAAAGGCCGTTGCGACGACGCTTTCCGACCGGGCGCTGGCACTGGCGCGCGAAGACATCAGCAACCGCAGGATTGTCGCCGTCGCCGGCGGCAAGGTGAAGGTTCGCGCCATCAAGTCAGTGCTGGAGGGCCGTTATCTCAAAGGCTTGATAACCGACGAGCGGACGGCGCGATCGCTCGTGGAACAGACGCCGGTCGGGTAGCCGGCAACCATTTCGTTGAAACTACCCTGTGGAGGAGAAGAGAAATGCATGAGAAAGAGAAAGACCTCATCGACGCATTCCTGCGTGGACAAGTCGACCGCCGTGGGCTGATCAAGGGCCTCGGTGCAATGGGCCTTGCCGCCAGCACCGCCGGCACACTGCTCAATTTCGGGCAGACCCGCGCCCTGGCGGCTGATTTCGACTGGCAGGCGCATAAGGGCAAAACCATCAAGCTGTTGCTCAACAAGCATCCTTACGCCGATGCGATGATCGCCAACCTCGACAATTTCAAGAAGCTGACCGGCATGGAAGTCGTCTATGACGTGTTCCCCGAAGACGTCTATTTCGACAAGGTTACCGCCGCGCTGTCGGCCAGCTCGCCCGAATACGATGCCTTCATGACCGGCGCCTACATGACCTGGACCTACGGCCCGGCCGGCTGGATCACCGACCTCAACGAATGGATCAAGGATCCGGCCAAGACCAACCCGAAATATGCCTGGGACGACTTCCTGCCGGGCGTCAAGAATTCCTGCGCCTGGAACGGCCAGCCGGGCGGCGCGCTCGGTTCGGAAGACGCCAAGCAATGGTGCATTCCGTGGGGCTTCGAACAGAACAACATCACCTACAACAAGGGCATGTTCGACAAGGTCGGCGTCAGCGTTCCCGGCAATATGGATGAGATGGTCGCTACGGCGGCGAAGCTCACCAAGGACGTCGGCGGTGGCGTCTACGGCATCGGCGTGCGCGGCTCGCGCTCCTGGGCAACGATCCACCCGGGCTTCCTGTCGGCCTACGCCAATTTCGACCAGAAGGACCTGAACGTCTCGGCTGACGGCAAGCTGTCGGCCGCGATGAACACCGCCGAATCCAAGGCTTTCCACAAGCAGTGGGTCCAGATGATCCAGGAGAGCGGCCCGAAGGACTGGTCGACCTACACCTGGTACCAGGTCGGCACCGATCTCGGTGCAGGTGCTTCGGCGATGATTTACGACGCCGACATCCTTGGCTACTTCATGAATGGCGGCGACAACAAGATGGCCGGCAAGCTCGCCTTTTCGGCATTCAAGGCCAATCCTGCCGCCAAGGCGCCGACGCCCAATATCTGGATCTGGTCGCTGTCGATGTCCAACTTCTCCAAGGACAAGGACGCCACCTGGTACTTCATGCAATGGGCATCCGGACCCGAGCATGCATTGTTCGGTGCGACCAAGATGGACTTCGTCAATCCGGTTCGTCAGTCGGTCTGGAACGACGAGATGTTCCGCGAGAAGCTGAACAAGAGCTATCCGGGTTATGTCGAGATGTTCGACGTCTCGGCGCCGGGCGCCAGCATCAAGTTCACCCCGCAGCCGCTGTTCTTTGATCTCACCACCGAATGGGCGGCGACGCTGCAGAAGATGGTGGCCAAGGAAGTGCCGGTCGACGAGGGCCTCGACAAGCTGGCCGAGAGCATCAACAGCCAGCTCAAGGAAGCCGGGCTCGGCTAAGCCGCGGCCAAGGCTGGCCCGTCCGCGGGCCAGCCTTTGAGATGTGATACGTTTGCGACGCGGTCCCGAAAGGTGCCGCCTGCTCGCCCGACCGGCCGCCTTGCTCCCTTGGGCGGCCGGGACGGCGAAGCAACAGGATGACGGAGCAGCCGATGACTGCGGCGACAATACAAAGAAACAGGCCGTCGGGCTTCAGGATCAGCAAGCGGGTGCTGCCCTATCTCCTCAGCCTGCCGGCTCTGCTGGTCTGCATCGGCATCCTGATCCCGTTCCTGACGTCGGTGGTCTATTCATTCCAGCGCTACCGGTTGAGCCAACCCTGGGCGCGGCAGTTCAACTGGGGCGACAACTATATCTCCTTCTTCACCGACCCGAAGTTCTGGAACACCCTGGAGATCTCGCTGCTCTACGCCGGCATCACCGTTGTGCTTGAACTGCTTCTCGGTCTCGGCATCGCCATGCTGCTGCAAAAGCGCTCGACGCTGAACAACTTCATCTCGATCATGCTGCTGATGCCGCTGATGACGGCGCCGGCGCTCGCCGCGCTGATGTGGAAGCTGATGACCAATCCCGGTTTCGGCGTGCTCAGCTATCTCGCCAGCCTGATCGGGTTGCAGGATTTCCGCTGGGCCTCGTCTCCGTCGACGGCGCTGCTCACCGTCGTGCTCGTCGACATTTGGGTCTACACCCCCTTCATCATGATCCTGCTGCTTGCAGGCCTGCGCAGCCTGCCGACGCAGCCCTTCGAGGCGGCAGCACTCGACGGCGTGCCACGCAGCTTCGTCTTCTTCCGCATCACACTGCCGATGCTGACCCCCTACATCCTGACGGCGACCCTGTTCCGCCTGCTTGATTCCATCCAGCAGTTCGACATCATCTACGCCATGACGCAGGGCGGTCCGGGCGACACGCTGACCGTGTTCCAGGTCGAGGCCTATCTCAATTTCTTCCAGTCGACCAATGTCGGCCGCTCGGCGGCACTGATGATCATCCTGTGGGCGATCACCTATTTCCTCTCGAACATTTTCATCAAGAACTGGCTGCGGCTGCGCGAACGCGCCCGCGGCCAGGCATAGGAGGCTGGCGTGGAACACACCTCGCTTCTCGAACGCATCCTGCGCGGCATTGCCCTGGCGCTGGTCGTGATCTTCTTCATGTTCCCGATCGTCTGGATCCTGATGATGTCGTTCCAGACCAACGAGACAATCCTGCGGATTCCGCCGCAGCTTGTCTTCGAGCCGACGCTCGCCAACTACACTGCCTTGATCACCGGCAAGCTGATGACGGCGGCCGGCACGCTCGACATCGCCTTCATGCGCAACCTCTGGAATTCCGTCTTCCTGTCGGTCACGTCGGTTGCCGTCGCGTTGCTGCTCGGCGTTCCGGCGGCCTACGCCTTTGCGCGGCACAAATTCCGCGGCTCGGAGGACATTGCCTTTACGCTGCTGTCGTTCCGGTTCGCGCCGGCGCTGCTGGTGCTCCTGCCGCTCACCCTCTATTTCCAGAAGCTCGGGCTGGCCAACACCTATATCGGGCTGATCTGGGTCTATCAGCTGATCTGCCTGCCGTTGATCCTGTGGATCGTGCGCGGCTATTTCGAGGACATTCCCGCCGACATCGAATACGCCTACCGCATTGCCGGACATTCCTGGTTTGCCACCTTCCGCAAGATCGCGCTGCCGCTCGCCGGCCCAGGCATTGCCGCTGCCGGTCTGCTCGCCTTCATCTTTGCCTGGAACAATTTCGTTTTTGCGCTGGTGCTCGCCTCGGCCGACAAGCAGCCGGTGACGGTCGGCGCGCTCGCCTTCATCACCTCCTCGGGCATCCAGTATGGCCAGATCTCGGCGGCGATCGTGCTGTCGATCACGCCAACGCTGGCGCTCGCGCTCTATGCGCAACGCTATCTCGTCGAAGGCCTGTCGCTTGGCGCAGTGAAAGGATAGTCCGATGGCAAGCCTCGAACTGCGAAACATCGTCAAGCGCTATAAAAGCCAGACTGTTCTCGACAATCTGTCGCTGACCGTCGCCGACGGCGAAACGCTGGTCCTGTTCGGGCCGTCCGGCGCCGGCAAGACCGTTCTGCTGCGGCTGGTGGCCGGCGTCATCGACCCCGACGAGGGAAAGATACTCATCGGCGGCGAGGACATGACCGATCTCGACGCCGAGTTCCGCGGCGTCGGCATGGCATTTCAGAACTTCGCGCTGTTCCCGCATATGACGGCGTTCGATAACATTGCGACGCCGCTGCAGGCGAAGCACTCATCGCAAGGCACGATAAAGACCGGCGTCGAGAGCGTCGCCAAGCTGTTGAAAATCGGCCATGTGCTCAGCCACAAGCCGCGGGCGCTGTCCAATGGCCAGAAGCAACGCACCGCGCTTGCCCGCGCCCTGGTCGGCTCGCCGCCGGTGCTGCTGCTCGATGATCCCTTGCGCAACGTCGATGCCAAATTGCGCTTCGAAATGCGGCTGGAACTGCCAAGACTGCTGGCGGATCGTGGCGCGACCGTCATCTACGTCACCCAGGACTACAAGGAAGCGATGGCGCTCGGCGACCGCATCGCGGTGATGTCGCAGGGCGTCGTCAAACAGCTCGGCACGCCCGAGCAGATCTATCGCGAGCCGGCCAATGTCGAGATTGCCCGGCTGTTCGGCGACCCGACCATCAACCTTCTGGACGTCAAGCCGGCGCGGGACGCCAAGGGCATCTATGTCGGCCTGTCCAACGTCCAGGTCCATCTTGCCGGCGCTCATGAGACGGCGGTCGGCCGCGACTGCGTGATCGGTTTGCGGCCGGAGGCGCTGGCGTTTGTCGATGAACGCACGCTCGGCGCCATCCCGGTGACGGTCGAGGCTGAGACGCCGCTCAACGAGAAGATCGTCACGCTGGTGCGCACCGTGCGCGGCCGTGAAATCCTGGTTTCGCGTCCTTCCGGGACACCGGGCCAATCCGAGGGCAAGGTCTACATTGCCGTCGACAGTAAAAGCGCCCTTTTGTTCGATCGCACAAGCGGCGAGCGCATCGGCTCGAAAAACGTCGTCAATTTGCGCAGCGGAGAAGCGGCATGAGCCCGACCGCAATCACCATTTCGGGCGTCGACAAGTTCTACGGTCCGATTGACCGTGGCGTACACGCCGTCAAGAACCTGACGATGGAAATCGTCAAGGGCGAGATCGTGGCGCTGCTCGGCTCCTCCGGCTGCGGCAAGACCTCGACATTGCGCATGATCGCAGGCTTCGAAGAGGTCTCGCGCGGCGCCATCGCGGTTGCCGGCCGCAAAGTGCACATGCTGCCGCCGGTCAGGCGCAACGTCGCAATGGCCTTCGAGGGCTATTCGCTCTACCCGCCGCTGACCGTGCGCGAGAACATGGCCTTCGCCCTCAAGGCCGCCAGGCTGGCGAAGAGTGCAGTCGATGCAAAGGTTGCCAACATCGCCAAGCTGCTCGAGATCGAGGACATTCTCGAGCGCTATCCGAGCTCGATCTCCGGCGGCCAGCAGCAGCGCGCCAGCCTTGGCCGGGCGCTGATCCGCGAGGCCGACCTGCATCTGCTGGACGAGCCGATGGGCCAGCTCGAGCCGCAGCTTCGCGCCGTGCTGCGCGGCCGCATCAAGCATTTCATCAAGGAGCGCGGCCTGACCGCGATCCTGGTCACCCACGACCAGACCGAGGCCAACGCGCTTGCCGACCGCATTGCCGTCATGGAGGGCGGCGTGCTGCAGCAGTTCGATACGCCTGACAGGCTCAAGGAGCGGCCGGCAAACCTGTTCACCGGCACCTTCGTTGGCGAGCCGCCGATGAATGTCTTCGAGGCCTATGTCGGCACGGCCGCCGGCAAGATCAGTCTCAAGCTGCCCGACGGGCTTTCGCTCGACTACGACAAGGATGCGTTCAGCGGCCCGGTTCGCGACGAATTGCTCAACCGGCAGCGCGTCGTCATCGGCGTCAGGCCCTATGCGGTCCGCCGCTCGAAGGATGGTGTGCCGGCGACGGTTTCGGCCAATCAATGGCTCGGCGACCAGACCCATATCGCCGCCGATTTCGCCGGCGGTTCGCTGGTCCTGGTCGAACATGACCGAACCCGCTTGGAGCTTGGCGCGCCGATCAAGATCAGCATCGATCCGAAAAACCTTCACGTCTTCGATCAGGCGAGCGGCAATGCCATTTCGCACGGCACGGAGCTGGCTTGATGCAGGATGTGCTGATCGGCATCGACGCCGGCACGTCTGTCATAAAATCCGTCGCCTTTGACACGGCGGGCAGGCAGATCGCGTCCGCCGCGCTGCCCAATAAATACGAGACACTGCCGGGCGGCGGCGCCGAGCAGGACCTGACACGCACCTGGGCCGATACCGCGACGACCTTGTGCGAGCTTGCCGACAAGGTGCCGGATCTCGCCAGCCGGACCATTGCCATCGCCGTGACCGGGCAGGGCGACGGTACCTGGCTGATCGACAAGGATGGCGAGCCGGTTGCCAAGGGCTGGCTGTGGCTCGACGCGCGCGCTGCCGCGGTCGTCGAGGAGATCCGCGCGCGGCCGGAGGACCGGCTGCGCTTCGAAAAGACCGGCAGCGGGCTCGCTGCCTGCCAGCAGGGATCGCAGTTCGCGTTCATGAAGCGCCACATGCCCGCGATGCTTGCCAATGCAGCGACGGCGTTCCACTGCAAGGACTGGCTCTATTTCAAGTTGACCGGCCACCGCGCCACCGACCCGTCCGAGGGCACCTTCACCTTCGGCGACTTCCGCACGCGCGGCTATTGCGATGATGTGCTCGAGGTACTCGGCGTCACCGATCTCCGGCATCTGTTGCCGCCCATCGTCGATGGCACCAGGCAAAGCACCTCGCTGTCGGCGGCAGCAGCCGATGCGACCGGCCTGCTCGCCGGCACACCGGTCGTTCTGGCCTATGTCGATGTCGCCTGCACGGCGCTCGGCGCCGGCCTGTTCGA
This sequence comes from Mesorhizobium sp. M1273, assembly GCF_040318195.1. Classification (NCBI taxonomy): domain Bacteria; kingdom Pseudomonadati; phylum Pseudomonadota; class Alphaproteobacteria; order Hyphomicrobiales; family Phyllobacteriaceae; genus Mesorhizobium; species Mesorhizobium sp. M1273. The sequence continues at coordinate 390,443 of NZ_JAMYLV010000001.1, read as the reverse complement.
TCGCGAACGCAAGCCGGGATGCTCGATCATCGGCTCCACCGGAATGCATATGCGGCTTGCCGAAACGCCGGACGAGGTTCTGCTCAACGAGGCTGCAACCGGCTACACGATGACGATGCCGGCACCCGGCGTCTTTGCGCAGATGCAGTCGAACATGGCGGCAACGCTCAATATCGACTGGGTCCTTGGCCTCGCCTCCGGCATTCTCGCCTCGCAAGGTATTACGCGGACCAATGGTGAGATGATCGCGCTGGTCGACCAGTGGATATCGTCGTCCGAGCCAGGCTCGCTGCTCTACCAGCCCTATGTCTCGGAGGCCGGCGAGCGCGGGCCGTTCGTCGATGCCAATGCCAGGGCCGGCTTCATCGGCATTTCGTCCAGGCACGGCTATGCCGACATAGTCCGCGCGGTGTTCGAGGGGCTGGCTTTCGCGGCACGCGATTGCTACGCCGCCATGGGCCCCCTGCCCAAGGAAATCCGCCTGACCGGCGGAGCGGCCAGGAGCCCGGCTCTGCGCAAGATCCTGGGTGCTGCGGTCGGCGCCGACATTCGCACCAGCGAGCGCGAGGAGGCCGGTGCTGCGGGCGCCGCAATGATTGCTGCGGTCTGCGTCGGCCAATACGCATCGATGGACGATTGCGTCAGCGAATGGGTCACGCCTTTGCTCCGTACGGCCGAACCCAGCGATCGGAAACTTGCCGCTGCCTATGAGGCGATGGCTCCGTCCTACACATTGGCGCATGAGGCGCTGCGGCCGGTCTGGCGCTCGATGGCCGCGTCCAGGCAAACCGACGTGAATTGAGAAGAGCATGCCCAAGAAAATTGCGATCATCGGCGACCGCTTCATGCTTCCGGAAGTGTTTCGCGAGAAAATCGAGGCGGCCTGCGGCGACAATCTCGACATCCGCAGCATTGAGACCGCTTGGCCCGACGAGCCGATGCAATTCGGCAATGCCGCGCTTGGTCTGGACAAGGTCAAGGAGTATTTCGGCGATCCCGACGAGGTGGTGGATTTCATCGGCGACGCCGAAATCTTCGTCACCCAGCTTGCGCCGCTCTCCGAAAGCATGATGCAGCGCCTGCCCACGCTCAAGCTGGTTGCGGTCTCGCGCGGCGGACCGATCAACATCGACATGGCCGCCGCCAAGGCCCACGGCATCACCGTGGTCAATGTGCCCGGCCGCAACGCCAGCGCCGTGGCCGAGTTCACCATCGGCGCCATTCTCGCTGAAACGCGGCTGATCCGCGTCGGTCACGAAGCCTTGCGCAAGGGCGAATGGCGCGGCGATCTCTACCGCGCCGATCGCACCGGCCGCGAGCTCAACGAAATGACCGTCGGCGTCATCGGCTACGGCAATATCGGCACCAGGCTGGTTCGCCTGCTGCGCGCCTTCGGCTGCCGCATCTTGGTTTGCGATCCCTATGTGCAATTGAGCGCCGAGGACCGCAATGCCGGCGTCGAACTGGTTGCGCTGGACGATCTGCTGTCGCGCTCCGATGTGGTCACGCTGCATTCCCGGGTCACCGAGGAGACGCGCGGCCTGATCGGCAAGAACGCCATCGCCCGGATGAAACCCGGCGTAATCTTCGTCAATACCGCGCGCGGACCGCTGGTCGACTACGATGCGCTCTACGATGCGCTCGTCTCGGGGCAGATCGGCAGCGCTATGCTGGAGACGTTCGCCATCGAGCCGGTGCCTGCCGACTGGCCGCTGTTGCAACTGCCGAACGTGACGCTGACGCCGCATATCGCCGGCGCGTCGGTACGCACCGTGACCTACGCGGCCGAGCAGGCGGCCGAGGAAGTGCGCCGCTACATCGCCGGGCTGCCTCCGGTCAATCCATGCTGACGACAGGGCATAGAGCGAGATGAACGGTGAAACCGAAATCGTCGACCTCTTCGTCATCGGCGGCGGTGTCAATGGCGCCGGAATCGCGCGCGATGCGGCGGGCCGGGGTCTGTCGGTCATTCTTTGCGAAAAGGACGATCTTGCCGAGGGCACCAGTTCGCGATCGGGAAAGCTCGTTCATGGCGGTTTGCGCTATCTCGAATATTACGAGTTCCGCCTGGTGCGGGAGGCGCTGATCGAGCGCGAGGTGCTGCTCGAATCCGCGCCGCACATCATCTGGCCGATGCGCTTCGTGCTGCCACACAGCCCCGATGATCGGCCGGCCTGGCTGGTGCGGCTCGGCCTGTTCCTCTACGACCATCTTGGCGGCCGCAAGCGACTGCCGGCCACCCGCACGCTCGACCTGCGCACCGCGCCAGAAGGCGCGCCGATCAAGGACAGCTTCAAGCGCGGCTTCGAATATTCCGACTGCTGGGTCGACGACGCCCGCCTGGTCGTCATCAATGCGCTCGACGCCGCGGAGCGTGGGGCCAGGATATTCACCCGCACTGCCTGCACCGCTGCCCGCCGCGAAAACGGCCTGTGGTCGGTGGAGATGCGCGACGGTCGAACCGGCGTCAGGACCACAGTCCGGGCACGGGCGCTGATCAACGCCGCCGGACCCTGGGTCAACGACGTCATCAACCGCGTCGGCGGCCAGAATTCCAGGCGCAACGTGCGCCTGGTCAAGGGCAGCCACATCGTTGTGCCGAAATTCTGGGAAGGGCGGCAGGCCTATCTCGTTCAGAACAGCGACAAGCGGGTGATCTTCATCAATCCCTATCAGGACGATCTGGCGCTGATCGGCACCACTGACATTCCCTATGAAGGGCGGCCGGAGGACGTGACCGCCGATGCGAGCGAGATCGATTACCTGATCAAGGCAGTCAATCGCTACTTCAAGCGCCAGCTCGCACGAAGCGACGTCGTCTACTCGTTTTCCGGCGTCAGGCCGCTCTATGACGACAATGCCGACAATCCGAGCGCGGTGACCCGCGATTACATATTCGAACTCGACGCACCGGCTGGGCAGGCGCCGCTGCTTTCGGTCTTCGGCGGCAAGATCACCACCTTCCGCAAATTGGCCGAGCACGCGCTCGACCGTATCGCCCCGTTCTTTCCGAAAATGGGCAAGCCGTGGACCTCGAAAGGGCACCTGCCGGGCGGCGATATCGCCAATGCCGATTTCGAGCAGTTCCTCGGCGACCTCGGCCATGAATTTCCCTGGATGCCGGCATCGCTGGTCAAGCATTACGGCAGGCTCTTCGGCACAAGGACGCGCGATCTGGTCGGCGCGGCCACCTCGCTCGCCGAACTGGGCCGGCGCTTCGGCAAGGATTTTTTCGAGCGCGAAGCCAATTACCTGTTCGAGCATGAATGGGCCGAGACCGCCGCCGATATTCTCGAAAGGCGCACCAAGCACGGCCTGCATCTGTCCGCCGCGGAAAGAACCGCCTTCGAGGACTGGTGCTCGAGCCGGCTGGCAAAGGCCGGCTGATGGCCTTTACGCTTTCGCTCAACACCAATCCGCTGGTCAACCGCTTTGCGGAGCCGGACGACCTGATCGACGCGATCGCCTATCAGATCGGTATCAGGGACGTCCAACTCACCCATGAATTCGTCAATCCCGGCTGGCCGGCGGCGACGATCGCCAAATTCGTCCGCCTGTTCCGCTCCGCGCTCGACCGCACCGGGGTGCGCGTGACCTCCGCGATGACCGGCCCTTACGGCCGGCTCAATCATTTCGGCCATCCCGATGCCGACGTGCGGCGCTACTACGTCGACTGGTTCAAGACCTTTTCAGAAGTTTCGGCCGAGCTCGGCGCCGCAGGCATGGGCACGCAATTCGCGATCTTCACTCACCGGGATTACGACAATCCTGAACGTCGCGCGCGGCTTTTCGACATCGCGCTGGAATGCTGGCGCGAGGTCGCCGAGCATGCCAAAGCAGCCGGCTTGACCTACCTGTTCTGGGAGCCGATGTCGGTCGGCCGCGAATTCGGCCATACGATCGAAAGCTGCCGGGCACTGCAGCGCGAGATCGAAGCGGCCGGCATGGCCGTCCCGTTCAAGATGATGGTCGACATCGACCATGGCGACGTGACCTCGAGCAATCCGGCGGACACCGACCCTTATGCCTGGGCCGAAGCCTTTCCCAGGCAATCGCCGATCATCCACGTCAAGCAGTCGTCGATGAACAAGGGTGGTCACTGGCCGTTCATTGCCGCTCACAACAAGGACGGCCGCATCACGCCGGAAAAGCTGCTGGAGACGGTTCGCCGTGGCGGCGGCGTCGACAACGAGATCTGCCTCGAATTGTCGTTCCGCGAGCGCGAGCCCGTCGACCACCAGGTCATCGCCATGATCCGCGAGTCGGTCGACTACTGGGCACCCTTTATCGAGACCGGCAGGGCCGATCTCTTGCCGCGAGCATGATCGGATGAGCAGGAGCTGAGGCAGCTCCTGCTCAGAGCCGGAATACGTCAGCCAAATTTCGGATCGAGGCTTCCGGACTTGTAGCGCTTGGCCATTTCCGACAGCGGCAGCGGCTTGATCTTCGGTGCGTTGCCGGCGGTGCCGAATTGCTCGAAGCGCTCCTTGCACAGCTTCCGCATCGCGGCCATTGCCGGCGTCAGATATTTGCGCGGATCGAATTCGCTCGGGTTCTCGGTCAGCACCTTGCGGATTGCGCCGGTCAGCGCCATGCGGTTGTCGGTATCGATATTGATCTTGCGCACCCCGTGCTTGATGCCGCGCTGGATCTCTTCGACCGGCACGCCCCATGTCGGCTTCATCTGGCCGCCATATTTGTTGATGATCTCCTGCAACTCCTCCGGCACCGAGGACGAGCCGTGCATGACGAGATGCATACTCGGCAGACGGCGGTGGATTTCCTCGATGACGTTCATGGCCAGTACAGCGCCGTCCGGCTTGCGGCTGAACTTGTAGGCGCCGTGGCTGGTGCCCATGGCGACTGCCAGCGCATCGACACGGGTGTCGCGCACGAACTGTTCGGCCTGCACGGGATCGGTCAGCAGCTGGTCGTGGCTGATGACGCCCTCGACGCCATGGCCGTCCTCCTGCTCGCCGCCGCCCATCTCCAGCGATCCGAGAACGCCGATCTCGCCTTCCACCGAGACGCCGCCCCAATGCGCCATGTCGACGACGCGGTGGGTGATGCCGGAATTATAGGCGTAGTCGGCCGGCGTCTTGCCGTCTTCCTTCAGCGATCCGTCCATCATCACCGAAGTGAAGCCGTGCTGGATCGCGGTGACGCAGGTCGCTTCGTTGTTGCCATGGTCGAGATGCATGCAGACCGGGATATCGGGATGGATTTCGACCAGCGCGTCGATCAGCTTGGCCAGCACCACATCATTGGCGTAGGCTCGCGCGCCGCGGCTCGCCTGCAGGATAACCGGCGATTTGGTCTCCTCGGCTGCCTCCATGATGGCGAGGCCCTGTTCCATATTGTTCATGTTGAAGGCAGGCACGCCATAGCCGTATTCGGCGGCATGATCGAGCAATTGTCTCAGTGTGATGCGAGCCACTCAGTAGTCTCCCGTATCCGGTTTCGAGCCAGTGTTTGCGGGCCGTTCGGTTGTCGACGAGCCCCTGATGCTTCTGGCCGGATTTCCGCGGCACCGCAACCGCTGGGCGCTCGGCCGGCAGCAATTCTTGTTACAGGACGCGACCAGAAGCGTCATGATATCCCAAAGAGATATAACATTATCACAAAAATTTGGTGGCTTGTGCGACGTTTGCTGTTATATCTCGGAACCGGATTGCACAAGGATGCCGCGGAAATGAAGAGCGACGGCCGCCGGCAAGGCATCATGGATTTTCTGATGGACATCGGCACCGCCAGTGTCGACGATCTTGCCTCACGCTTCGGCGTGTCAAAGATGACTGTCCACCGCGACCTCGACGAGCTCGAGGAAAGCGGCTTCCTGCGCAAGGTGCGCGGCGGCGCCTCGATCCAGCCGAGCAGCCTTTTCGAGAGCGATTTCCGCTACCGCCAGCGGCTGGCCGGCGACGAGAAGAAGCGCATCGCCGCCGCTGCCGTGACGATGATCGAACCGGGTCAGACGGTGATCATCGACGATGGCTCAACCGCGGGCGGCGTTGCTCGGCATCTTGCCGATCTGCGTCCGCTGACGGTGATCTCGAACAATCTGGCCGTCATCCAGGATTTGGCGGGCGTTGCCGGCATCAACCTGATTGCGCTCGGCGGCCAATACAACAAGAAGTTTCACGGCTTCTTCGGCCTGCTCGCCGAGGACACGCTGAAATCATTGCGCGCCGATGTCGCGTTCCTGTCGTCATCGGCCATCCATGGTGCCTCTGCCTTTCACCAGGATCAGGAAGTGGTCCAGACCAAACGGCTGATGATGGCCGCAGCAGCGCGCAAATATCTGCTGGTCGATCATGGGAAATTCGGCCGCACTGCCTTGCACTTCCTGACAGATCTCAAGGCCTTTGACACGGTCTTCACCGGCCGCGAGCCGCAGCCGCAGATGCGCGCCGCGCTGGATGGTGCCGGCGTTTCGCTGACAGTGATCGCAGAATAGGAGGGCACGTATGGTTTATTGGGTCGGCACCAGCTGGAAAATGAACAAGACGCTCGCCGAGGCGATGGCTTTCGCCGAGGCGCTGGCGGAGTTCGTCCCCGGTTTCGACGAGCGCATCCAGCCTTTCGTCATCCCGCCCTTCACGGCGATCCGCGAGGTCAAGAAAGCGCTGTCGCCGACGCGCATCAAGGTCGGCGCGCAGAACATGCATTGGGCCGACGCCGGCGCCTGGACCGGCGAGATCTCGCCGGTCATGCTGAAAGACTGCGGCCTCGACATGGTCGAGCTCGGCCACAGCGAACGGCGCGAGCATTTCGGCGAGACCGACAACGCCGTCGGTCTGAAGACTGCGGCGGCGGTGAAGCACGGTCTCGTGCCACTCATCTGCGTCGGCGAGACCCTGGCTCAACGCGACAGCGGGCAGGCCGCTGCGGTGCTGGCCTTGCAGGTGCACGGCGCGCTGCAGTTTCTCGAAGGCGCGGCGAAGGCGGCGACGATCCTGTTTGCCTATGAGCCCGTCTGGGCGATCGGCGACAAGGGCGTGCCGGCCAGTTCGGACTATGCCGACACGCAGCAGGCGCTAATCAAGAAAATCGCACGCGACCTGCTGCCGGTGGTGCCGCCGGTGCTTTATGGCGGCAGCGTCAATCCGCAAAATGCCGCCGAACTGGTCGGCCAGCCCAACATCGACGGCTTGTTCATCGGCCGCTCGGCCTGGCAGGCGGACGGCTATATCGACATCCTCAAGCGCGCCTCGGCGGCGATCTGAATCACCAAACAGGAAGGAAACGGAACATGAAAATTGCCATTGGAGCTGATAGCGCCGGCAAGCCGCTGCTCGACGTCATTGCCGCTCACCTCGCTACCAAGCCTGGCCTCACGGTTAGCGACCTCAGCCAGTCGGGCTACTATGCCGACCTGTCACAGAAGCTCGCGCAGACCATCCTGGACGGCGAAAACGATCGCGGCATCCTGTTTTGCGGCACCGGCATCGGCGTATCCATATCCGCCAACAAGGTGCCCGGCATTCGCGCCGCACTCACCCACGACACCTATTCGGCCGAGCGCGCGGCAAAATCCAACAACGCCCAGATCATCACCATGGGCGCCCGCGTCATCGGCCCGGAACTGGCCAAGTCGATCGTCGATGCATGGCTTGCATCGGAATTCGATGAGAAGGGACCGTCGGCCGGCAATGTCCAGGCGATCGACAGGCTCGACGCGGCGAAGCGGGGTTAAGCCAGACTGTTCCACATCGCTCTGATAATCGTCACGGCCGATGCGGCGCCGGGGTCCATATGCCCGAGCGAGCGCTCGCCGAGCCGCGATGAGCGGCCCTTGGCGGCGATCATGTCCTTGGTCGCCTCGGCACCTCGTTCGGCCGCTGCAAGTGCAGCCTCCAGGCTCTCGGACAGGCTCTTGCCGGCTTCCTGCGCGGCACCCGCTGCTTGCGCAGCCGGCAGCCAGGCGTCGACCATGGTCTTTTCGCCGAGCTCGGCCTTGCCGCGATCCTGGATGCCTTGCGCCATCGCCCGGAGCATGGCGATGGTGTCAGCGTCCTCCAGAATTGCCTTGCCTTTGACGGCGGCGGCACCGCGCATGAAGGCGGTCGCATAGAGCGGGCCTGACGAGGCGCCGACCGCGTTGAGGAAGGATTTCGCCGCAGTGTTGAGCAGCGCCGTCGGCTCGGTCGCCGCGAGGTCGAGTTGTGCTAGTGCATCGCGCGCAGCTGTGAAGCCTAGTGCCATGGCGATGCCATGGTCGGCGTCGCCGATGACGCCGTCGAGTTGGCAGAGCCTGTCCTTGTCGGCGTCGATCGCCGCCGCGATCTCATCGAACATTCTTTTCAAGCCGACTGAATCGATCGAGGTCATGATGCTTTCTCAGCCGGCGCGGAACATGGCGCAGTCGCAAGGATGGTCGAGCATCGCCTGCAACTCGCCGTCGAGATGCATCAGCGTCACCGAGGCGCCAGCCATTTCGAGCGAGGTGCAGTAATTGCCGACCCAGGTCGCGTGGACGGAAATACCGACGTCATCCAGCCTCTGCTTGACGCGTCGGTTCATGATGTAGAGCTCCATCAACGGCGTTGAGCCGAGCGAATTGACCAGAACGGCGACCTTATCGCCGCGCGCCGGCGCCATCTCGTCGAGGACCTTGTCCAGCATTTCGTCGGTGATCTCGTCGGCCGTTTTCAACTTTCCGCGCGCGATGCCTGGCTCGCCATGGATGCCCATGCCGATCTCCATCTCGTCCGGTCCGATCTCGAAATTGGGCCGGCGGGTCTGCGGCAGCGAGCAGGGCGACAGCGCCACGCCCATGGTGAAGGTGTGATCGTTGGCCTTCCTGGCGATACGCTCGCATTCATCGAATGACAGCATCTGGTCGCATGCGGCACCGGCGGCCTTGAAGATGAAGAAATTGCCGGCGACGCCGCGCCGCTTCTGCCTCTGGTCGCGCGGCGCCGAGGCGACATCGTCGGTGGTCAGCACGGTGCGCACCTCGATGTCGTCCATTGCCGCCATTTCGGCGGCCATGTCGAAGTTCATCACGTCGCCGGCATAGTTGCCGTACATGAACAGCACGCCGGCGCCACCGCTGGCCGCCTTGGCGCATTCGAGGATCGGGTCCGGCGGCGGCGAGGCGAAGACATTGCCGATCGCGGCGGCGTCGGCCAGCCCCTTGCCGACGAAGCCGAGGAAGGTCGGCTCGTGGCCCGAGCCGCCACCGATGACGAGACCGACCTTGCCTGGGCGCGGTCCGTCGCGGGCGATAATGGCGCGCGGACTGCCGTCCGCGCTTCTGAGATGGCGCGGATGCGCGGCCAGGATGCCCTCCAGCATCTCGTCGACGGAGCGGTTACCGTCATTGATGATCTTCTTGGTCTGCACCGGCATCCTCCCTGGTTTTCGTGAGATACTACAGCGCCTTACCGGGATTTCCACCCGGCGGTGGAGGTTTCACGCCGCGATGTGTTCGCGTGCCGCCAGCAGTCGCACGCAGGCACTGGCCGCCTCTTTGCCCTTGACCTTGAAATGCTCGAAGAAGAAGCGGTGATGGTCCGCGCTGTCATGGTAGTTGTGCGGCGTCAGCACCGCCGAAAGCACCGGCACGCCAGTCGACAATTGCACATTCATCATGCCGTCGATGACCGCGCTTGCAACAAACTCGTGCCGGTAGATGCCGCCATTGACGACGAACGCGGCGCCGAGGATAGCGGCATAGCGGCCGGTCACGGCAAGCGTCTTTGCATGCAGGGGAATCTCATAAGCGCCAGGCACATCGAAGACATCGACGGCAACGCGTTTCTCTCCGAGAACCGCCAGTTCCGCCTCGAATGCTTCAACGCATTGGTCGACGATATCGGCATGCCAACGCGCGCGAATGACGGCAACGCGGATCGTTTCATAGTCGTTGTGGGAATGCTGATTCATGGGTCCATCCTTCCGTTTCGAACCAGAATCAGGACGCACGATATGGAGTCCGAACCGCGAAAGCGGACCGTCTTCCATTTCGTTCTCTTCCATCCGGACTGTGACCGTCGGCTCCGGAATCACACCGGATCTGCTGACCCCTCCGGCTAACCGGAAAGCGCTCGCGGGCTTGGGCCGAGACCCTTACCGCCGGTGGGGACTTTCGCCCCGCCCTGAGAACATTGACGGCGTTTGTATGGAAGGACCGGAAAGCGCTGTCAACCACCGGCATCGTCATCGATGGCGCAGAAATAGCGATCCGTTTCGACCTGGTCACCGTTGAGGGCGAGGGAGGAGAGCGTCAAATGGCGATCACAGATAAGGCAGGCAGCACCTTGTCCAAGGTGATGGGAAATTCACGCACTCGCACGCCGGCCGCGTTGTAAACGGCGTTGGCGACAGCAGCCCCCGCACCGCACACGCCGAGCTCGCCGAGACCCTTTGCGCCAAGCGGGTTGGCCTTGTCGTCGTCTTCCTCGAGGAAGGCGACCTCCATATCGGGGACATCGCCATTGACCGGCACATGATACTCGGCAAGATCGTGATTGACGAAGTGGCCGTAGCGCGGGTCGAGCACCGTCTGCTCCATCAGCGCTGCACCGATCCCCCAGGTCATGCCGCCGATGATTTGCGAGCGCGCGGTCTTGGCGTTGAGGATACGGCCCGCGCCGATCACAGCCAGCATCCGGCGCATGCGGATTTCACCGGTATCGCAATCGACAGCGACCTCTGCGAAATGCGCGCCATAGGAATGCTGCGAATAGGTCTTGTATGACTGGGTGGTGGCGCCCGCGGCTACGGAGCCTTCGGCTTCGAGCCCGTCGGGAGAGATCCCTCGGATAAGATCGGCCAGGCTCGCCGATCGCTGGCCGACCCTGACCTCGCCGTCGGCAAAGCTTGCCTCGGTGGCGTTCGCGCCGCGCAACGGCGAGGCTTCGTTCGACTGCGCCGCCTCCAGGATCTGTTTCTTGAGGATGTTGCACGCATCATGCAAGGCCGAACCCGCGCTTGCTGCGCCCCAGGATCCGCCGGAGCCGGCGGTACGCGGGAAGCGGCTGTCGCCGAGCTCCACCTTGACGGACGAGATCGGCAGGCCGAGGCTCTCGGCGGCAATCTGAGTCAGGATCGTATAGGTGCCGGTCCCAATATCGGTCATGTCGAGCCGCGCCGTCACCCGACCGTCCCGGTCGATCGCAACCCGCGCCGTCGCCGCGCCGATATAGTTCGGACGGATCGCCGCCGCCATGCCGTGGCCGATAAGCTTGCGGCCCTCCCGAGTTCGGCCCGGTGTCGGGTTTCTCCGCTCCCAGCCGAAACGGCGGGCGCCTTCCTCCATGCAGGCGACGAGATTGCGGGTGGAGAACGGCACGCCGCGCTCGGGATCCTGTGCCGGTTCGTTGCGGATCCTGAGTTCGATCGGGTCCAGACCGGCGCGCTCGGCGAGCTCATCCATGGCGCATTCGAAAGCCAGCATGCCGGGCGCTTCGCCGGGCGAGCGCATCCATTCGCCGCGGTTGATGTCCAGCGGAACCAGGCGATGGCGGGTGAGACGGTTCGGCGCCGCGTAGAGCGAGCGCGCAAAAACTGCCGTTTGTTCGCAGTACTCCTCGAAGCTGGACGTTGCCGACCAGACATCGTGCGCGATCCCGGTGAGCCGCCCGTCAGTGTCCGCGCCGAGACGTACCTGTTGGACCATCTCTGCGCGATGACCGGCATTGGCGAACATCTGTTGTCGCGTCAGCGCGATCTTCACGGGGCGCTGCAGCACCTGCGCTGCAAGTGCGGCCAGGATCGTGTCGGCATGGGCAATCAGCTTGGAGCCGAAGCCTCCGCCAATGAAGGGGCTGACGATGCGCACTCGCTCGAGCGGGATGCGAAGCGTGCTGGCGACCCCGGCCCGGAAGTTCGCGAGGGTCTGCGCCGATGTACGGATCGTCAGCTCGTTGCCTGACCAGGCAGCATGCGTCGCATGCGGCTCCATCGGATTGTGATGTTCGAAGGGGGTCCCGTAAGTGGAATCGATCTTGATCGGCGCCGTCGCAAAGGCGCGCTCGAAGTCGCCGACCACGCTGTCGGTCTCGAAGCCGGCATTGGTCCGCCTTGGCGCGTAGGCGTCGGCGATATGTCCCGGTAGATCGTAGAGGCCTGGCTCCTCGTCGTAGCGTACTCTGATGAGGCCCGCAGCAGCGCGTGCAGCCTCGAACGTCTCCGCAACGACCAGCGCGACCGGCTCGTCGTAATACCGTACCCGATCGCTGTTGAGCGCGGGCCGGGGGCGCGTGAAGACCTCCGGCACCGTTGGCGTGACCGTTGGGCCGAAATCCGGCTGGGCCGGCGCATTCCGGTGCGTCATGACGAGCAACACTGCCGGCGCCCGTTCGGCTTCGGTCGTGTCGATCTCGGCGATGCGGCCCTTGGCGACGGAGGCGCCGAGAATGTAGCCATAGGCTGTACCATCCAGCTTATTCTCGTAAGCGTATGTGGCGCCGCCCGTCACTTTGAGCGGACCGTCGATGCGGTCGATCGGCCGCCCGATGATGCCAGCATCGGCACGAGGTTTCACCCTTGAATGGGTGGCGGAGCCGGGCAGTCCGGGTATGGTCTCGTTCATAAGTCACCTAAAGATTTTTCATCTGGAGTTCGGAAACATCGAGGCCGCGACGACGCCGCTTCCTCGCACCTTTATGTTCGTCGCGCGGCGGCCGGAGCTCACGCGGCGATCTCGCCGAAATACTCGCGAAACTCGACCAGCCTCCCTGTTGGGCCGGCTCGCATGAAGATCGCATGCAGGCCAGTGTAGGGCGCGCCACCGATTGTCCCGCTCCCGCGATCGCAGACGATGACCCAGTCGGCGGCGAAGAGCTTGAGATCGACGGTCGATTTGGTGATCCTGTTCCCCAGCGCTTGGTGCGCGGCGGTCCAGGCTGCGAGTGCCCGTTTGCCCTCTGGCGGTCCGTGTCGGCCTCGTTGCTCGCCGACAGGGAATTGGAAGGTCATCGTCTCATCGCAACAGTCAAGGAATGCCGTCCAGTCGCCAGAGGCCCAGCCGGCAAAGAAGGCGTCTACGGCGGCCTCGAGGCCGTGACGAGCTCCCGGATCGGATGTGGCGCCCCAGGCTGTGGCGGCAGAGACGAGAAGGCCGCCACCCGCGGCGGCAACGGCGCGTCGCGTGAGTTTCATATCGATCTCCTGCTCGGCGCCTGCATCTGGGAACCGCGATTCGGGGTCGTCGTCTCTGTCATCGCATCACCTCATGCACTCTCGGCGGCAGCAGCGAGCGTGTGCCGCATCGTCCGTTTCGCCAGCGGGATCTTGAAATCATTGCCGCCATGCCCGACGGCTCCGGCGAGCGCGGCTTCGGCGGCGTCGCTAAAGGCGCCGTCGGATGCCGCCGCTCCTGCGAGCGTCCGCTCCGCCTCCGTCGCGCGCCATGGCTTGGCTGCCACGCCGCCCATGGCGATCCGAGTGCTTCGGATACGGTCGCCGCTTTTCTCGACGATTGCTGCCACCGACACCAGCGCGAAGGCGTAGGCACGGTCGCGCACCTTGCGGTAAACCTGTCGGCCGGGTGGCGGCGGCGGCAGGGCAACCGCGACGACTATTTCGCCGTGGCCGAGCACGGTCTCCACCTGGGGCGTCGCCTCGGGCAACCGATGGAAATCGCCGATCGGGATCGTGCGGGTCTCGCCGCCGGGCGAGACGGTCTCAATCCTGGCGTCGAGCCCGGACATGGCGACCGCCATGTCGGAGGGATGGACCGCAATGCAGGCTTCGCTCGCGCCGAGTACGGCGTGCATGCGATTGAAGCCCTGAAGTGCCGCGCAGCCCGAACCCGGCTGGCGCTTGTTGCAGGGCATGTTGCGGTCGTAGAAATAGGGACAGCGCGTGCGCTGCAGGAGATTGCCGCTGGTCGAGGCCTTGTTGCGTATCTGTCCGGACGCTCCCGCCAGCAGCGCTTGCGTGAGCATCGGATAGCGCGACCTTACCCGCGGGTCGGCGGCAAGATCGCTATTGCGGACCTGGGCACCGATCCGAAGTCCGCCTTCCGCCGTCTCCTCGATCCGATCAAGCGGCAGCCGGCTGATGTCGACGAGATGCGCTGGGCGCTCGATCTCGAGCTTCATCAGGTCGAGCAGGTTGGTGCCGCCGCTGATGAACTTGGCGTCCGGCCGGGCCGCAACCGCGGCCGCCGCCTGCTCAGCACTCGCCGCACGTTCATAAGTGAAGGACTGCATTGCTCATGCCTCCTCTGCCGCGTCGCGGATTGCAGCGACAATGTTCGGATAGGCGGCGCAACGGCAGATGTTGCCGCTCATCCGCTCGCGGATCTCGGCATCGGTGAGAGCGACGGAAGCCGCTGCCACGTCGGCGCTCGCATGGCTTGGCCAGCCGGCCCGCGCCTCGCCCAGCATGCCAACCGCCGAGCAGATCTGGCCTGGCGTACAGTAGCCGCACTGGAAACCGTCGCGGGCGACGAAGGCGGCCTGGACCGGATGCAGCCGGTCACCCTCGGCAAGGCCCTCGACCGTGGTGATCTCGTCGCCTTCATGCATTGCGGCAAGCGTCAGGCAGGAATTGATCCGGCGCCCATCGACGAGCACCGTGCATGCGCCGCACTGGCCGTGGTCGCAGCCCTTCTTCGAGCCGGTGAGGCCGACATGGTTGCGCAGCGCGTCGAGCAGCGTCGTCCGCGGGTCGAGCTCGACGGCAAGATCCTTCGCGTTGATCCGTAACGACATCGTCATCGTCGGTAGCGGCGAGGACGATGCAGCCGCCGTGACGGTCTCGGCCGGCTCGGCGTCAACCGGTAGTCCGGTAGCCAGCAGCACCCCGGTCGCAACACCGCCTTCCAATACCATCCGACGCGTCGGCCCGCTCCTGTTGTCCGTTTTGGCCATGCATGATCTCCCAGCCGCAATGAGGCGCAGACGGCAACTTGACCCGAGCGAACCCTCGGGTTCTGTCACCCAACGACACTGGAGGTGGGAGTGCGGGCGGCGGCTTTCTTTCAAGAAACCGGCGGCACTATCAGGATTCTGGAGAAGAATTCACCCGATAGGCACGAGGCGTCATGCCCCTCAGACGTCGGAAGGTCGTGGTGAAGTGGCTCTGGCTTGAGAAGCCGAGCCGAAAGGCAATGACACCGATCGACAAACCCGTTTCGCGCAGTAGCGCCTCCGCTCGCCGCACCCGTTCCTCGATCACATAGGCGTAGGGTGCAAGGCCGGTCGTCGCCTTGAAGCGACGCGCAAAACTGTCGACGGCCATGCCCGCGGCGGCTGCCAGCTCACTTAGCGAAATGTCGGAATTCATATGCGCATCGATGTAATCCCGAACGCGACCAAGTGCCCGGCGGCTGAGACAGCCGTGACGTACAAACCGCGGTTGCTCCCGGCTCAGGTTGGCCACGCGGAGACTGACGAGGGCGACCAGATGCTCGACATAGGCAGTGTCTGGCTTGTGGCCGAGTGCCATCTCGTCACGAAGCGAACTCAAGAGCGTGGCGACGACCGCGTCTTTCTTGTTTACCAGTATAGGCAGGTTCCTCAGGCGTTCGCATCCGGGAAGCCCGATATCGGGATCGATCCACAGGGCTGAATAGGAGAGGTTTACATCGCGATAGAAGCCCTGTCGTTCCGCGCCTGCCGGGACGAAGGTGAGGGCTCCGGGACGGTCCATTCCGTCGTAAAGGGATCGTGCCTCGTGCCGGATGGATGTATGGGACGTGCCGCCTTCTTCGGTCAGCACGATCAGATGATGAGGGGCTGTCCAGCGGAGCTCCGCCTCCCGGCACGCCCACCGCCGGTTGTCGAAGACGATCGAGGAGCTGACCCATGACGCGGTTTGCAGGGGCTCCGACTTCTCGTCCTGGCTCCGAACCCGTCCGTCACCAAGCAACGGTCTGAATGACATCGCGGTATCCCGCTGGTTCACTCGCCGAGCCGTGGGCAGCCCGGCTTCGAGCGTTGGGCGCCGCCCCGCCGCTACGCATACGGCCGTCCATGTGGGACAGGCAACGGGCGTTTTTAACCGTGCCGTGTTCAAGAAATCGTGAGATCAGGCAAATCCGGAGCGCCCTCCCGGAAAAGCGGATCATCCGCGCTCGGGAAACATCGCCCTCAGACCTTCGCGCGAGGCCGTAGCGACACCGCGTTCGGTGATCAAGCCGGTGACCAGCCGCGCCGGCGTCACGTCGAAGGCCGGATTGGCCGCCGGCGTGGCTTCCGGGGATACGCGGACCTGGGCGATCTCGCCGGAAGCGGTCTTGCCCCAGACCAGTGAGACCTCGTCGGGCGAGCGCTGTTCGATCGGGATGTCGGCCAGCCCGTCGCCCACGGTCCAGTCGATCGTCGGCGACGGCAGCGCGACATAGAACGGCACGTCGTTGTCGGCGGCGGCCAGTGCCTTGAGATAGGTACCGATCTTGTTGCACACATCGCCGTCGGCGGTGGTCCTGTCGGTGCCGACGACGACCATGTCGATCTGGCCGCGCTGCATCAGATGGCCGCCGGCGTTGTCGACGATGAGCGTATGCGGCACGCCGTGGCCGGCCATCTCCCAGGCGGTCAATTGGGCACCCTGGTTGCGGGGTCGCGTTTCGTCGACATAGACATGGACTGGAATACCGGCTTCCGTCGCCAGATAGATCGGCGCGGTGGCGGTGCCGTAGTCGACGGTGGCCAGCCAGCCGGCATTGCAGTGGGTCAGGATATTGACTGGTTCGCCCGGCTGCTTGCGCGCCGCGATCGCCTTGATGATTTCGAGCCCATGGGCGCCGATGGCGCGGTTGAGGCCGACATCCTCGTCGGCGATCTCGCCGGCACGCCGATAGGCAGCCGCGGCACGTTCTGCCAGCGGAAGCGTCAGCAGGAAGCGCTGCATTTCGTTCAGCGCCCAGCGCAAATTGATCGCCGTCGGGCGCGTTTCGTGCAAGGTTGCCCAGACGGCGTCGAGTGCTGCATCCGACGGATCGTCGGCCATCTGCATGGCGACGCCATAGGCCGCGGTGACGCCGATCAGCGGCGCCCCGCGCACCCACATGTCGCGGATTGCCGTGGCGATGCCGGCGACGGTATCGATCTTTTCGATGCGGAAATCATGCGGCAGCCAGCGCTGGTCGATGATCTCCACCGAACGCCCGTCGTCACTCGGCCAGATGGTGCGGTAGTGGCGGTCGCCGACGTTCAAATCCTGCTCTCCCGTTCGATCAGCGCGGCCAACCGGTTGACCTCGTCGATGCTGTGGATCTGGCGCCGGTTGACGGCGAGGTGACGGCCGAATTTCAGCGCCTTTGCCTCACATCTGGCGCGCAGATCCGGATCGGCAATGGTCTCGAAATCGGCATTGTGGGCAAGGCCGAGAATTCGCCGGTGAACCTCGACGCCGGCGAAGCCGAGCAGATCGGTCCAGATCGACTGCAGCATGTGGTCGAGCGCCTGCTCGGCGCCAAGCCTGTCGCCCTGATCTTCGAACAGGCTCTTCTGGTAGAGCATGCCAGTACGCCCGGTTCGCCACAGATGCGAGAACTCGGCGCGAAACACCGACCATGTCTCGACCGTAACGCCGAGCAGATAGCCACGCATGGCGTCGCGGCTTCCGTCCTGTTCATGGCCACGCTGCGAGAAGAACGCCATCCAGAAATTGGCGAGCAGCATGCCGACGTCGAAGGCGATCGGCCCGTAGAAGGCGAATTCGGGGTCGATCATCCTCGTTTCGGTGTCGGTGACCATGATCGAGCCGGAATGCAGGTCGCCATGCAGCAGCGTCTCGGCATTGGCAGCGAAGATGTGCTTCATGCGCTGCGCCTCGACCTTGAGGTCGCGGTCGGCGCGCAGCTCGGCGACAATGCCGTCGAGCTGCGGGCTGGTGTGCCGGTTCATCTTGGCATCGAAATACGGATCCGAGAAAACCAGGTTCTCGGTGATGTCGCAGAGTTCGACATTGTCGGCGAACAGCGCCAGATCGGCCTTGCGGTCCTTGGTCGCCATATGCAGGTCGGAGCCGCGAAACAACGTGCGGGCCATGAACAAGCCGATGTCTGTCGCGATGTTGGGCAATTGCCGGCCTTCGATCAGCGCCCGCCGCAGGATAATGTGCGGCGACAGATACTCCATGATGATCAGCGCCTGGCCTTCGTCGAAGTGATAGATATCGGGCACCGAACCCGGCGCCCGCGCCTGTTGCCGCGTCAGCGCATGGTATTCGAAGAAGGAGCGTTTTAGCGGCAGCGGCCAGCTGTCGCCGACCAGCCGGACGTAGGGCAGGGCCTGCTTGACGACGGCCGCACCCTCAGCACCCTCGACGATGAACACCAGGTTCAGATTGCCGTCGCCGACTTCACGAACCTTCCACTGGCTCGTATCCTTGCCGATCTGCGAACACAGGGCCTCGTTGGCACCGAGACGGCCCGCCAGTGTCTCGACCGACAGTGCTTCGAACGGCGATTTCCCAGTCATCCTCACCTCCCGCTCATGTGCTCCGATGATAGCGGAGCCAACGCGGTCGGGCCAAGCTAGGAAGCCTGCTGGCAATTGTCAATCGTGTTGACAATTGCCGATATAGCCCATAGCGTCATGGTCAGGGAGGAGCGAATGGGCAATGATGCCGTGTTCCGCGTCGACGGCCTGAGGAAATCCTTTGGCCATATCGAGGTGCTTGGCGGCGTCTCGCTCGAATTGCGTGCCGGCGAAGTGACCGTGCTGATGGGCGCCAACGGCGCCGGCAAATCCACCCTCGTCAAGATCATCAGTGGTGTCTACGACCATGGCGGCGGCACGATGTCGCTTGCCGGTCACGTGTTCGACCCGAAAACGCCGGCGGAGGCGATCCGCGCCGGCGTCGTTACCGTCCACCAGAACATCAATGACGCTGTCGTCGCCGACCTCGACGTCGCCACCAACCTTACCCTCGACAGGTTGAGCGGCAGCGGCGTGCCGACCCTGTTCAATCCAGGCCGGGTGCGTCGCGAGGCAAAGGCGGTGGCCCACCGCATGGGACTGGCCATCGACCTCAAGGCCCGGATCAGCGATCTCTCTCTGGCCGACCGCCAGATGGTGGCGATCGCCCGCGCCATGGCGCATCGGCCGAAAGTGCTGATCCTCGACGAGCCGACCTCCTCGCTGTCCAGCGCCGAAGCCGACCGGCTATTCGCGCTGCTCGACCGGCTTCGCCAGCAAGGCGTGGCCATCCTCTACATCTCGCACCGTATGTCGGATATCAGACGGCTTGCCGATCGCATCATTTCGATGCGCGATGGGGTTATCTCAGGTATCTTCGACAAGAAGCCGCTGGATTACGAAGGTGCGGTCAACGCCATGCTCGGCCGCAAGATCCAGCTCGAGCGGATCGTCGCCAGGAATTCGGCCAAAGCAATTTTCACTGCCGACGCGCTGCGGATTGCTGAAGGCGCCAGGCCGATCTCGCTGACCCTCGGCGATGGCGAGGTCGTTGCCATCACCGGCCTTGTCGGTGTCGGCAAGACCGTGCTCGCCGAGACGCTGTTCGGCCTGCGCCAGCCGCTGGCCGGGACCATGGTGCTGAACGGGAAACCTTATGCTCCGGCATCGACCGGCGAAGCGATTGCCGCCGGTGTGTTTCTCGTCGCCAAGGACCGAGGCGAAAACGGCATCGTCGGCGACTTCAACATCCAGGAGAATATCAGCCTGCCGTTCCACAGCCGCATGTCGCGTCTCGGTGTTCTCAAACGCCGTATCGAACGCGCCATTGCCCGCCAGCAGATCCAGGAGCTCGGCATCGTCTGCCGCTCGGAGAGGGACGAGATGGCGTCGCTTTCCGGCGGCAATCAGCAGAAGGTGATGGTCGCCCGCTGGATGTCGCAGGCGGCAAGGCTTTTCATCCTCGACGAGCCCTTTCAGGGCGTCGACATTTCGGCTAGGCGCGACATCGCCGCCAAGCTGCGGGCCAGCGCCCACGGCCGCGCGACGCTGCTGTTCGTCACCGAACTCGACGAAGCCCTGGAGACGGCCGATCGCATCCTGGTGATGTCGGAGCAGACGATCGTCGGCGAGCACCGCAATACCGATGTCGATCTCGAGCGTCTGCTGGCCGAAGTGGCGGGCGGGCCGTTGCACAGCGCAGCCTGACGGCGGGATGACGATGAGAATTGGAATGGAGAGGGCATGAATTCGGGTTGGATAAAGACGGTGCCGGCGTGCGGGAGCGCTGAATGATCCTGCGCGACAATGCTATTCGCTACGGCTTCATCGTTCTGTTGTTCGGGCTGATCGGCTATTTCGCCGTCGCTGCCGATGGTTTCGTCTCGCCGCAAAGTGCTGTCTTCATCTTCCAGTCGGTCGCCATCACCGGCGTTCTGGCGCTCGGCGTCACCGCCACGCTGGTCGTCGGCGGCTTCGACCTGTCGATCGGCTCTGTCGCCACCAGCGCCATGATGGCGGCTGCCTATGTCATGGTGGTGCTGGGGCAGAACGCCGTCGTGGCGGTCGTCGTCTGTCTTGTGATCGGCGCCGTCGTCGGCCTGATCAATGGCTGGCTGATCGTCTATATGCGGGTTCCGGACCTTTTGGCGACGCTCGGCATGATGTTCCTGCTTGTCGGCCTGCAGCGCATCCCGACCGAAGGCCGTTCGATCGCCACCGGCATGACCATGCCCGACGGCTCGGTCGCCAACGGCAGCTTCGGCGCCGCGTTCCTGGCGCTTGGCCGCCATCGCTTCGATTTCTTCATCCCGAACCTCATTCCGGTGTCGGTCGTCGTTCTGCTCGTGCTGGCGGTGCTGATCTGGTTTTTTCTCGAATACACGCGTTTCGGGCGCATGATGTATGCGGTCGGCAGCAACGAACGCGCCGCAGAACTCGCCGGCGCGCCTGTCAAGGCATACAAAATCTGGGCCTACGTTATTTCGGGAGTTTTTGCCTCGATCGGCGGCATTTTGCTCGCTGCCCGGCTTGGACGCGGCGACATCGCCTCGGGTAATAATCTGTTGCTCGACGCGGTGGCTGCGGCACTCATCGGTTACGCGGTTCTCGGCGCCGCCAAGCCGAACGCCTTCGGCACGGCTGTCGGCGCGGTGTTTGTCGGCGTGCTGCTGCAAGGCCTGACGATGATGAACGCGCCTTACTACACGCAGGATTTCGTCAAGGGCGTGGTTCTCGTGGTCGCCCTTGTCTTTACCTTCGCCCTTTCCGGCAGGGGCAGGAGATAGGGTTCGACCGGGTCATATTTTGGGTTCAACAAGTGGAGGAAACGACGTGAACATCACAAGAAGGCTTTTGGGGAAGGCAGCGCTCGGGCTTGCCGGCGCAACATTGCTGATGCAGATGCCGGCAATAGCGCAGGACAGGCCGGCGCCGTTCGACAAGCCGGGTGCCGTCAAGATAGCGCTGGTCCGCTATCTCTCGACCGGCGACTTCTTCCAGGCCTACCTTTCCGGCGTCGAGGCGCAGGCCAAGGCGCTCGGTGTCGACCTGCGCGTGCTCGATAGCCGCCAGGACGCGGCGCTTCAGGCGGACATGGTCGACCAGGCTATCGCGCTCGGCGTCCAGGGCATCATCATCCAGCACGGACTGACGGAATCGATGAAGGACGCCGCCCAGCGTGCGGTCGACGCCGGCATCAAGGTTGTCGCCTTCGACGTCAATGTCGAAAACCCCAAGATCCCGCAGATCGAACAGTCCGACCGCGACCTCGCGCGCCTGGCGCTCGAACAGGCGGTCAAGGACAATGGCGAGAGCTGGAAGGCCGGCTATGTCTATGTCGCCGGCATCGCGCCGCTCGACCGCCGCAACGAGACCTGGGTCGAATTCAAGAAGAAATATTCGGGCATCAACGAAGCCGCCATGTTCGGCACGCTCGACAATCCGATCGCCAATTCGGTCGCCAACCAGGCCCGTTCGGTGCTATCGGCCCATCCCGACATCAAGGTGATGTTCGCGCCCTATGACGAATTCGCCAAGGGCGTGAAGATCGCGGTCGACGAGGCCGGGCTGAACAAGGACATCAAGATCTATTCGGCCGACATCTCGACCTCGGATATCGCCGCGATGCGCGAGCCGGACAGCGCCTGGGCGGCAACCGCCGCCACCAACCCGGCCGTCGTCGGCCAGGTCTCGGTGCGTGCGCTGGCGCAGCTCCTGGCCGGCGAGGATCCCGGCCACAACGTCATCGTGCCGCCGACGCTGATCACCCAGAAGGATCTGCTCGACAAGGACATCAAGAACATGGAGGACCTCTCGGCCAAGCTGCCGCAATTCGCCCATGCCGATGTCGCGATGCCGACCTGGATGCCGAACCCGAACGCGAAGTAGCGTTTCAAGCAAAAGGAAAGAGCGGACAAGGCTATAAGCCTTTGGCGGACATGTGGAACTAGACGCGTACTCGGAACCAAGAGCCGCCTGCTGCAGGGTGTTGCAGGCGGCTCTTCTTGTCTTGCCGAAGATGTTTTCACCGCGGGTTTGCCGGATTTAATTGTCGCCAGTTCCGATTTTGCAACGTTGCAAAAATCATGCGCGAAAGTATCGGTTTATCGGGAGTTTTGCGAAAGGCTGATGATGTCAGCGAATGAGATTGATGTTGAAGTCTTTAAGCAGATCGAACAGCAATTGCACTGGCCAGAGGTTCGTTCTTCCCGGGACGCCGTCTCCCCATTTTTGGGGGAAATTTCTTGGATTTTGGCAGTTCTGGCGGGTTTATGACAAAGCTGTAGTGATTGATTCTCTGTTCCAAGAAACGCACTCGGGCAGAGCCACTCTACCTGAAATCCGTGATTTCGCCGTCAAGCCCATCGCGGCGGATGCTGTCTTGGTTCTATATCGTAGTATCCGCCGATCAGATGGGGGGACGCCTGAGAGGAGGACTGTTCGGAGTTCGATCTGGAAGCTTTTTGATGGGCGATGGCAGATGCTCTTCCATCAAGGAACGATTGTTCCGTATGTGTCGTCAGTTTCGGATATTTGCGAACCTCGGAGAGGTAGCTTGTGAAGATTGAGGTTTTGACAGAGGCAACTCCGACCGTGACGGAAGCGATCTCCCAATTGGTGTCTCAACTATCAACGACGGCAGCCACCCCAACATTCGACAGCATCACTAGGGTCGTAAAATCGCCTGCTACTATTCTTCTCGTAGCCCGTTCGGAAGAGGGTGCCTACGTTGGCATGTTGACGCTCGTGCTCTTCGAAATCCCTACGGGGATCAGGGCTATAATTGAAGATGTCGTTGTTGACGCTGGTCATCGAGGTCAGGGCTTCGCGGAAGCCCTGACACGAGAAGCGCTGAGGCAGGCACAAGAGGCTGGCGCAAGAACAGTGGACTTAACTTCCCGCCCGTCGCGAAAGGCTGCCAACGCCTTATATCAGAAACTTGGTTTCGAGCGGCGGGAGAGCAACGTGTATCGCTTCTCGTTCCCTTTCCAGTCGCAGAATTCCTAAGTTTCGCGACAGCTTCGGCTATTCGTTGAACAGATCGGAATGGGAGCCGGTGCGAGCTAGCTGGAGTTCATCGCCGGCAACTCGGTAGATCAAGAGCCAGTCCGGTTCTATGTGAGCGTCACGAAAGCCTTTCCAATCGCCTTTCAGCGAGTGGTCCTTATAGCTCGCCGGTAGCTCATCTCCGGCGAGCAGGAGGCCTAGCAGTTCGCGCAACTTGCCAAGATCTTTGCCCCGCTTCTCCGCACGTTTCACGTCGCGACGGAATTGCCCAGAGCGAACGGGCGTCAGCACGTCACATTCCCAAATCCTTGAACAACTCATCGGCCGAGGCGAAAGGCTTGCCCCTGCCACGTTCCAATTCGGTCATGGCCTTTCGAGTCGTTGCGTTCGGCACTTTCACCGGGAAGGGAAATTCCTTGTCGGCGGCGACGCGGACCAGCAGCAGGCGAATGGCGTCGGAAACGGACAATCCCATTGCCGCCAAGGCCTCCGTTGCCTGATCCTTTGTCGCCGTATCGATCCGAGCGCGGACCACGGTATCCGTTGCCATGTTGTGACTCCTTAAGAGAGCCACAATGTAGCTACAAAATACCAATTACGCAAGTGTGATCCCCGATCGCGCCTACCTCAACGCCGCCGCGATGTTGCCGCCATCGACCGTCGTCACATCGGCGGTGGTCCGCTCGGCCAGCGCCTGATGCAGGAAGGCCTGGGCCACGTCTTCTGCCGTCACTTCCTGCCCGAGCAGGTTGCCCGACATGTACTCCTTCTCCGACACGCCGCGCGCGCCCGAGCGGCTGGCGATCATGGCGTCGGTCAACAGCCCCGAACGGATGCGGTCGGCGTTGACGGCATTGGAGCGGATGCCATGCGCGCCGTAGTCGAGGGCATATTGCCTGGACAAAAACAGCGTTGCCGCCTTGGGAATGCCATAGGCGCCGAATTTCGGCCCCGGATTGACCGCCTGCTTGGAGGTATTGAACAACAGCACGCCGCCGGTGCCCTGTTCCAGCATGATGCGCACGGCATTCTGCGCCGCCGACTGGTGGGCGAAGAAATTGAGTTCGAAACTCTTGCGCAAGGTGGCGTCGTCGAGCTCGCCGATGCGGCCCTCCCAGGCAGCACCGGCATTGGAGACGAGAATGTCGAGGCCGCCGTAGACGTCGACCGCTTTGTCGAAGGCGGCGCGCATCTGCACCGGATCGGTGATGTCGGCGCCAATGCCGATCGAATTGTTACCGGCCTTTTTTGCCGCCTCGGCAGCC
The DNA here is from genome assembly GCF_040318195.1 of Mesorhizobium sp. M1273. Taxonomy (NCBI): domain Bacteria; kingdom Pseudomonadati; phylum Pseudomonadota; class Alphaproteobacteria; order Hyphomicrobiales; family Phyllobacteriaceae; genus Mesorhizobium; species Mesorhizobium sp. M1273. The sequence continues at coordinate 365,845 of NZ_JAMYLV010000001.1, read as the reverse complement.
CTTGACCCATCGAGATCGACGACGACGGCATGGGCACCGTTGTCGGCGAACAGCTTTGCCGTGGCAGCACCGATCGCGCCGGCGCCGCCGGTGACCAGCATCACCTGGCCGGTCAGCGGCTTCGGCTTGTTGGCGGCGAGCTTGGCCTGTTCCAGCGACCAGTATTCGAGCGGGAACAGGTCGGCTTTGGAGAGCGGGCGGAAATCGCCGACGGCTTCGGCGCCGCGTACCGCCTCGATCCACATTTCGCCGACGTCGGAGGCGATCTTCGCATCCTTGAGCGTGCGACCGTGGCCGAACATGCCGAGGCCGGGCACCAGCGTCAGCCGCGGCATCGGGTCGAGCATGGTGCGCTTCACGTCGTCGAGCGCATCATTGGTTTCGAAATAGGCGCGATAGTCCTTGGCGAATTTCTCGACATGCTGGCGGATGACGGATTTGTAGTCGCCGACCTTGTCCGCGTTGGGCGCCGGCAGTGCCATCGGTCCGGTCTTGATGCGGATCGACAGGTCGGGTGTCGACACGCCGCGTCCGGCATAGTCGGCAATTTTTGCCGAATTGGTGAAATCGACGATCGCATCCGAGGTGCGGAAATCGCTGATCATGCGGTCGAAGCGGCCTTCGCCGCGTGCCACCGCCGCTGCGCCGCGCAGCATCGGCGCAATCTCCGCGGGCTTCGCCAGCCTGGCCGGCAGTGCCACCTTTTCGGTGCGCGGCTTGCCGTTCCCAGCGATGAAATCCTCGGCGACGTTCACATAATGGATCATCCTGTCATAGGCCTGCCTGGCATCGTCGCCGAAGGTGAAGATGCCGTGCTTGTCGAGGATCAGGCCTTCGACCGTCGGATCGGCGTCGAATACATCGGCGGCCGCCTTGGCCAGATCGAAGCCCGGCATGATGTAAGGCACGAATCCCATTTTCTCGCCGAACACCTTCCGGCTCAGCGCCTCGCTGTCCTCCTGGTCGACGATGGCCAGGATCGCCGTCGAATGGGTGTGGTCGACGAATTTGTGCGGCAGGAAGGCGTGCAGCAGCGTCTCGACCGAAGGGTTGGGCGAGGACGGGTCGATGAGGTTCGCCCGCTGCAGCGCGACCATGTCCTCGTCGGAGAGCTTCTTGAGCGACCGCGCCTTCAACAGCGCGCCGAGCTTGACCGCCGGCAGGCCCTGCGGCTCGATGACGCCCATGTCCCAGCCGCTGCCCTTGACGCAGAGCACGTCCCATTCGTCGCCGACAAGGTCGGTGGCCTTGGTCTTGCACGATGTATTGCCGCCGCCATGGAGGACGAGCCGCGGCTCGCCGCCCAGCAGCCTGGTCGTATAGACGCGCAGCGCCAGGTCGCGGGCCACACCCTTCTTTGCATAGTCGGCGACCAGCTTCTCCGCCTCGCCGTCATTCCACAGGTTCTTCATGTCAGCTTCGTCCGATTTCTCTTTTGTTGTGAACAGGAATACCGCGACGCCTTGATGACAATGCGTCGGCGGCTCTAGGTATCAGGCGACCTCTTTTGCTGCTGCTCCGGCATGGTCGAGCAGCCGTCGCGCCATGCGCGCGCCTACGACCAGATGGGTGCAGAGCCCGCCGGCGATCGCCGCGACGAGCGGTTCGAACTTGCTGTCCTCCTGCACCACCACAAGGCGCTTTTCGATGCTGTGCAGCGATGACAGCTCTGCCGAAATCAGCCGGCGGTTGTAGCTGCAGTCGAGCGCCTGGCCTCGGGCGTCGATGATCTGCCCGGCAATGACGCCGGCCGCACCCGCCTTGCGCAATGCAGCCATTTCGCTCTCGGTCAGCGCGCCGCATTTGACCAGATGGCTGTCGGTGTCCACCGAGCCGACCGAATACAGCGCCAGGTCGCACTCACCGATGCCCGACAATTGCTCGCGGATCACCGGCTCGGCGCGCAGGCCGCGTGCCAGTTCTTCCGTCGTCAGAACCAGCGGCGCGTAGAAATTCAGCCCCTTGGCGTTGAGCCGGCGCGCGATTTCCATCGTGCATTGGTCCGGCCGGTACGAATAGGGGGCGCCCAGATTGCCGCAGAGCTGCACCACGGTGACGTCCTGCAGATCGGCATAGGACATGATGTCGGCGATGGTGTAGATGGTCCGCCCCCAGGCGACGCCGATGCGGTCGCCCTTCCTGACCAGCTCGAGAAAGACGCTTGCCGCCAGCACCGCGATGTCGGTCGAGGGGTCGGCGACATAGCCGTTTTCCGGCGCTATCCAGACGGCGTCGAGTTGCAGTGCGTCTTCGAGCTTGCGCGCCAGCACGTCGTCGGTGAAAAGCTGGGTCGAGGTCGAGATGTTGACGATGCCGGTCTCGCGCGCCTTGCGCAGATACATCGCCACCGAGGCACGGGAAATCTTGAGCTGGCTGGCCACCTGGTCCTGGCGCAGGCCGTGTGCATAGTAAAGCCAGGCGGCCTTGTGGATAAGCTGTTCTGCCGGTCGGATCGCCATGCCATCTCCTCGCTGACATTATTCACGGCTCTCGACAAAAGTCAAACCTTAGGCTGCGCACCTGATCCGACACCTGGCATCCGGATGTCAGTAATTGCGCATTTATTGTTATCTCGGTACAATAAACCGATCAGGAGGTCCGACAATGAACGTATCACTGGGAGAGCGTTGGGAAACCTTTGTTTCCAACATCGTCAAGCGCGGCCGCTACGGTTCTGCCAGCGAAGTCGTGCGCGAGGGCCTGCGCCTTGTCGAAGAGCGCGAGGAAAAGCTGAAGGCGCTCCGTGCCATGGTGGACAAGTCGTTTGCTGAAGGCGGCGAAGCCACCGAGCAGGATATTGACGCCGCCTTGGAAGCCAAGGCCAAGCAACTCGCAAGGGAAGGCTTTTAGGAGTGCCACGGCTGCGCATGCTGCCGTCGGCACAAGCAGATTTGGTCAATATCCTTGAATACCTCACTCGTGAAAGCGGCAGCCTGTTGATTGGCGGGCGTTTTTGTGGATGCTCTGCGCCAGAAATGCCGTGATCTGGCGAGCTTGCCGGCGACGATTGGTCGTGCTCGTCCCGAACTCCGGCCGGACGTCCGAAGTTTCGCTTTCAGGGGATACGTGATTTTCTTCCGCTATAATGGCGACTTTTTCGAAGTGGCGAATATCGTGGAAGGGCATCGGGACATCGACGCTTTGTGGCCGGAGGGTGAGGGCGGGGAGGGGCGTCCCAAGTAATGGGCGAAGGGTCTGATGGCGGTGCACGAATCCAGTACGCGCTCAGGATCTGGTGGTAAGAAGGCTCGACCAGACATTCGGAGGACGGGATGGGCAATCCCTACGAACAGGATCTCGACAGGAACCCGGCCAACCACCAGCCGCTGACGCCGCTGACCTATTTCGAGCGGGCGGCAAAAACCTTTCCCGACCGGACTGCCATCATCCATGGCCGCCAGCGCACGACCTATCGCGATTTCTGGAAGCGCTCGCTGAGGCTTGCCTCGGCGCTGGCGAAGCGCGGCGTCGGCAAGGGCGACACCGTCACCGTCATGCTGTCCAACACACCGCCGATGCTGGAAGCGCATTTCGGCGTGCCGATGACCAGGGCGGTGCTCCATTCGCTCAACACCCGCCTCGACGCCGCCGTCATTGCCTTCCAGCTTGATCACGCCGAAAGCAAGGTGCTGATCGTCGACCGCGAATTCGCCGGCGTGGTCCGGCAAGCGCTGGCGCTGGCCAAGGTCAGGCCGCTGCTGATCGATTACGACGATCCCGACTATGCCGCCGATGCGCCCTATGCCAAGGGGGAGCGGATCGGCACGCTCGACTACGAGGCGTTTGTCGCCGACGGCGACGAGGATTTCGCCTGGTCGATGCCGAACGACGAATGGGATGCCATTTCGCTCAACTACACCTCCGGCACGACAGGCAATCCGAAGGGCGTCGTCTGCCATCACCGCGGCGCGGCACTGATGGCCTATGCCAACACCATCCATGCCGGGATGGGCAAGCACCCGGTCTATCTGTGGACGCTGCCGATGTTCCACTGCAACGGCTGGTGCTTTCCCTGGACGCTTGCCGTGCAGGCTGGCACCCATGTCTGCCTGCGCTGGGTGCGGCCGAAGCCGATCTACGACGCCATCGCCGATCACGGCGTCACCCATCTGTGCGGTGCACCCATCGTCATGTCGGTGCTGATCAACGCCAGGGACGAGGACAAGCGGCAGTTCCCGCAGACCGTCACCTTCAACACCGCCGCGGCGCCGCCGCCCGAGGCGGTGCTGTCGGGCATGGCCGATGCGGGCTTTGCCGTCACCCATCTCTACGGCCTGACCGAAACCTATGGCCCGGCCGTCGTCAACGAATGGCACGGCGAGTGGGACCGGCTGGAGAAAGGGGCGAGGGCGGCGAAGAAGGCCAGGCAAGGCGTGCGCTACGCCGCGCTCGAAGGCCTGACTGTGATGGACCCGCAGACGATGCAAGAGACGCCGGCCGACGGCGAGACCATCGGCGAGGTGATGTTCCGCGGCAACATCGTCATGAAAGGCTATCTCAAGAACCGCAAGGCGAGCGACGAGGCCTTTGCCGGCGGCTGGTTCCATTCGGGCGACCTCGGCGTCATGCATCCGGACGGCTACATCCAGCTCAAGGACCGTTCCAAGGACATCATCATCTCCGGCGGCGAAAACATCTCCTCGATCGAGGTCGAGGAGGCGCTGTACAAGCATCCCGCAGTCGGCTCCTGCGGCGTTGTCGCTAGATACGACGACAAATGGGGCGAGGTGCCAGTCGCCTATGTCGAGCTGAAGCCGGGCAAGGCGGCGACCGAGGCGGAGGTAATCGAGCACTGCCGCGCGCTGCTCGCCCGCTTCAAGGTGCCGAAAGCGGTGATCTTCGCGGAAATCCCGAAGACTTCGACGGGCAAGATCCAGAAGTTCCGGCTGCGGGAGATGGCAAAGCAGCCTTAGGGCCTGATCCGAAAACGGAACCGATTTCGGAAAGCATCTTTTCAAGATCCTTCGCAAAAAAACACGGGGCGGCGTTGCAGGCGCGCCCGGCGGAAACCACATGCGTTTCGTGGGCCAACTCCGTCGGGGGATGTCACCATCTGTCACTAGTAGCCAAAATCGTGGCTTGACAGGTGATGGTTTTCAATTTACGAGTGACGAAATTCTAAATTCGTCAGTCGTAAATTGGCCAACGAGATGCTTGAAACCCTAGACGCCACCGCCGATTCCGCCCGCCAGGAAAATGTCACGCGCATCCTGGATTGCGCGGAGCGATTGTTTCGCCACTACGGCTACGGCAAGACCAACGTCGCCGACATTGCGCGCGAACTCGGCATGTCGACTGCCAATATCTATCGCTTCTTCGCCTCCAAGGTGGAAATCCACCAGGCGGTTTGCGGCCGCATGCTCGAGACCTGCTACCGGTTGAGCTACGAGGCCTGCCATGGTTCCGGCACCGCCAGCGAGAAGCTCCGCCGCTACGTGCATACGCACTATCAGTGGACGCTGGAAACCATGATCGACCAGGAGAAGGTGCACGAGATGGTCATCGTCGCCATCGAGCGCGACTGGCACGTCATCGAAAAGCACATCGACAGCATCCATGAACTGGTCGCGGAAGTGATCCGCGAGGGAATCGCTACCGGCGAGTTCATCGATCAGGATCCGGTGATCGCTTCCCGGTGTTTCGGCGCTGCCATTATCAGCCTCTCTCATCCGCAGATAATGGCCCAGTGCCTCGCCAAGAAGAACCGGGCGACGCCGGACGAGCTTACCGAGTTTGCCATCAGAGCCTTGAAGAAATGACCATTGCCGCCCGTCGGGCGGTGATGTCGGCAATTCATCTCCACAATTCGGGAGTACGAAAAGTGTCTTTGTCCAAGTCCATCACCTACAGGCGACCGGCCGCCGGCCTGGCACTGATTGTCGTTGCCGCTCTCGGCCTCGCCGGCTGCTCGCAGGAGAAAGCCGAGGTCACCGAGATCATCCGCCCGGTCAAGGTGGTCGAGATCGCCAAGGCGAGCGATACCCGTCAGCTTTCCTATTCCGGATCGGTGCGTGCCCGCACCGAGATGAATCTCGGCTTTCGCATCAACGGCAAGATCACCGAGCGCCTTGTCGACATCGGTGACCGCGTCAAGCCGGGTGACGTTCTCGCCCGCGTCGATCCCACCGACTACGAGCTCTCGGTGAGAAGCTCTCAGGCCAGCCTCGATGCTGCCGACCGTCAGGTCGAGACAGTCGAGCTTACGCGCAAGCGGGCCGAACAGCTCTACGCCAAGAATTTCGCGCCGAAGTCGCAGCTCGAGCAGGCGACGCTCGCCTATAATCAGGCGGTCGCCACGCGAGACTCCGCCCGCTCGCAGCTTGCCCAGGCACAGAACCAGGTCCGCTATACCGATCTCAAGGCGGACAAGAACGGCATTGTCACCGCCGTTGCCGCCGATGTCGGCCAGGTGGTCGGCTCCGGCACGCCGGTGGTGACCGTTGCCATCGACGGCGAGAAGGAAGTCCTGATCGCTGTTCCGGAAACCGATATCGCCGAATTCAAGCCGGGCAAGACCGTGAAGGCTGGCTTCTGGTCCGATGAGGCGCTGACGCTCGACGGCAAGGTCCGCGAAGTCGCCGGCAGCGCCGATCCGCAGTCGCGCACCTTTGCCGTTCGCGTCAGCCTGCCCAACGATCCTCGCGTGCTGCTAGGCATGACCGCCTCCATCGAAGCCGCGGCGGACAACCGGCAGCAACTGGTGTCGATCCCGCTGGCCGCGTTGGCGCAAAAGGACAGCCAATCGATCGTCTGGACAGTCGACCGCAACGGCGGGACCGTCCATGCGCATCCGGTCAAGGTCGCCGCCTTCACCCCCGACGGCGTCAGTGTCGCCGATGGGCTGAAGCCGGGTGACGTCGTCGTCGCCGCCGGCACGCAGTTCATGACCGAGAATCTGAAAGTCAAGCTGACCGGTGATGCAGCGCAACAGTCGGCGTCGGCCGATGACGCTGCAAGGCGCTTGCGCTGACGGCCAGGCAATTCACGGTTTCCGGGCGGCAGGCGCCCCCGATTTTCGAGATCTCAGGTCGATGTAACCCCCACGTCGATCCTCGCGTCCCACCGCGATGTAGATCTCTCAACTCGGAAAGCCACGCCGCCCGGAAGCCCACATCGGAAGTTCCTTGGGCATGCAAAAGCGCGTGCTCTGTTGATCAAATTGAAACGGACTGACGCCGATGACCATCGACACAAATGAAAAGCGGTCTTTCAATCTTTCGCGCTGGGCAATCGGCCATCCGAGCATTGCCCGCTTCCTGTTCGGGCTGATCATCGTCGCCGGTGCACTCGGCCTGATGCGCATGGGCCAGAAGGAAGACCCCGATTTCACCTTCCGCGTGATGGTCGTCCAGGCGATCTGGCCAGGCTCCTCGATCAAGGAGATGGAGGACCAGGTGGTCAACAAGATCGAGCGCAAGCTGCAGGAAACGCCGCACCTCGATTTCGTTCGCTCCTACACCCGCGCCGGCAGCGCCATCATCACCTTGCAGGTCAAGGGCGACACCAATCCAGCGCAGGTCGCCGATGCTTTCTATCAGGTGCGCAAGAAGGTCGGCGATATCGCCAATGAGCTGCCGCAGGGGCTGCTCGGGCCTTACTTCAATGACGAATTCGGCGACACGTTCATCACCCTGCATTCGATCAGCGGCGACGGCTACAGCTATCCCGAGCTGAAGAAATTCGCCATCCAGGCGCGTGACATGCTGCTGACGACGCCCGGTGTCGAGAAGGCCGTGATCATCGGCGACCAGCCGGAAAAGCTCTACATCGACGTTTCATCCAAGGTGCTTGCCGAACGCGGCCTGACGTTGACCGACCTGCAGAATGCGATCCAAGGCCAGAACAATGTCGACCCGGCAGGTTCGGTCGACACCGGCCAGCGTTCGGTGCGTATTTCGGTCGAGGGCGATGTCACCAGGGCGGCCGACATCCGCGAGCTTCGCCTGCGCGCCGGCAACCAGGTGACGCGCCTCGGCGACATCGCCACCGTGACCTCCGGCCTCGAGGATCCGTACCAGCGCAAATACCGTTTCAACGGTCACGACAGCGTCCAGCTCGGCGTCGTAATGGCCAAGGGCTTCAACGTCACCGACGTCGGCAAGGACGTCGAAGCGACCTATAAGCGCTTCGAAGAGGCGCTGCCCTATGGCGTTTCGGTCGATCAGATTTCCGACCAGCCGCATGTCGTGAAGGAGGCTGTGAGCGAGTTCATGGAAGCGCTCGGCGAAGCGCTGCTGATCGTGCTTTTCGTATCGTTCCTGTCGATCGGCTGGCGCTCGGGCCTAGTGATCGCGATCGTCATTCCGCTGGTCCTGGCCGCCACGTTCGCCATCATGTACGAGCTCGGCATCGACCTGCAGCGCATTTCGCTCGGCGCGCTGATCATCGCCCTTGGCCTCTTGGTCGACGACGCGATGATCGTCGTCGAAATGATGGAGCGAAAGCTCGAGGAAGGCTTGGTCAAGGTCGAGGCGGCGAGCTTCGCCTATTCCTCGACCGCCTTCCCGATGCTGACCGGCACGCTGATCACCACGGCCGGCTTCATCCCCGTCGGTTTCGCGGCCTCGACGGCCGGCGAATATGTGCGCACCCTGTTTTACGTCGTCGGCATCGCGCTGGTCGTGTCCTGGTTCGCGGCGGTCTATTTCACGCCGTGGCTCGGCCACATGATCCTGAAGCAGCGCAAGCACGCCGGCAACCATCACGATGTCTTCGACACGCGCTTCTACCGCCGTCTTCGCTCGACCGTTGCATGGGCGGTGCGCCACCGCATCATCGTCCTGGTGATGACGCTGATGACGTTTGCCACCAGCCTGTGGGCGTTCCAGTTCATCCCGCAGAATTTCTTCCCGCAATCGTCGCGCCCGGAAATCCTTGTCGACCTCTGGCTGCCGGAAGGCACCAGCATCAAGGAAGTCGAGACCCAGGCCAAGGCGCTCGAAGCCAGGATGATGGACGACAAGGACAAGCGCTTCATCGCCACCTATGTCGGCGAAGGCGCGCCGCGCTTCTTCCTGCCGCTCGACCAGCAGCTTCGCAACCCGAATTTCGCCCAGCTTCTGGTGATGGCCAATGACGAACCGGCCCGCGAGCGGCTGATTGTCAAGCTGCGCACCATCCTGGCCAATGATTTCCCATCGATCCGCGCCAAGGTCGACCGCCTGTTCCTTGGTCCGCCGACCGGCTGGCCGGTGCAGATGCGCGTCATGGGTCCGGATCGCCAGGAGGTGCGCCGCATCGCCGACGAGGTGAAGGCGAAGTTCCAGGCAAATCCGCTGCTCGGCGCCATCCACGACGACTGGCTGGAGCCGGTGCCGATGATGAAGCTGGTGATCGACCAGGATCGCGCCCGTGCGCTCGGCGTCACCTCGCAGCGCATCCGCCAGACGCTGCAGGCGGCCATGTCGGGAGCGCCGCTCGATGATTTCCGCGACGGCGAGGAGACGGTTTCGATCGTCGCCCGTGAGCCGGAGGCAAGCCGTCACCTGCTGTCGGCGGTCGACTCCGTCTACATCCCGACCGATTTCGGCGGCTCCGTGCCGCTGTCGCAGGTCGCCAAGGTGGTCCCGGCGCTGGAGCAAGGCGTCGAATGGCGGCGGGACCGCTTGCCGACCATCAGCGTACGCGCCACGCTGCCGGACGGCGTGCAGCCGAACGATGTCGCCATGAAAATGTACAGCGAGATGCAGGGCCTGCGCGCCAGCCTCGCACCCGGCTACAAGATCGAGATACAGGGCGGCGCCGAGGATGCGGCCGAAAGCCAGGCCTCGATTGCGGCGAAAGCGCCGATCATGCTGGCCGTCATCGTCGTGCTGCTGATGATCCAGCTGCAGCATTTCGGCAAGGCCATGCTGGTGCTGGCGACCGGTCCGCTCGGCATCATCGGCGCGGCGGCGGCACTGTTGATCAGCGGCGCGCCGTTCGGCTTCGTCGCCATCCTCGGTGTCATCGCCCTGCTCGGCATCATCATGCGCAACTCGATCATCCTGGTCGATCAGATCGACCAGGACATCGCCGCCGGCGTGGAGCGTTCCGAGGCCATCATCGGCTCGGCGGTGCGCCGGTTCCGGCCGATCGTGCTGACGGCGCTGACGGCGGTGCTGGCCCTGATCCCGATCTCGCGCGGCGTCTTCTGGGGGCCGCTCGCCTACGCCATGATGGGCGGCATTCTCGTCGCCACGGTGCTGACCATCCTTGTCCTGCCGGCAGCCTATGCGCTGTTCTTCGGCAGGGAGCCCAAGAAGGTGGTGGAGCAGCCGGCCGAGACGGAAGAAAAGAACGAAAGGCCGCAACTGGCCCTGGCGGCCGAATAGCGGTCGAGCGAACGTCTTCCATAGATAACCCCGCCGAGGCGGGGATATCAGGGTCGGGTCAGGCCGCAATCAGTTCGTACGGCCGAGCATCGTTATTCATTTTCTGTATTTTGATCGGTTGCTCGTCCGCGGTAGGAACGCTCCGACGCGACAACTCATCGATTCCCGCGTCAACAGGCAGCCCCAGCTTTTCGATTGCCAAACGACGCACCAGGGCCTCAGCCGAGCTGTCAATGTCGATTTCGTTGCGCTCCCATCGGCCAATCGACTGCTTGTCACGGTGGACCATGGCGGCCAATTCAGCTTGGGTCAGACCCATTTCGGAGCGCAGGAAACGAAGCTCGTCCCCGCTCATGCCCTTGGCATGGCTTACGATCCCAAGCGCGATTACTTGATGCAGTTCATTCACAGCAGGAATCGTGATGATGTCGTCGCCATCGTCATCCACCTCAACGGCGATGCCTTCGATGTAAACGTTGAGCAGACCGCTTTCTGTGTAGTGGTGTGCGTTATTCATCAGCTTCAACTCCAATTATCGAGCCCGCTTTTCGCTCGAACTCATCGATCCACATGACCGAAATAACTTTGACGAGACATCCGTTCTTGGAAGGGATGATAACGACCCCGATGGATCGACTCCCGCTGTTCGGTGTCTTGCACTCCACGCGATAACGGAAATGACCCGGCCGGGTTGCGGGCACAGGTGGTTGGTACACATTTCCAAACTTGAGCGCATGCAGCACATCAGACATGATCAAGCCGCGTCGGAAAGCCGATCCTGCGCATGCAGCTTGTACGAGATGTTTAGTTTCAGATTTCTCGCGATAGATCTTATTTCAATCGTCGCACGGCCGGCATCCCAAGGTTGCGTGATCGTCACAAATCCCCCTTCTATGGCATTCCTTCCGGTGCTTCATCTATCATGGTGATACCTTACATAAGTGCTGAACGTCAATAAACAAGCGGCATGCCATTGACGCCCGTTGGGTGGTGACAAATTCGCTACCGAACACAGGACGACACCGCTATTAAGACTAGCGCGTGGTTGGAGGACAGTCATGACCATAGCTCAGACAAAGGCACCGCTGCGGCTGCCGATCGACGGGCGCCATCGCCGGATGTTCATCGGCGGCGGCTGGGTCGATGCCCGCTCCGGTCGGACCACGGAGAGCCGCAATCCCGCCACCGGCGCGGTCATCGCCACGGTGCCGCGCGCCGACCGCCAGGACATCGACTTGGCGGTGACTGCTGCGCGCAAGGCGTTCGAGGGCCCGTGGAGCCGGTTCAAGCCTTACGAGCGGCAGGTGCTGCTGCTGAGGATCGCCGACCTCTTCGAAAAGCACTGGGAAGAGATCAGCCGCTCCGACACCACCGACATGGGCATGCCGATCATACGCACCCGCGCCAATCGCAACCGGGTCATCGGCATGCTGCGCTACTATGCCGGCATGGCGACGGCGCTGCACGGCGAGACGATCGACAACTCGCTGCCCGGCGAAATCGTCTCTTTCACCCACAAGGAGCCGGTCGGCGTCGTCGGCGCCATCATTCCCTGGAACGCGCCAACGGCGGCGTCGATCTGGAAGATCGGCCCGGCGCTGGCGACCGGCTGCACCATCGTGCTGAAACCATCGGAAGAGGCGCCGCTGACGCCGCTTTTGATCGCCGACATCATGAACGAGGCCGGCGTTCCGGAAGGCGTCGTCAACATCGTCACCGGCACCGGCACCGAGGCAGGTGCCGCACTCGCCGAGCATATGGGCGTCGACAAGATCGTCTTCACCGGCTCGACGGCGACCGGCCAGTCGATCGTGCGGGCCTCGGCCGGCAACCTCAAGCGCGTCTCGCTGGAGCTCGGCGGCAAGTCGCCGGTCATCGTCTGCGCCGATGCCGATCTCGACAAGGCGGTGCCGGTGGCGGCGATGTCGGTGTTCGCCAATTCCGGCCAGATCTGCATCGCCGGTTCGCGCCTTTTCGTCGAACGGCCCGTCCATGACGAGTTCGTCGAGCGGCTCGCGGCATACGCCAAGGGTCTCAGGGTCGGCGACGGCATCGACCCGGCGACCGAGATCGGTCCGCTCGTCTCCGAAAAGCAGCTGCAACGGGTCACCGGTTACCTCGAGGCCGGCACCGCGGAAGGGGCGAAACTCGTCACCGGAGGCACCCGGCTTGTGGAAGGCGCGCTTGGCGCCGGCAATTTCGTCGCGCCGACTGTCTTTGCCGGCGTCTCGGACGACATGAAGATCGCCCGTGAGGAGATCTTCGGGCCGGTGATTTCAGCCTTGCCGTTCGATACGCTGGACGAGGCGGTCGAGCGGGCCAACAACACGCCTTACGGCCTGGCTGCAGGGGTCTTCACCCAAAATCTCGCCACCGCCCACCAGCTGTCGCGCAAGATCCGCGCCGGCTCGGTCTGGGTCAATACCTATCACGCCATCGATCCGGCCGTGCCCTTCGGCGGCTACAAGATGAGCGGCTACGGCCGCGAGGGCGGCGCCGAGCACCTCGCCGAGTATCTCAACACCAAGGGCGTGTTCATCAAGATCGATTGATCGGTCCGCCGCCCGCACAAAAAATGCTCCCCGACACCGGTTTTGCAAAACAGAATTCCTTCCCATGGCCGCAAAGCCATCCCATGCTCGAGCAATTGGAGCGTTACGCTCGTCGTCATCGGTGCGTTTTTCCATGGCAGAAAATCGACAATTGCGGCTTGGCGCTTTCATGCGGCCCGTCAGCCTTCATACCGGCGCCTGGCGTTACCCGGGCGCCTATCCCGACGCCAACTTCAATTTCGCGCATCTCAAGCACTTCGCGCAAAGGCTGGAAGCGGCGAAGTTCGACGCCTTCTTCATGGCCGACCACCTGGCCGTGCTCAACATGCCGATCGAGGCGCTGCGGCGCAGCCACACGGTCACGTCCTTCGAGCCGTTCACGCTGTTGTCGGCGCTTGCCGCCGTCACCGATCGTATCGGGCTGATCGCAACCGCCTCGACGACGTTCGACGCTCCGTACCACATCGCCCGTCGTTTCGCCTCTCTCGACCATATCAGCGGCGGGCGCGCCGGCTGGAATATCGTCACCACATCCAATCCCGACGCCGCGCTGAATTTCGGCCTCGACGAGCATGTCGAGCACGACGAGCGTTATCGCCGGGCGCGGGAGTTCTACGATGTCGTCACCGGCCTGTGGGACAGTTTTGCCGACGATGCCTTCATCCGCGACGCCGAAAGCGGGATCTATTTCGATCCGGCGAAGCTGCATGTGCTCGACCACAAGGGCGAATATCTTTCGGTGCGGGGACCGCTCAATATCGCGCGGCCGGTGCAGGGCTGGCCGGTCATCGTGCAGGCCGGCGCGTCGGAGGCCGGACGACAGCTCGCGGCGGAAACGGCCGAGGTGATCTTCGCCGCCCATGCCGATCTCGCCTCGGGACAGCGCTTCTTTGCCGACGTCAAGGGACGTGCGCAAAAACTTGGCCGGTCGCGCGACGACATCAAGATCCTGCCCGGCGCCTTCGTCATTGTCGGCGAGACTGCCGAGGAGGCGCAGACGAAGCGGGCCAAGCTCGACAGCCTCGTCTACTACGAGAGCGGCGTCGCCTCGCTGTCGATCGCGCTCGGCCACGACGCGTCGCGGTTCGATCCGGATTCAGTCTTGCCCGAAATCCCGGAAAGCAACGCCAGCAAGAGCGGCCGCGAGCGCGTCATCGAACTGGCGCGCAAGGAAAACCTGACCGTCAGGCAGCTTGCGCAGCGGCTGGGCGGCTATTCCGGTCTTGCCTTCGTCGGCACTTCGAAAACCATCGCCGACGAGATGGAGGAATGGCTGGTCACCGAAGGCTCGGACGGGTTCAACGTCATGTTCCCCTATCTTCCCGCCGGATTGGATGATTTCGTCGAGAAAATCGTGCCCGAATTGCAGCGGCGCGGCATTTTCAGGAGCGAATACGAAGGATCGACCCTGCGCGAAAATCTTGGCCTGAAGCGGCCGCCAAACCGGTTCTTCCAACCTGAGACGGCAGCGATCCGCAAAGCTGGCTAGAACCGGTAATGATTTTAGACCGTGGCAAGCATCCGTTCTTTTCGTTCGGCCCGAATGTCCATAGGGTCAGCAGCGGGCTGGCAGCCCGAAATCATCGCGAGGGCTTTGCATCATGACCAATCCGGCCGTTGTCGGTTTCTCAGGCAATTTCACCCGGCCGTCCAAGACGCGCGGCTTCGTCGATCGTATCGTGAACGAGGTAGCCGGCAGATATGGCCTGGCCGCCAGCACGCATGACGTCGTCGACCTCGGCCCCAGCCTCGGTGGCGCCAAATGGGCGCGTGAACTGGATGCGCAAGCGGGCGATATCCTCAAGCGCGTCGTCGCGGCGGACGTGCTCGTCGTCGGCTCGCCCACCTACAAGGGCAGCTATACCGGCCTGTTCAAGCACTTCTTCGATCTTGTCGACCCAACGGCGCTCAGGGGCAAGCCGGTGGTGCTGCTGGCGACCGGCGGCGGCGACCGGCATGCGCTGATCATCGAGCACCAGCTGAGGCCGCTGTTCGGCTTCTTCGAGGCCTTTACGCTGCCGACCGCGATCTACGCTTCGGACAGGGATTTCATCGACGGCGTGCTTGCGTCCGAGACGATCCAGGCGCGCGTCGGACAGGTGCTCGAGGATATCGGTGCAGCGCTTGGCGGTCGCTCCCGCGCAGGCACCGCTGCCGAATAGCCCCTAAAAAGAAAAACCCGCCTCGGCGGCGGGTCTCGGGGCGAATCAGCACCATACCGAAATTAGTAGCATAGCTGCCGGCACAAAGCAAGAACAAAATGCAGGGACCGAGCGCGCCTTGCGCGCCCGATCCCTCAAGGCAAGCCGTCAGATGACGAACAGCCAGTTGGCGAGCAGCATCACCAC
The DNA here is from genome assembly GCF_040318195.1 of Mesorhizobium sp. M1273. Lineage (NCBI taxonomy): Bacteria > Pseudomonadati > Pseudomonadota > Alphaproteobacteria > Hyphomicrobiales > Phyllobacteriaceae > Mesorhizobium > Mesorhizobium sp. M1273. The sequence goes on along the minus strand of NZ_JAMYLV010000001.1, from coordinate 350,632 downwards.
GACGCCGGCGACGAGCGTCAGATAGGGCAGCATCCCCGCCTTTTTCACCGCAAGGTCGGACGAGCTCATGCCGAGATCGGCCAGCATGTGGTCGGGGAATTTGCCCTTGTCCTGGATGTAATGCCGGAAGCAGAACACCGGGATGATCAAGGCTGCCGTGATCAGCCCGGCCCACAATGCCATCGGGTTCCAGACCTTGGCTCCGGCGCCCATGAAGACCGCGTTGACGTAGGCAAAGATCGCGCCGAGGCCGAGCAGCCAGCTCGGCGCCTTCCATGGCCGCGCGATGTGGCCATTGTCGATGCGGTGAATCCAGCCGGCATTGAGATTGAGGAAGTTGAAGATGATGTAGCCGCAATTCGACACGGCGAGGATGAAGAAGAAGCTCGTCGCGTCGGCCGAGGCGATGGCCAGCACGATCAGGTTGAAGATCAGGTCGGTCCACATCGCCCGCGTCGGGGCGCCGTGCTCGTTGACATGGCTGAGATAGCGCGGCAGCCAGCCGTCGACCGAACCTTGATAGAGCGTGCGCGAGGAGCCGGCCATCGCCGTCATGATGCATAGCACCAGGGCCAGGATCATCAGCATCACCAGCAGGCTGTGGATCAGCTGTCCGCCGCCGACCATGCCGGCCAGCGCATCGGCAACGCCGGAGCCATCGACGATCGGCGTCGCCAGCATGCCGTTCAAGCCGAGCACGCCCTGGAAGGTGAACGGCACCAGGATGAACAGCAGCATACACAGCAGGCCGGAATAGAAGATCGCCTTGAAGGTATCGGTGCCCGGGTTCTTGAACTCGGAGGTGTAGCAGACCGCGGTCTCGAAGCCGTAGGTCGACCATGCCGCGATGAACATGCCGCCGAGCACCAGCGTCCAGCCGGCGATGTTCCATGCGCCGGGCTCCGGCGCATAGGCGGCGGCGAGCGGCACCAGCGGCGAAAAATTTGCCCAGTTGATCTGGCCGGTGACGATCGGCACCACGCCGACGATGAGCATCGGGATGATGACCAGCAGGCCGATATATTTCTGCACGTTGGCCGTGCCCAGGATGCCGCGATGCTGAATCGAGAAGATGATCAGCATCAGCACCGCGCCGATGAAGAAGGTGGCGTTGAAGGTGAAGGAAACCGGGCCAAGCGTGTGACCGTAGAGCGTCCAGTTGCGGATCGCCGGCGTCGCCGCCGCGGTGACCGCGGTGATGGCGTCGGCGGCGCTGGTTCCGGCATGGGCCGCGATATAGGCGGCGACCTCGGGCGAAGTGTCGGTGAACAGCGGCACCGGTGCCAGCGCGTTGAGGATATAGGCGGCGGCGATCGAGCAGCCGAGCGACAGCACCGGTGACCAGGCGAACCAGTTGCACCACACCGAAAGCGGCGCGATGAATTTCGAATAGCGCAGCCACGCGGTGGCGCCGTAGACCGAGGCGCCGCCGGATTTGTTCGGGAACAGCCCGGCGATTTCCGCATAGGTGAAGGACTGCAGGAAGCCCATGACCATGGATACGGCCCAGATCAGGAAGGCCAGTGTTCCGGTGGTGCCGGCGATGCCGCCGATCGAAAACAGGACAAGGGCCGGAACGCCGCTTGCCACCCAGAAGGCGCCGCGCCAGTCGATGTTCCGGTGCAGCTGCCCTTCGGCAGGCGGCACCAAGGTGGTGACTATCGTGCTCATTTACGTGGATTCCCCATTTTTGATGTTCCCCATCGGCAACAGCCGCAATCTCGCGAGGCGTCATCGACGCTCACGTTGAACGGCCCCAGGCGTTTTCCGCTCAGTAGTATTTTTTTCTTAGCAGTGAAGATCGACCCAACGCGCTTTCACGTCAAGCGCTTTGTGACGCTGTGCACATTGCGCTTGTGAAACAGTCGAGCTTCGCTGGCGCTGCCGACGGGTGCGGTCTTTCCTTCTCCCCTTGTTGTGGGAGAAGGTGGCCGAGCGAAGCTCGGTCGGATGAGGGGCGTTCCAGATTGGCAAAACCGCACTTCGTCCAGCACCCTCAACCGTCTTGGCGCTGCGTGCCAATCCACCTTCTCCCACAAGGGAGAAGGGAAGAACCAGGCAGCGTCGGTCAGGAGCGCGGCCTGGTCTTTTGCGGGTCGTAATGGGCGAAGGCGACGACGCGCGCCGGCAGCCGCTTGCTGTGACCATCGAGCTTGCCTATCTCGACCTCGGTGCCGATCGCCGAATGCGTGACGTCGAGCCTGGCCAACGCGATGGTCTTGTTCAGCACCGGCGAACGCATGCCGGAGGTGACGACGCCGATCTGCGCCCGGCCGATATGCACGCAATCGCCGTGGCCGACGGCGACATTGGCGTCGACGTCGAGGCCGACCAGCTTCTTCTGCGGGTTTTCCTTGCGCCGGATCAGTGCCTCGCGGCCGATGAAATCGTCGCTCTTGGTCTTCAGCGGTACGGTGAAGCCGATGCCGGCCTCGAACGGATCCGTCTGGTCGGAAAACTCGTGAGCAGCAAAGATCAGCCCGGCCTCGATGCGCACCATATCGAGCGCCTGCAGCCCCATCGGCTTCAGGCCGTGCGGTTGGCCGGCCTGCCAGATCGCGTCGAACACCTTTTCGGCGTCGCGCGGATGGCACCAGATCTCGTAGCCGAGCTCGCCGGTGTAACCGGTGCGCGAGACAACGACCGGAATGCCGTTGCCGCCGCCGATGCGGGCGACGGCGAAACGGAACCATTCGAGTTCGTCGATCGACGGCTGCAGCGGCGAGGTCCAGATGATCTGCCGCAGGACGTCGCGGCTTTTCGGTCCCTGCACGGCAACATTGTGCATCTGGTCGGTCGAGGAGCGCACCAGCACGGTGAGGCCGAGTTTTTGCGCCGTTTCCCGCAGCCATTGGCCGGATAGATCGTCGCCGCCGACCCAGCGGAAATTATCCTTGCCGAGCCTGAGCAGCGTGCCGTCGTCGATCATGCCGCCATGCTCGTAGCACATGGCGGAATAGACGACCTGGCCGACGCCGAGCTTCTTGATGTCGCGGGTCAGCGTGTATTGCAGCAGCGCCTCGGAGTCCGGCCCGGTGACCTCGAACTTGCGCAGCGGCGACAGGTCCATGATCACGGCGTCCTGCCGGCAGGCCCAGTATTCATCGATCGGGCCTTGCTTGGCGAAGGAATTGGCCAGCCAATAGCCCTTGTACTCGACGAAGTTGCGGGTGTGCTTGGCAAAGCTCGAATGAAAGGCGGTCTCGCGGGTCATTTTCGGTTCCGAATCGGGCGTCATGCGTCTGGCGATCGCTCGCGAGAATTTGTGCTGGCCGGGATAGGTTCGCACATGGATGTCGGTCAGGTTCCAGCCATTGGCCGGCGTCGTATCGTCGGGGCAGGCGGACGAGACGCAGACGATGTCCGTGAGCGCCTTGAGTAGCACATAGTCGCCCGGCCGCGACCACGGCTCGTCCGATACCACGACGCCATGCGCGTCGATGGCCGTGTTGAAGAAGAAGTTGATCGCCATCCAGCCGGCGCGAGGCGTGACACCCTTGTCGGCCAGCGCGCGGTTGAAATTCTCCGAGCAGTTGGGATGGCCGGGATAACCGATGTCGTCGTAATATTTGGCCGCGCAGGCGAGCGCGAATGCATCGTGGCGGCCGCAAGTGTCCTGCACAACCTCGACCAGCGGCTCCATGTCCTGGTCGTAGTATTTTGAGTGCAGACCGGGCATCGGATAGCTCGAACCCATCAGCGTGCGCGTCGTCGTCACGTCGAGCGGATGATCGCGGCCCTTGTCCAGCTTGCGCGCCGAAAAGCACTGGAAGTCGGTGCATTGGCGCCCGTCGACATCGATGATCTGCAGATAGTCGCCCGCCTTGACGAAGTAGGCCTCCGCCGTCGCCGAATGGACGCGCAGGTCGAGCACGGGATCGGCCAGCGGGTCGGCAAGCCTGGATTTCGCTGCCGGGCGGATGGTGGCGCGGCGGACGATGACGCTAAGCGGCGTCGCCGTATCGTGGCCGTCGACCAGCATCGGCCCGCCGGGCGCGGCAATCAGCATCGACCCATCGCGGGCGACGGTAAAAGCCTGTTCGGTACCGGCAGGGGTGGCGCCGCCGAAAACGCGAACCGCCTTCGCCTGGTCGAGCTGCACCTGGCGCCGGTCGAGCCCCCGGCGCAAGGATGCGAGGCTGTGGTCGCCTTCGGCCAGCAGCGCCTTGATGCCGGCGGCATTGCTGTTCGATTTCTCGCCGAGAATGCCGGGATCGGCCGCCTCGCTGCTGTCCCATGCCAGCAGCTCGCAGGCCTGCCCGCCCTCGACATCGCGCACGGTGACAATGTCGCCGGCCTCGACCTCGATCAGCACCGCGCCATTGCCCTGAACCGTGTAGCGCTCCATTCCGGCCGGCAGCGTAATCTGGCCTGGCCGCAGGATCAGGCTCGGCCGGGGCGGTCCGGCGACGACGGCGGGGTAGGGCGACTGGCTCATCTCAACCTTGGTTTCGAGAAACAAGTTTGCCTGTGTGTGAAATTATTTTAGCGGGAAGAATAGGATAGAAGAGCCGGAGTTGGCAAGTGAAGGCGAGGCGCGCGCCTCTTCCTTCTCCCCTTGTGGGAGAAGGTGGATCGGCGCGCAGCGCCGAGACGGTTGAGGGGTGTTGGACGGAGTGCCGTCATAGCCAAGCTGGAGCACCCCTCATCCGACCGAGCTTCGCTCGGCCACCTTCTCCCACAAGGGGAGAAGGGAAGGTGGCGCACAATCCTACCCCAATTCCTCGGAATGCCCGATCTCGACGCCATACTCGGCGGCAGCGTCCAGTATCGTATGCGACAGGCTTTCGGCGAAGGTGGCGAACACCAGAAGATTGAACACCGCCTGTCCGTCCGGCCGGTCATTGCCGCGCCAGAGATTGATGCTGGTCTGATCGACCGAGGTCGCCGCAGCGGTGCCGGCCGGGAACACCGCGGGGTGCAGGTCTAGCGACGACAGTTTGGCCAGCATCGCGCGCGCCTTTTCTCCGGAAACGCTGATCAGCGCGCGAGCATGCGACTGGTCGGACAACGAGGCGGATTGCGCAAACGTCTGGCTCAGCGGTTCGCTCGCGTGCTTGCCGCCATTGGACAGGACCAGGAACTGATCCGGTCCCGACCAGATTAGCGTAGCGTCGGGAGTTCGGGTCGCCTTGGGCGTTTCCGGGGCGGCAACGCCGAAGCGGGTTTCGGCGGCCTTCGCCAGTTCTGCCGCTTTGCCGCGCCGCGCCATCACCTGGATCAGGTCGAAATTGCGGATCTCGGCGAGCGATACGCCGGCCGCCGTGCCACGCGCGCCATAGGCGCCGACAACAAGCGCTTTCTCCAGCGGACTGCGGGCAATCCAGGAAAACTCAGCCACGCTGGCGCCCTCCATCCGGATCGTAGAAGACCGGGCTGCACAGCTCGACGTCATAGTCTTCGCCGCGCAGCGGGTCATGCGCATGGACGATCTCGCCAATGCGCTCGCGGCCACGCTCAACAAGCGCCAGCCCGATCCACTGGTCGAGCATGGGCGAGAAGCAGACCGAAGTGACGTAGCCCTGGTCGTTATCGGGACCGGGCGTCTCGCCCTTCGGGATGATATGCGCGCCGGAACGCAGGCGGCGCGTCTTGTCGACCGGCTTGATGCCGACCACGACCTGGCGGTCCGGCGCAATCAGCGCCTCGCGCCCGGCCATGACGCGGCCGATGAAATCTTTCTTGCTGGACATCATCTTGCCCAACCCGAGGTCGGCGGCGGTCGTCGTGCCGTTCAGCTCCGGGCCGGCGACATGGCCCTTTTCGATGCGCATGACGCCGAGCGCCTCGGTGCCGTAGGGCGTAACGCCGAACGGCTTGCCGGCCAGCATCAAATTGCGCACCAGCGCCTCGCCATAGCGGGCGGGAACCGAAATCTCGAACGCCATTTCGCCCGAAAACGAGATGCGGAACAGCCGCGCCTTGATGCCACCGCGAAGCGCGACTTCCCGCGCCCCCATGAAGGGAAAGCCCTCGTTCGACAAATCCTCCGCCGGATCGACCATTTCCCGAAGCAGGTCCCGGGTCTTCGGCCCGGCGATCGAGAACTGTGCCCATTGATCGGAGACGGATGTCAGCTGCACGTCGAATTCGGGGAACAGCACCTGCCGGCAGAATTCGAGATGCTGCATCACCAGCCCGGCCTTGGCGGTGGTGGTGGTCAGGAAATAATGGTCTTCGGCCAGCCGCGACGTCGTGCCGTCGTCATAGACGATGCCGTCCTCGCGCAGCATCAGCCCGTAGCGGGCTTTGCCGACGGCGAGACTGGAGAAGGTGTTGATGTAGACGCGGTCGAGAAAGGCGCCGGCATCCGGGCCGTGCACGTCGATCTTGCCGAGCGTCGAGACATCGCAGAAGCCGACGCCGGAGCGCACCGCCTTGACCTCGCGGGTGACCGATTCCAGCCAGTCCTTTTCGCCGGCGCGCGGATACCATTGCGCGCGCTTCCACAGGCCGGTGTCGACGAACACCGCGCCCTGTTCGGCTGCCCAGTGATGCGACGGCGTCAGTCGTGTCGCATGAAAATTCTCGTCGCGATGATGGCCGGCGAAAGCGCCGATGGCGACCGGCACATAGGGCGGGCGGTAGATCGTCGTGCCGGTTTCGGGGATCGATTTGCCGCTGATTGCCGCCATGATGGCGAGACCGGCGACGTTCGAGGTCTTGCCCTGGTCGGTGGCCATGCCGAGCGTCGTATAGCGCTTGAGATGCTCGACCGATTCGAAACCTTCGCGCTGCGCCAGCTCGATGTCGGACGCGGTCACGTCATGCTGGTAATCGACGAAGGCTTTCCCTTTGCCGGCCACATACCAAAGCGGCGTCAGCGAAAACGCCTCGCTGTCGGCGACCGGCGATGTGCCGGCATTGCCGCCGCGTCCAGCACTCTGCGCTGCCGCAGCACCCGCGGCAAAGCCCTGGCGCAGGCAGTCGCCCAGCCCGAAGGCGCCGTTGGCGGCGCCGACGGCCATCATGCCGGGCGGCGCACCATCCGGCACGAAGGCTGCGATATCGTCCTGCCATTTCGGCCGGCCGCGATGATAGGAGGTCAGCCCGACCGCCGGATTCCAGCCGCCGGACACGGCAAGCCCGTCGGCTTCGACTTCCGCCCGTGCGCTGCCGGTCAGCGCCACCACGATTTTCCGGACCCCGTCCTTGCCGCCTTCGACCCCGCTGACCGAGCCGTTGAGCACGGCAAAGCCGCCCTTGGCGGCAAGCGCGCGATGCGCGGCGGAGACGTCCGGGCGCGCATCGACGACCGCCGCGATCTGCAAACCGGCGCCAAGCGCGGTCTCGACCGTGCGCCAGCCATCCTCATTGTTGGTGAACAGCGCGATCCTTCTGGCAGGGGTAACCGCGTAGCGCGCGACATAGGTCCGCATCGCCGAAGCCATCATCACGCCCGGCGTGTCGTTACCGGCAAAGACGATCGGTCGCTCGATGGCGCCGGCGGCGACGACGCAGCGCTTGGCCACGATCCGCCACAACCGCTGGCGCACCTGGTGCTCGGGCGGCGAGGGCAGGTGGTCGTTGACCCGCTCGATGGCGCCATAGGTGCCGCCATCATAGACGCCGAACAATGTCGTGCGGGTCATGATGCGGACATCGGGCAGTGCGGCGAGTTCGGCCAGCGTGCGCGTAATCCATTCGGCCGCCGGCGCGCCGTCGATCATGCCGCCGTCGGCGAGCAGACGGCCGCCAAGCGCAAAATCTTCCTCGCACAGGATGACGCGGGCGCCGCCGCGCCCGGCCGCCAGTGCCGCAGCCAGCCCGGCCGGGCCGGACCCGGCAATCAGCACGTCGCAATGCGCCCACGCCTTGTCGTAATGGTCGGGATCGGCGACGCCAGCAGCGCGGCCGAGCCCGGCGGCGCGGCGAATCGTTGGCTCGTAGATCGTTTCCCAGAATTTCGCCGGCCACATGAAGGTCTTGTAGTAGAAGCCGGCGACGAAGATCGGCGCGAACAGCTGATTGACTGCCATCAGATCGTGGCGCAGCGACGGCCAGCGGTTCTGGCTGGCGGCTTCGAGCCCGTCATAGAGTTCGGCTGTGGTCGCCTTGGTGTTCGGCTCGCGCCGCGCTCCGCTGCGCAGTTCGACCAGCGCGTTGGGCTCCTCCGAACCAGCGGTCAGGATGCCGCGCGGCCGATGGTATTTGAACGAGCGGCCGACCAGCTTGACGCCATTGGCGATCAGCGCCGAGGCCAGCGTGTCGCCTTGGAAGCCGGCAAAGCTCTTGCCGTCGAAGCGGAAGGCCAGCGGCGCGGCGCGATCGATGAGACCGCCTGATACGAGACGATAGGGCTGGCTGGAGGTCACGTTTGCTGGCCCTTAAGCAGGAGCGCCGCGCTGCCCCTCATCGCCCTGCCGGGCACTTCTCCCCGTATAGGGACGGGGAGAAGGGGGCTGCCCGCAACCTCGGCGCCTTTCAGGGAACGTCGATGATTGGCGAAACAATCGGCGACGGCGCCCCTCTCCCCGTCTCTATACGGGGAGAGGAGGCCGGCAGGCAGGTGAGGGGCGGCGCTAACCTGGACAGAATTCATCTTGCAGCCTGCCTCGCACCAACGCCGGCCGCCGGCTCGACGGAGGAAATCTCATGCGTCAGCGTGTTGCGGGCGACCTTCAGCCAGGCCCGGCAGCCGCCGCCATGGTACCAGTATTCGCTCATCGGCCCGGCGACATTGTCGCGCAGATAGACGTAGTCGAAGACCTCGTCTTCGGTGGCGCCGGCCGCCGGACGCACCGGCTTGGCGTCGCCCAGATAGGTGAACTCGCCGAGTTCGCGTTCGCCGCAGAAGGGACAGACAATGCGCATGCTTCTTCAGCCAGTCTTCAATGCAGGTTCGGCTGGGCGCCCTGGCCCTTTTCGTCGATCATCGCACCTCGCCGGAAGCGGTCGAGGCGAAAGCGGGCAGCCTCCTTGTGCGGCTCGTCGCGCGCCAGCAGATGGGCAAAGACCAGGCCGGAGCCGGGCGTCGCCTTGAAGCCGCCATAGCACCAGCCGGCGTTGAGATAGAGCCCGTCGACCGGTGTTTTGTCGATGATCGGCGAGCCGTCCATCGACATGTCCATGATGCCGCCCCACTGACGCAGAAGCCGTATCCGGCCGATCATCGGCATCAGCGCCATGCCGCCTTCGCAGACGTCTTCCATGACAGGCAGATTGCCGCGCTGGGCGTAGGAATTGTAGCCGTCTATATCGCCGCCGAAGACCAGGCCGCCCTTGTCGGACTGGCTGACGTAGAAATGCCCGGCGCCGAACGTCATGACATTGGGGATCAGCGGCTTGATCGCCTCCGAGACGAAGGCCTGCAGCACATGGCTTTCGATCGGCAGCCGCATGCCGGCCATCGCCGCGACGCGCGACGAGGAGCCGGCGACCGCCATGCCGACCTTGCCTGCGCCGATCCTGCCGCGGCTCGTGTCGACGCCGGTCACCTTGCCGCTGCCATCGCGGACAAAGCCGGTCACTTCGCAATTCTGGATGATGTCGACGCCGAGCGCGCTCGCCGCATGCGCGTAGCCCCAGACCACGGCATCGTGTCGTGCCGTGCCGCCGCGTCGCTGCAAGAGGCCGCCCTGCACCGGGAAACGTGCGTTGTCGAAGTTCAGGAACGGCATCATCTTCCTGACCGCCGCCAGATCGAGCAGTTCGGCATCGATGCCGTTGATGCGCATGGTGTTGCCGCGCCGCGCATAGGCGTCGCGCTGCGCGTCGGAATGGTAGAGGTTGATGACGCCGCGCTGGCTGACCATGGTGTTGTAGTTGAGGTCCTGCTCCATCCGCTCCCACAGCTTCATCGACAGCTCGTAGAAGCCGGTATTGCCGGGCAGCCCGTAATTGGAGCGGATGATGGTTGTGTTGCGGCCGGCATTGCCGGAGCCGATCCAGCCCTTTTCCAGCACCGCGACATTCCTGATGCCGTATTCGCTGGCGAGGAACCATGCCGTCGCCAGGCCATGGCCGCCGCCGCCGATGATCACCACGTCGTAGTGGCTCTTCGGGCTGGCGTCGCGCCAAGTGCGCTGCCAGTTCTTATGGCCGGAAAATGCCGCCCGGGCGAGGGAGAAGATCGAGTATTTCATGAACCTGTTTCGCGCCGGGCGTGCAACAATTCCGGATCAGATGTCGAGCGTGTGGTCGCGCTCCCACTGGGTGAAGTGGGAAGCATAGGAATTCCATTCCTGCTGCTTGAGCTTTAGATAGGCCGACGAGAATTCCTCACCCAGCGCCGCCTTGAGCGATTTGTCGTTGTCAAACTCGCGCAACGCGTCGAGCAGGTTGAGCGGCAGCTTCGGCGCGCCCTCGACCGTATGGCCGAACTGGTACATGTCGATATCGTAGCGCCGGCCGGGGTCGGCCTTCGAGCGGACGCCGTCAAGGCCGGCGGCGATGATGACGGCCTGCAGCAGATAGGGGTTTGCCGCGCCGTCCGGCAGGCGCAGCTCGAAGCGGCCGGGGCCGGGCACGCGCACCATGTGGGTGCGGTTGTTGCCGGTCCAGGTCACCGTGTTCGGCGCCCAGGTGGCGCCGGAGATGGTGCGCGGTGCGTTGATGCGCTTGTAGGAATTGACCGTCGGGTTGGTGATGGCGGCAAGCGCGGACGCATGTTTCATGATGCCGCCGAGGAAATTCCTGCCCTTGGCCGACAGGCCGAGCTCCATCGCATTATCGGCAAAGACATTGGTCTTGCCGTCTTTGTCCCACACCGAGATATGCGCATGGCAGCCATTGCCGGTCAGGCCCTGGAAGGGTTTAGGCATGAAGGTTGCGCGCAGGCCGTGCTTTTCGGCGACCGATTTCACCATGAATTTGAAGAAGGAATGCTTGTCGGCGGTCGCCAGCGCATCGTCGAAGGCCCAGTTCATCTCGAACTGGCCGTTGGCGTCCTCGTGGTCGTTCTGGTAGGCGCCCCAGCCGAGCGCCAGCATGTGGTCGCAGATCTCGGCGATCACGTCGTAGCGGCGCATCACCGCCTGCTGGTCGTAGCAGGGCTTCGACGCCGTGTCATATTCGTCGGAAATCGTCTTGCCATCCGGCGAGATCAGGAAGAATTCGGCCTCGACGCCGGTCTTGATGTGCATGCCGTCGCCAGCAGCCTCGGCGATCAACCGCTTCAGCGTGTTGCGCGGCGCCTGCTCGACCGATTTGTCGTCCATGATGCAGTTGGCGGCGACCCAGGCGACCTCCGGCTTCCAAGGCAACTGGATCACCGAGGCCGGATCCGGCACCGCCAGCATGTCGGGATGCGCCGGCGTCAGATCGAGCCAGGTGGCAAAGCCGGCAAAGCCGGCACCGTCCCGCTGCATGTCGGCGATCGCCTGCGCCGGCACCAGCTTGGCGCGTTGTCCACCGAACAGGTCGGTGTAGGATATCATGAAATATTTGACGCCCTTTTCCTTGGCGAAGGCGGCGAGATCGTTCCCCATTATAGTTCCTCGCTTACTGGCATTTGGTTTGTCTTAGAAGCCGTTCTTGCCCGGTATCCAGTTGGTGCCGGCCAGCGGCACGCCGGCCATGGCGGCGGCTTCGATCGTCAAGGCCACAAGATCCTCGGGCTCGAGATTGTGCAGGCTGTTCTTGCCGCAGGCGCGGGCGATTGTCTGAGCCTCAAGTGTCATTACCTTAAGATAATTCGCCAGCCGTCGGCCGGCCGCAATCGGATCGACCCGTTTCATTAGCTCGGGATCCTGCGTGGTGATGCCGGCCGGGTCGCGACCCTCATGCCAGTCGTCATAGGCGCCGGCGGTGGTGCCGAGCTCGTTGTATTCCGCCTCCCAGCGCGGGTCGTTGTCGCCGAGCGCGACAAGCGCTGCCGTGCCGATCGACACCGCATCGACGCCGAGCGCCAGCGCCTTGGCGACGTCGGCGCCGTTGCGGATACCGCCGGAGACGATCAGCTGCACCTTGCGGTGCATGCCGAGATCCTGCAGCGCCTGCACGGCCGGCCTGATGCAGGCAAGCGTAGGCTGGCCGACATTTTCAATGAACACTTCCTGGGTCGCCGCAGTGCCGCCCTGCATGCCGTCGACGACGACGACATCGGCGCCCGATTTCACCGCAAGCGCGGTGTCGTAATAGGGCCGCGCGCCGCCGACCTTGACGTAGATCGGCTTTTCCCAGTCGGTGATCTCGCGCAGTTCGAGGATCTTGATCTCGAGGTCGTCCGGCCCGGTCCAGTCGGGGTGGCGCGAGGCCGAGCGCTGGTCGATGCCTTTCGGCAGCGTGCGCATTTCGGCGACGCGGTCGGAGATCTTCTGGCCGAGCAGCATGCCGCCGCCGCCTGGCTTGGCGCCCTGGCCGACGACCACTTCGATCGCGTCGGCGCGGCGCAGGTCGCGCGGGTTCATGCCGTAGCGTGACGGCAGATACTGGTAGACCAGCGTCTTCGAATGGCCGCGCTCTTCCTCGGTCATGCCGCCGTCGCCGGTCGTCGTCGAGGTGCCGGACAGCGTCGCGCCGCGGCCAAGCGCTTCCTTCGCCGGGCCGGACAGCGAGCCGAAGCTCATGCCGGCAATAGTGATCGGGATTTTCAGTTCGATCGGTTTTTTCGCATAGCGCGAGCCGAGCACGACGCTGGTGTCGCAGCGCTCGCGATAGCCTTCGAGCGGGTAGCGCGAGATCGAGGCACCGAGGAACAGAAGGTCGTCGAAATGCGGCAGCTTGCGCTTAGCGCCGGCGCCGCGGATGTCATAGATGCCGGTCGCCGCGGCGCGGCGGATCTCGGAAAGCGTGTAGTCGTCGAAGGTCGCGGATTTGCGCGGCGTCGTCGGCGGGTTGCGATAGGTCATTGAGCCTCAATACGCGTCGGCGTTGTCGATATTGAAATTGTAGAGGGTACGAGCCGAGCCATAACGCTTGAACTCCGTCGCCTTGACGCCGGTCACACCGGCGCGGTCGAGCAAGCCTTGCAGCAATTCGAGATGCTCGGGCCGCATCTCCTTGGCGATGCAGTCGGCGCCGAGGCTTTCGACCTTGCCGCGCACGAAAAGCCGCGCCTCGTAGATGGAATCGCCGAGCGCATCGCCGGCGTCGCCCAGCACCACGAGGTTGCCGGACTGCGCCATGAAAGCCGACATGTGGCCGATATTGCCGTGGACGACGATGTCGATGCCTTTCATCGAGATGCCGCAGCGCGACGACGCGTTGCCTTCGATGACGAGCAACCCGCCCCGGCCGGTGGCGCCGGCATACTGGCTGGCATCGCCTTTGACGACGATCTGGCCGGACATCATGTTCTCGCCGACGCCGGGCCCGGCCGAGCCATGCACGGTGATGGTGCCGCCGTCGTTCATGCCGCCGCAATAATAGCCGACGCTGCCGCGCACATCGATGGCGAGCGGCTGGTCGACGCCGACGGCGACCGAATGGCTGCCTCGCGGGTGGAGCACCTCCCAGGCGGTCTCGTTCGAACCGGGCGCCAGATCGTGCAGCGCCTGGTTGAGCTCGCGCAGCGACATTTCGGCCAGATCGAAGACCCGTGACGCATGGCCCGGCTCGCGAGCCGCCTTGGAGAGGTTAATTGCCGGCATTGGTTCAATGCTCCCAGAAATAGACGGTTGCGGGCTCGGGTTCCCAGACCTTCGCATTGTCTATGCCGGGCAGTTTGGTGAGCGCACGATATTCCGAGCCGAAGGCGACATACTGGTCGGTTTCGGCCATTACTGCGGGCTTGCAGGCGATCGGGTCGCGCACCACGCCGAAGCCGTTCTTGGTGCCGACGACGAAGGTGAAAAACCCGTCGAGATCGCTCAGCGTGCCTTCCAGCGCCTCGCCGAGGTTCTTGCCATGCGCCATCTGCGAGGAGAGATAGGCGGCAGCGACCTCGGTGTCGTTCTCGGTCTCGAATGTCATGCCTTCGCGGATCAGCTCGCGGCGGACATTGTTGTGGTTGGACAGCGAGCCATTATGGACCAGGCACTGGTCGGCGCCGGTCGAGAACGGATGCGCGCCCATCGTCGTCACCGCCGATTCGGTCGCCATGCGGGTATGGCCGATGCCGTGCGTGCCGGTCATCTCGCGGACGCCGAAACGGTCGACGACCGCTTCGGGCAAGCCGACTTCCTTGTAGATTTCGACGACGTCGCCGGCGCCCATGATGCGGATGTCGGGGCGCAGCGCCTGGATCGTCTCGCGTGCTTCGTCGATCTTGGCAGGCGTCGTCCGGACCACGGCATGCGTCGACTTCGCAGCAATGCTCACCGGCGCGCCGATTGCCTTGGCAAGTTCGGCGTCGAGGCCGCGGAAATCGCGCTCCGGCTTGGCCGACTGGATGGTGATCTTGGCTTCATTGGAGGACGCGCCATAGATGGCGATGCCGGCGCTGTCGGGACCGCGATCGCTGAGCGAGATCAGCATCTCCGACAGCATCGCGCCAAGCTGGGGCTCGAGCGACTTGTCCTTCAAAAACAGTCCGACGATTCCGCACATGTCAGCCTCCGCGAGTTTGTTCCCTCCGAGATGTATCGAATGAGTCCCGGGAATTCAATTGGTATGAAAAAAATTTTCCTGTCGTTATATATCGGCTGAGGCGCCGCCGGCCGCACTATCGCTGCGCTGGCCGCCATTGTGAACCCATTTGGCATAGCGGATGCGGGCGATCTTGTAGGCATCCAGGATCGACAGGGCATAGATCAGGAAGCCGCCGGCATGGCGTCCGACGAAGCTGGCGTCGGGCGGCGCGATCTTGGCGGTGATCCAGGCAAGGATCACCATGAAGAACAGGAATTGCAGGCCGCGCACCGGCACGCCGAGCACGACATGCCCGCTCGCCGGCAAAACGATCGCAGCGCCCAGAACCAGATAGGGGCTCGGTGGTGCGGGGGAGGTGGTGATCTGGCTGATCATGCCGCTTGCCGTTCGCTTTGATTGATGGCATCGCGCAGCGCCGAAGCCGACGACAGCAGCCTCTCGATCAGCACCGGATCGAGCCTGACCGCGCCGAATTCGGCCTGCCGGAATACGCCGTAGCGCGCCCGCTCGGCCTCGGCCAGCAGCCAGACGATGCGCACGCCGTTCGGCGTGATCAGCAATTCCTTGGCGCGCTCCTCGGCAAAGACATCGAGGTGGCCGGCGATGATGGCTTCGGGGAAGCGCACGCCCTTGCGGTCGCTCCGCAGCACCGCCTCGGCCGGAAACCCCGCCGCCTTCGGCAGCGGATGGACGAGATGATCGAAATTGGAAAAAGTCGTCGGCGATCCGGGCCGCATCATCATATCGAAAGTGCCTGGTATCGCGACCTTTTCGGTGATCGAAACACTCAGCCAGCGCGCCGGCAGCTTCCTTATCGCCAGCGTGTCGACGATGGTCCGTACCTGCACCCGCCGACCGTTCCACGAGCCGGCGAAGGTGACGACGCCGGCGGTGCCGTCCGAGACGTTGGCCGCGTCGGGGATGACGGCGCGGACGCCGGCTTCGTCGGCGGCAAGCCCGGTCGAGGCCTTGGCGCGGCTGGCCCGCGCGAGCCAGGCTATATGGAGGAAGAGAGCCAGGGCAACCGCCCCGGCGAGCAATGCTGAGATCACCTAACGCACCTCGTCACACAAATGCCCGCCCAGACCGGGCGCGCCGTCAGTAGCCCTGCGGCTTCGGCCACGGCATGGTGAACTGGGCGCCACGGCGCACGAATTTGTAGCGGTAGAAGTGGAACCACAGCGAGATCAGGAAGTAGAAGGCGACCATGGCGATCAGCTGCGAGCCGAAGCCGAGGAAGATCGCAAAGAAGGTGACCACGCAAAGGCAGAACAAGACGATCGCCGGCAGCGGGTGGAACGGATGGGTGTAGCCGCGGCGGATCGAGCCGAGCGGCCACTTTTTCCTGAACATAATGATGTTGATGCTCATGAAGGTGTATTGCAGCACGCCCGACAGGATCGAGAAGGTGATCGCCTGGTTGAGGTCGGCGATGAAGGCGAAGGCGAGCGCGATCGGCAGCAGAAACAGGATCGAGCGATAGGGCGTGCGGTATTTCGGATGCACCGCCGAGAACCAGGTCGGCAGATAGCGGTCGCGGCCGAGCGAAAACCAGGCGCGCGCGGCGTCGTTGATGCAGCCATTGGCGGAGGCGAGCGCGGCAAGCAGCGTCGCGATGAACAACAGGTTTTCCAGCAGCGCACTGCCGGTCAGTTTGCCCGCGTCCCACAGCGGATAATAGGTGATGCCGAGATATTCCCAGGGCATCAGCGAGGCGCAGACATACCAGGTCATGGCGGCGGCGATCAAAAGCGTGATCATGCCGGCCATCGTGCCATAGGGCAGCGAGCGCGCCGGCGAGCGCACTTCCTCGGCGGCCTGCGTGGTGCCCTCGATGCCGAGATAGTACCAGATGCCGAACTGGAAGGCGGCGATGACGCCGATCCAGCCATAGGGCAGGGCGTTGCCCGGGGTCACCAACTCGTTGAGCTTGAGCACGGCGCCTTGCGTCCACGGGCTGACCGAGAAGAACAGGATGACGATCGAGACATAGGCGATGGCAGTGATGACGAAGTTGACGTTAAGCGTCATCAGCACGCCGCGATAGTTCAGCCATGCCAGCACGACGATTGTCGCGGCGATGAAGGAATTGTGGGTGAGGCCCTCGACGCCGGCTTTGGCGACGATGGTGTCGCCGAGCAGGATCGCGTCCGACACTTCGAGCATGGTGTAGGCAAAGACCAGGAACAGCGCGACGTTGAAGGCCATCAGCGGCCCGACAATGTGCTTGGCCTGCGCATATTGGCCGCCGGCGGCGGCAACCGTCGAGGTCACTTCGGAATCGATCATCGCGACCGAGGTGTAGAGCAGCCCGACGATCCAGCAGACGATCAGCGCCGCCAGCGCGCCGCCCTTGTCCGCCGCGAAATTCCAGCCGGTGAATTCGCCGACCAGAACGATGCCGACACCGAGCGCCCAGACATGGGCGGGGCCGAGCACCCTGAGCAGTGAAACCCTGTCGCCCTGCACTTGCACCGCTGGTTCAGCCGTGATCGTCATCGTTCAATCCCCCACTCAGATCCGGTGTTTTTCGGACACGGCTTCAAGTTCGCCTTCCCTGGACGAGGTCAGCATCTCTTCGGAATAGGTCGTGTCGATCTTGAACCAGTCGTAGAGCATCCACAGCGCGAGCACGATCGAGATGCCCCAGCATGCGTAAGAGAGTGCCACCCACATGACGATGCTTCCTATCTATTTGTCGCCGAACTTTTCGTCGATGACGTCGCGGTATTCGCGGTCCGATGCGCGGAACAGAAAGATGAAATAGCCGATCAGCACCGCCGCCATAATGATCAGCGTCGGCCAGTCGATGATGTAGTGGAACCGGTTCTGGATGATGTCGTGCGCGGTTTCCGGCGTGTAGCCGAGCTTTTCCCAGATCGAGGCCATGGTCGGGTTCTGGCCGAGCGCTTCCCACGTCTTGGCGTCGAGCGCGTCGATGGATTTTGCCGCCCCTGCCAGACCTAGTTTCAGCGGCAGCCACAGCGCGACGAAAATCGCGACCACGACGACGGCGATATCGAAAACCTGTCCGGCCTTGCTCTGTTCGGGCGGTGTATAGCGGGCCATGCGTCTCCCCCTCAGGACTTGCGGTTGCGGTAGGCGTCGGCGTTCTTGATGTCGAGGCCGTAGATGAAGTCCTTGTCTTCCTTGTAGTGGTTGACCATCGCCAGGATGGCGGCCGTGTTGAAGATCAGCACGGCGGCGGCGGCGACCGCGACGACGAGCTTGATGCCTGGGTCGGGGACGTATGGCCATGTCATGAACAGGACAAAGAGGATCGTCGCCCACAGGCAGATGATCAGGAGCATGGATCCACGCACGTCGGAACGGTACAACGCTTCCACGCGCTGTTGCAGGTCGGACATCGGCTTTCCCCTTTTTCAACGCCGGTCCGGATTGGCCGGTCATTGCCCTCTTTCAAGAGAGTGAAATTTTTTTCATAAAATCCGGCCGAATTCTGGAATTGTCAAGACGATTTTACGCGACGTTAACCGTTTGTTTGGGCGCGCCGGATTTGCCTGACAATGAAATTATTTGCTTACGGGTATTGCAGGCTCCCGGCGTTTGCGATCAATATTCAAGGCAACGCTCCCGCCTGTGTGCAGGGAGCAGGGGAAAGCAAAAAAGTTTCTTTCGAACGGAGGACAGCGGATGACGGCATCCTGGAGATTTTCGACGCTTGCGGATCGCCATCGCGCGCTCGGCTCGAAGCTCGAGGACTGGAGCGGCATGGGCACCGCCTGGACCTACGACAAGGACGCCGACGAAGAGTATATCGCCATCCGCACCAAGGCCGGCCTGATGGACGTGTCCGGCTTGAAGAAGGTCCACATCACCGGGCCGCACGCCTCGCACCTGATCGATCTGGCGACGACGCGCGACGTCGAAAAGATCTATCCCGGCAAGTCGGCCTATGCCTGCATGCTCAACGAGGCCGGCAAGTTCACCGACGACTGCATCCTCTACCGCACAGGCCCGAATTCCTGGATGGTCGTGCATGGCTCGGGCACCGGCCATGAAGAGCTGCAGCGCGCTTCGGTCGGTCGCGACGTGTCGCTGCGCTTCGACGACAATCTGCACGACCTTTCGCTGCAGGGGCCGCTAGCCGTGGATTATCTGGCAAAGCATGTGCCCGGCATTCGCGACCTCAACTATTTCCATCACATGCAGACGCAGTTGTTCGGCTTCCCGGTGATGATCTCGCGCACCGGCTACACCGGCGAGCGCGGCTACGAGATCTTCTGCCGTGGCCAGGACGCCGGAACGATCTGGGACAGGATCCTCGACGAGGGCAAGAGCGCCGGCATCATCCCGTGCCGCTTCACCACGCTCGACATGCTGCGCGTCGAGAGCTACCTGCTGTTTTACCCCTACGACAATTCGCAGAAATACCCGTTTGAGAACGAAGGCCCGGGCGACACGCTGTGGGAGCTTGGTCTCGACTTCACCGTCAGCCCCGGCAAGACGGGCTTTCGCGGTGCCGAGGAGCACTACCGCCTCAAGGGCAAGGAGCGCTTCAAGATCTTGGGCGTGCTGCTCGAAAGCAAGGAGCCGGCCGACGAGGGCGCACCGGTCTATCGCGACGGCAAAAAGGTCGGCGTGGTGACCTGCGCCATGTATTCGCCGCTGGTCAAAAAATCGATGGGCATTGCCCGGCTAGACGTCAACTGCGCGGTGCAGGGCACCAGGCTCGAGATCCGCAACAAGAGCGGCACCATCAGCGCAACCGCCGAGCCGCTTCCCTTCGACGATCCGAAGAAGACCAAGCGCACGGCGAAAGGCTGAGGCATACTGCGGGTATGGCAGCGAAAAGCATCATCAGCCGGCCGGTCTATGGGACCCTGTCTCCGCAGCCCGGCAAGCATCATCTTTTCGTAGCGGACGCAGAGGGAGCGCTGGCGATTGCCGATCTGGCCGCCAAGGCACCGGCGGATTTCTTCGGCGGCGCCCACATCATCTTCATTCCCGGCCGCGACGGTAAATATGCCGATGCGCTCGAAGCACTGAAGCCGGCGCAGTTCTACCTCGGCCATTCCTTCGCCAGCGCCCTGCCGCGGCTGAAGCAGACGCTGGCCAACGCCCATATGGGCCTCAGGCTCTATCTCGCCGGCACCGAAGGGCTTATCGGCCAGGCCATGCAGGCGGCGCTCGAAGCCGGCATCGACCACACCTCGATCCAGACCGAGCATCGCGGCTCGCTGGCGCGCCGCATGCAGTGCGTCCATTGCAAGGGCATCACCGACAACGTGACGACGCAGCCAGCAACCTGTTCGCATTGCGGCCTCTTGCTTCTGGTGCGCGATCACTATTCGCGGCGCCTCGCCGCCTTCCAGGGCGTCTGCATCAACGCCGAGGACCGCAGCGAAATTCCTCCGATCGAGGAGGTCTTTCGATGAGCACCGGCACCACCAAGCTCGATGTCGTCGTCAGTGATGTCGTCCCGGTCAACGAGCTGGTGACGCGCTTTCATTTCCGCCGGCGCGACGGCGAGCTTTTGCCGACCTTTTCCGGCGGCGCCCATGTCGTCGTCGAGATGCGCGATGGCGAACGCACCAGGCTCAATCCCTATTCGCTGATGGGCTCGCCGCTCGACACCCGCGAATACACCATCTCGGTGCGCCGCGACGACGCCGGCCGCGGCGGCTCGCTGTTCATGCACAGGCAGGTCAGGCCGGGCACGGAGATGGTGGTCAGCTATCCCGTCAACCTGTTCTCGCTCGATCTGCGCGCCAGGAAGCATCTGATGCTGGCCGGCGGCATCGGCATCACGCCGTTCATGGCGCAGACCGCGCAACTGGCGGCGGAAGGCGGCAATTTCGAATTGCATTACACCTGCCGCACCGCCTCGCTAGGCACCTATGCCGACCTGCTCAGGGAGCGCTACGACCGCCGGGTCAGGCTCTATCACGACGACCGCGACGAGCGCGTCGATCTCGACCGGCTGCTGTCGTCGCAGCCGCTTGGCACGCATCTCTATGTCTGCGGCCCGTCGGGCATGATTGGCTGGGTGCGCGAGCGTGCCGCCGCCCTCGGCTGGCCTCCCGAGACTGTCCATTTCGAGCATTTCGCCGCACCCCAGCCCGGCGCGCCCTTCGACGTGACGCTGGCGCTCAGCGGCAAGACAATCCGTGTCGACGAGCAGCAGAGCCTGCTTGAGGCGATCGAGGCGGCCGGCGTCGATCCGCCCTATCTCTGCCGCGGTGGCGTCTGCGGCCAGTGCGAGACCAACGTCATTTCGCATGACGGCAAATTCATCCACAACGACCACTGGCTGAGCGAGGAAGACCACCGTTCGGGCTGCAAGATCATGCCCTGCGTCTCGCGCTTCGAGGGCAGGTCGCTGGTGCTGGAAAGATAGGAGGCGAGCTTGGGCATCACCTTTCGCAAGGAAACCTTCCGCGACGACTTCACCTTCAGGAACAGCCCCGAGCACATCAGGCGGTTCCCGTTCCCGTTCCACGAAGACAGCTACATGTATGCGGTCAACATCGAACCGCATGTCGTCGGGCCGAAGGGCAGCGTGCTGGAGAATTTGATCGACGTCGACGAGCACTATGTCGCCGAGATGCAGGACCGCGCTTTGGTGCTGGCCGAGGACCCGCTGCGCTGCCAGTCGCTGCCGCACATGACGCTGGCCGGCTGGGATCTGCTCGAGCTTTTGATGGAGCAGCAGGCGCTGGGCTATCCCGAGCATTTCACGCTGACGCGCCATGGCGACCGCTGGCGCTGGATCAACCGGCCGCTCGGCATCGACGACAGCTTCACCTTCGGCGACGTCTCGACCCTGCCTTATGGGCCGATGGAGTACATCACCCGGCAGAGCCAGGGCGATTTCTGCATCCTCGATCAGCGCGACGGCAATCTGTGGATGGATGCCGGCATGGTCACCACCCAGGCCGACTGGTCGCTCGATTTCGACATCGGCATGAACTTCTTCGAATGGCACGCGCCGGTGCCGCTGGCGCATGAGAAGGGCATCTTCGTCCGGGCGCTAAAATTCCTCACCAACATCCAGCAGGGCAAGCCGGCGCGCCGGCTGAACTGGACGATGACAATCAATCCTCGCCTCGATACCAGCCCGGAAAATTACCACAAATGGGGTCCGGACCGCGCCACGGTGACGCCCGAGAATGTCGGCGACAAGGTGCATCTTCGCGTCGAGCTGCAAAGCTTCTGGCGGCTGCCGCGCTCGAATTCGATCGTCTTCCCGATCCGCTGCTACCTGATCAAGATGGACGAGCTGGTGACGCAGCCGAAATGGGCAAGGCGGCTGCACCGCGTCATCCGCGACCTTCCCGACGAACTCGCCAACTACAAGGGTCTGACGCGCTACCGTGCGACATTGGTCGAGTGGCTGTCGAAGCTGGATGACGGCAGTGCGACGTCGGTGGGTTTTGGGCCGGATTGAGTTTTTCCTGCTGATATTTGCGCTGCCCTCTCAAGCTGCCAATCTCCCCCCAAGAGGGGGAGATGCCCGGCAGGGCAGAGGGGGGCGCCGTAGAGCGCCGGCCTTTAGCCCCCTTGCGACCAATCGAGGACGAGCTTGCCCTGCAGTTCAACGTAGCAGAGACCCTAGGATCCATGCCGTTACCGTGGCCGTGGAGTGCAGCGATCCAGGATTGCTTGCGCGCCCTCATCTCCGGCTCACCCCGCGCTGCTCTGCGGATAACAGATGATCGACAAATACCGCATCGGCAGGACGCTCAGCACTTCCGGTCCGTGCGGCGCATCGGCGTCGAAGAACAGGCTGTCGCCAGGCCTCATCGGGTAGAGATTGCTGCCGTGCCGGTAAACCACCTCGCCCTCGAGCATATAGAGGAATTCCATGCCTTCATGCTGGAAGGTCGGGAACACGTCGGAATCCTCGGTCAGCGTGATCAGATAGGGTTCGACGACGACGCCGCTGGTGTTGGAGCCGATATGGCCGAGCAGATTGTACTGGTGGCCGGCGCGCGTGCCGCGGCGTTCGACGTCGAGGCCTTCGCCGGCCTTGACGAAGACGGCACTGCGCTCTTCCTCGAAGCGGCGGAAGAAGGCGGTGACGGGAACGCCGAGCGCCCGCGACAGCGCCTGCAACGTGGTCAGCGATGGCGAGGTGATGCCGTTCTCGATCTTCGACAGCATGCCAAGCGAAATGTCGGTGGCGGCAGCCAGATCGGCGACGGTGATACCGAGCTTCTTGCGGAAGGCCCGCACCTCGCGGCCGATCGCGACCTCCAGGACTTTTTCGCGGGTGTCGCGAATGGCGTGCGGGTTCTGGGTGAGCGGCGCGCGTATCTTGCGCGGATCGACTGCAGCGACCGACGGCTTGGCCTTGGCGGCGACGACGGCCGCAGCGGGCTTTAGACTGGATGCTTTTTTCGCCATGTTGCCACCCCGGACCTTGCCGATTCATTTCACTCACGGTGAACATATTCGGTGCCGATACAGAAGCGCAACTGCCACGGCAAGCCACCCGTGTCGAATTGCGCAATGTCTGGATTTCGCCCGAGCTACTGCGTCGCTTGGAAATCCAGCTGGGCGAAACGCGGTTTCGCGACAAGCCCTGTTGACAGCATCGAAGGGGCAATTACTGTCCTGTCAGTGAAATTTGTTTCGTTAGGGAAATGAGATCGGGAGGCCCGCAATGAAAGATCGTGTTGCCGTCATCGGAGCCGGGCCGTCCGGCATGGCTCAGCTCAGGGCCTTCAAGTCGGCTGCCGACAAGGGCGCCGACATTCCCGAGATCGTCTGCTTCGAAAAGCAGTCCGACTGGGGCGGCCTGTGGAACTACACCTGGCGCACCGGCCTCGACGAGCACGGCGACCCGGTGCACGGCTCGATGTACCGTTACCTCTGGTCGAACGGCCCGAAGGAATGCCTCGAATTCGCCGACTACACCTTCGAGGAGCATTTCGGCCGGCCGATCGGCTCCTATCCGCCGCGCGCCGTGCTGTGGGACTACATCAAGGGCCGCGTCGAAAAATCCGGCGTGCGCCAATGGGTGCGCTTCAACAGCCCGGTGCGCATGGTCACCTTCTCCGAAACGACAAAAAAATTCACCGTCACCGCGCATGACCGCACCAGCGACGTCACCTACTCGGAAGAGTTCGACCATGTCGTCGTCGCCTCGGGCCATTTCTCCGTGCCCAACGTTCCCTATTTCGAGGGCTTTTCGACCTTCAACGGCCGTATCCTGCACAGCCACGATTTCCGCGACGCCATGGAATTCAAGGGCAAGGACATTTTGATAATCGGCCGCTCCTATTCAGCCGAGGACATCGGCTCGCAATGCTACAAATACGGCGCCAGATCGATCACCTCCAGCTACCGCTCGAAGCCGATGGGCTTCGAATGGCCGGAGAACTGGAAGGAAGTGCCGCTTCTGCAGAAGGTCGTCGGCAAGACGGCGCTTTTCAAGGACGGCAGCACCAAAGACGTCGACGCCATCATCCTGTGCACCGGCTACCTCCATTCCTTCCCGTTCCTCACCGAGGATTTGAAGCTGAAGACCGCCAACCGCATGTGGCCGGACGGGCTCTACGAGGGCGTCGTCTGGGAGAAAAACCCGAAGCTGTCCTATATCGGCATGCAGGACCAGTTCTACACCTTCAACATGTTCGACGCGCAGGCCTGGTTCGCCCGCGACGTCATCATGGGCCGCATCAATCTGCCCTCGGCCGAAGCCATGGCCGAGCACGGCCGGAAATGGCGGGCACGCGAGGAAACGCTTGAAGACGCCGAGCAGATGATCTGGTTCCAGGGCGACTACACCAGGGAGCTGATGGAGCAGACCGACTATCCGGGCTTTGATGTCGAGGCTGTCAATCAGACCTTCATGGAGTGGGAGCACCACAAGGCGCAAGACATTATGGGCTTCCGCGACCATGCCTACCGCTCGCTGATGACCGGCACGATGGCGCCGCTGCATCATACGCCCTGGCTGCAGGCGATGGACGATTCGATGGAAAGCTATCTCGAGATGAAGGGCGTGGCGGCGGAGTAGCAGTCCGAACGGCGATTGACTTGCCTCAGACAACTTCCCGCGCCGGGTCGGCCGCCAGCGCCAGGGAATTTGCGACGTGCTCGAGGTGCTCCTCGTTCAGAATGCTGGTCGCGACGCGGACAGCGTTCGTTTTTCCGGTCGAAAACTTCGCCCCGGCATGGACCGCGATGCCGTGGGCGGCCAGCGTGACCATCGCGTAAGGTTCCGAAGCAACCGGAATGAGGACGCTGAGACCGTGTCCGGCGTCGATATCGACATTGCGTTTGGCCAGTTCGCCGGCGAGCCGTTCGCGACGGCCGCGGTATACCTCCTTCGCCTGCTCCACCAGGGCGGCCGTGGCCGGGTCGTGCAGCAGCCAGGCGGTGGCCGCCTGCAGGATGCGGCTGGTCCATCCCGAGCTGAAGCTGCGGTAGGACTGGATCTGCTCGACGATCGTCGCCGATCCGGACAGCACGGCGAGCCGCAAATCCGGGCCGTGGGTCTTGGAATAGGACAGGATATGGACGACGCGATCGGGAAAACGCCGGCCAAGCGAAATGCGCGGCGCCGAGGCAATATCGCCGACGCCGTCATCTTCGACAATCAGCACGTCGGTGCCGGCGAGCAGGTCGCCGATGACTTCCAGCCGCGCCGACGACATGCAGGCGCCGGTCACCGAATGGACGCGCGGCTGGAACAGGAACGCGACGGGCCGCTGCCGCAGAGCGTTGGCAAGTGCATCCGGCAAGGGACCGTCGCTGTCGCAGTCTACCGGGATGATCGGCACATCGAGATCCTCGAGGATGTCGAGCAGGCGAAGCGCCGTCGGGTTCTCGATGGCCACCGGCGCTCCCGGCGGGACCAGCGCATGCAGCAAGGTGTAGATGGCGTTGTAACCGCCATTGGTGGCCAGGAACGCGCCGGGATCGTACGGCCATGACGGGCGCACTGCCGCCTCCAGCTCGGGCAGGATGCGCACCCGCTCGTAGCTGTTGAGCTTTTCGGCGCGCGCACCATGCGCCAGCGCGATGTCGAGCGGCGGCAAGAGCCTCACATCGGGCTCCGCGATCGCCAGGTTCAGAACATCCTGTCCGTAATTGCCGCCGCTCATGTGGCGCTCGGGCCGGGCGGCAAAGCGGTTGCCCATGATCCAGGTGCCGTTGCGTCCGCGGCCGCCGATGATCTTGTAGCGCCGCAACTCGCTCCACGCCTGCGAGACCGTCGCCGGGCTGACGCCAAGCACATAGGCCAGATCGCGCACCGGCGGAAGCTTTGCGCCGACAGGCAGCGCGCCGCTTCTGATCAGCGCTCCGGTCTCGCGCGCGATGCCGCGCATCGTGCGGTCGCCAAGGCGTTCAGCGAACCATCCTGCATCGAAATCCATCGGCACCCGCGACCATCAAAGCTAATGTTCAATAACATAATAACATTTGATCGGCCAAAAATAAACATTTACCAATCGCCGGTCAAACATAGCTTTGAAGTTCATGCCGATGCCCGTCTCCATCACCATAGCCACCCGCGATTGGGACTATCTCACCCCTTTGGTGCTGGGTGACGTCGCTTCGAGCCGCTTGTCGGTGAAGGTTGACCGCGTCGCCACGCTCATTCCGGATCTCGGCACCGATCCGAACTACGATGCGGCGGAGGTCTCATTCAGCCGTTATGTGTCGGCCATGGCTTCGGGCAGGGACACGGTGGTTGGAACACCGTGCTTCATCATGCGCGGCTTTCGCCATCGCTGCATCATAACGGTCGAGGCCAGCCCGCTGGAACGGCTTTCCGACCTTGCCGGCAAACGCATCGGCGTGACCGGCTGGCGCGATTCCGGCAACACATGGACGCGCGCGGCACTTCGCCGGGCAGGCGTCGGCGTCGAGGATGCCTATTGGTTCGCCGGCAGGCTGACATCGGAGCACCCGATCGCCGATCGCCTCGACGGATTCGGCAGGCCGGGGCGCATCGAAGCAGCACCAGGCGAGCGCCCGATGATCGAGCTGCTGTCGCAAGGCGAGCTCGACGCCGTTTTCACGCCCTTCATGCCGGACGGCTTTTTCGGCCCGGCTTCCGGCTTCCGGCAAGTGCTGCGCGATTTTCGCGCGGCCGAACGCGCCTATTTCGCCGACGTCGGTTATGTCCCGGGCATGCATCTGGTCGCCGTCAAGGCGGCAGTGGCCAGGGAGCACCCCTGGCTGCCGCAGGAACTCGCCAGGCTGATCAACGAAAGCCAGCGCGTCTGGACGGCAAAGCGCCGAAAATATGCCGATACCTCGCCCTGGATCCTCGAGGAGCTGCTTCATGCGGGGCGCGACCTGCCTGCCTCCTGGAACGCCAGCGGCCTGCCGGCCAACCGGCGCATGATCGAGGATTTCGTCACCGAGCTCCATGCCCAGGGCATTCTGGCGGAACCGATTTCCGCCGAAGCCTTGTTTCCTTTCGAGGCCAGATCGCGGGCCACCGCAGCCTGACAACGTACAACGAAGAACACGAAGGAGAATGCCATGAGGACAATCAGCTTCATATTCGCCTCGCTCGTCACCATGCTGGCGCAGGCCAGCTTTGCCCAGGATATCCAGAAGCAATCGGTGAACGAGGATTTGCGGGCCCGGCTGCCGGGAGAGATCCGCACGGCGGGAAAGATCACAGCCGTCAACAACGGCTCGTTCCCGCCCTATGAGATCGTCACCGGCACCGAACTGTCGGGGGCGACCAGGGACATTTCCGACGCCATCGGCCAGCTGCTCGGTGTCGAGATCGATCATGCCTCGGTCGCCGGCCTGCCGGCTTTGCTGAGCGGCATCAATGCCGGCCGTTATCAGTTCGCGATGGGGCCTGTCGGCGACTATCCCGACCGGCAGAAATCCAACGACTTCATCGATTGGGTGCGCGAATACGTCGTCTTCGCCGTCGAGAAGGGCAACCCGCAAGGCATCACCTCGCTCGACACCACGTGCGGCAAGCGCATCGCGGTCATGTCGGGTGGCTCGGCCGAAAAGGTCATCAAGCAGCAGGCGCAGAAATGCACCGAGGGGGGCAAGTCGGTCGTCGAGGTGCAATCCTTCACCGACCAGCCGAGCTCGATACTGGCCGTCCGGTCGAAACGCTCCGACGCATTCTTCTCCTCGCAGGCGCCGCTGACCTATTTCGTCGAGCAGGCGAAGGGCCAGCTGGAACTCGCCGGGATCGGCCAGGCCAACGGCTTCAAGGACATCTATCAAGGCGCCGTCGTCAAGAAGGGCTCTCCGCTGGGCGGCGTGCTGCTCGACGCGTTCAAGATCCTGATGAAGAACGGCACCTACGCCGCGGTCATGAAGAAGTGGGGTCTCGAGAAGAACATGATCGATGCGCCAGGCATCAACCAGGGCCAGTAGAGGCTGCCATGACCGACGCCACCGCTGCCTACGCGGCCGGGCTGCCGCGACGTCCCGACGACGCGCTGCGCGACGTCAAACGAGCCCACCGGCCGTTTCCGCTCGCCCGGCTGGCGCTCTGGGCGTTCACCGTCGCCGTGGCAGCCGGCTTCGCCTATATCGTTGCAGTCAACCCGAATTTCGGCTGGCCGGTGGTCGCCCAGTATTTCTTCGATCCGACGGTCATGCAGGGGCTTTCGGTGACGCTCGGCCTGACGGTTGTGGCAATGATCCTGGGCATCGTGCTCGGCCTGCTGCTCGCCATCGCGCGCATGTCGAGCGACAGGCTGGCATCCCTTCTCTCCGGCCTGTTCATCTGGTTCTTCCGGGGAACGCCGCTGCTGGTGCAATTGATCCTGTGGTACAACCTTTCGACGCTGTTTCCGCGCATTTCCATCGGCTTCGCCAGTTGGAACACCAACGACCTGATCACGCCGTTGACCGCCGCCGTTCTTGGTCTGGCGCTGAACGAGGCCGCCTACATGGCCGAGATCATCCGTGGCGGGCTGCTGTCGGTGGACAAGGGACAGGCCGAAACGGCTGAAGCCTTCGGCATGACCCGCGCGCGGGCCTTGCGGCGCATCATCATCCCGCAGGCGATGCGGTCGATCGTGCCGCCGACCGGCAATCAGCTGATCAGCATGATCAAGGCAACGTCGCTTGTCAGCGTCATCGCCATGGCCGACCTACTCTACTCGGTGCAGTCGATCTACAACCGCACCTTCGAAATCATTCCGCTGCTGATGGTTGCAGTGCTGTGGTACCTGCTGATCACCTCGGTCCTCAATGTCGCGCAAGGCGCGATCGAACGCCACTACAGCCGCGGCGATCGCGGTGCGCGCGAGAAGACGGCGACCGCCACCCTGGAGGCCGCCAATGAGCGCGCATGACACGCCCCTGGTCCGGGCGCGCAACGTTCACAAGGCCTTCGGCCCGCTCGAGGTGCTGAAGGGCATTGATCTGGACGTCGCGCCTGGCGAGGTGGTGGTCATTCTCGGACCGTCCGGCTCCGGAAAGTCGACCTTCCTGCGATGCATCAATCATCTCGAGGCGATCGACCAGGGGTCGATCGAGGTGGACGGCGAGCAGATTGGTTACCGGTTGCACGACGGCCGCCTCGACAAACTTTCCGACCGCGCGATCGCCGCGCAGCGGCGCAAGATCGGCATGGTGTTCCAGCAGTTCAATCTCTATCCGCACATGACGACCCTGCAGAACGTCATCGAGGCTCCGGTCGGCGTTCACCGGGAGAACCGCAAGGAGGCGATCGGCTACGCCCGCGAACTGCTGACCCGTGTCGGTCTTGCCGACAAGATCGACGCCTATCCGCGCCAGCTTTCAGGCGGCCAGCAGCAGCGCGTCGCCATCGCCCGTGCGCTCGCCATCCGCCCGAAATTGATGCTCTTCGACGAGCCGACCTCGGCGCTCGATCCGGAGCTGGTCGGCGAGGTGCTCGCCACCATGCGCGATCTCGCCAGGCAGGGCTTGACCATGATCGTGGTCACGCATGAGATCGGCTTCGCCCGCGAAGCGGCGGATCGGGTGGTGTTCATGGACGACGGTAATGTGATCGAGGCCGGGCCTCCGGACGAGGTTCTCGCTAAACCCAGGCACCCGCGCACGCGGGCTTTCTTAAGCCGTTTCATCTAACAGCAAAGCCGGCGCGATTTACCTATTCGGCCGGCAAAGGACCTTCCATGCCAAAGACCTCCAACCAGTTCGCCGATATTTCCGACTTCGCCGACAAGGCCGCCGAGCTTGCAGCGGCCCGCCAGCACCTGCACGCGCATCCCGAGCTTTCATTCCAGGAGCGCGAAACGGCTGTATACGTTGCCGAACGGCTCGAAAGCTGGGGCTATGAGGTGACGCGCAATGTCGGCGGGTTCGGCGTCGTCGGTCGCCTGCGCCAGGGCAGCGGCCGCAGCATCGCCATCCGTGCCGACATGGACGCCCTGCCGATCACCGAAGCTACCAATCTCCCTTATGCCAGCCAGGCCAGCGGCAAGATGCACGCCTGCGGTCATGACGGCCACACCACGATGCTGCTCGGCGCCGCCGAATACCTGGCGCGCACACGGCATTTCAACGGCACGGTGAACCTCATCTTCCAGCCGGCCGAGGAAGCCGGCAAGGGAAGCGGGGCGCAGGCGATGATCGCCGACGGCCTGTTCGAGCGCTTTCCCTGCGATGCGATTTTCGGGCTGCACAACCACCCGGGCGCGCCGACGGGTTCGTTCCTGATGCGCGCCGGGCCGCTGATGGCGGCGAGCGATACCGTCACCATCAGGATCGCCGGGCGTGGCGGCCACGCCTCGCGTCCGCACCTGACGGTCGACCCGATCGTCGCTGCCGCCAACATCGTCATGACCCTGCAGACGGTTGTGTCGCGCAACGTCAACCCGATCGAGACCGCTGTCGTCACCGTCGGCACGATTCACGGAGGCACGGCCTCCAACGTCATTCCGGAACACGCCGAAATCACGTTGAGCGTCCGCTCCTTCTCCGCCGAGATCCGCGACACGCTCGAGCAGCGTATTCGCAATATCGCAGCACTTGTGGCGCAGGCGCATGGCGCAACGGTCGAGATCGATTACGAGCGCGGCTACCCGGTGGTGGTCAATTCCGAGCGCGAGACGTCCTTTGCGACAGACATCGCTGTCGAACTCGTCGGTCAGGACAAGGTGTCCGTCTGCCCGTTGATCCCCGGCAGCGAAGACTTTTCTTATTTCCTCGAACACAAACCCGGTTGCTTCCTGCGCCTCGGAAACGGCGAGGATTCAGCCATCCTGCACAGCTCGAAATATGATTTCAACGACGGCAATCTGACCGTCGGCGCAGCGCTCTGGGCTCGTTTGACCGAGAGATTCCTGGCCGCCTGATCCATGACTGCGGCTTGGATTGTCGATCGGCCGGTCGAGCATTATTGGGGCGACCGGCCGCGCGACGATGCTCAACGAATTCTCACGCATTCCCCCTCTTCGAATGCGATAAGAGCTTCGCTTTCAGACAAACAAAAAGTCGCTCGTCGTCAGCGGGCTTGTAAAGTTTGCGAGAGTAACTTGATCGACTCCTGCGGTAATGATGGTGTCGGTTCCACTTTGCGCAATTGTGAGATCATCGAACGATTGCACGCCCTCCACGCCACTAAATACAATGGTGTCGTCTTGGGTCTGGCTGAAATCGTAGATGGTGTTTTGGGTTCCGACCGTCATTGAACCATCGTCCTTGAATATGAATTGATCTCTGCCGCCCTGAGCCAGTTCGCTCAGTTGCCCGTCACCCCACATGTCGTTGACGACGATGCAGCCGGGTGCCGCGCTCCCGGCGTACAGGGTATCGTTTCCGCCCAGAGCCGAACCGGACATTTGCAGGGCGTCGCCGCACAGGAAGTTGCGGACCTGGCCGCTTTCGCTGTTGTGGCCCCCGGTAAGAATGTCGTTGCCGCCCGCGGCGGACCCGGACATAGCGAATGTGTCGCCATACAACTCGCTTTGAACATCAGGACCAGAGCTCTTATTGCCGCCGGTTAGGATATCATTGCCGCCCACAGCATTGCCGGCCATCGCGCCAGCGTCGCCATAGGCGAAATTATGGGTGCCTTGCAGCACGGCCACGTCATCGCCCCCGCTAGCAGAGTCGGACATGATGCCGGCCGCGTCACCATAGAAACTTATCACGAACCCACCCACGCTCGTGAAGGTGTCGTCGCCGCCCTTAGCAAAGTCGGACATATGTAGGCTCGCGTCGCCAAAGAAGGTTTTGGTCTGAATCGTGCCACCAAAGTCTGTGTAATGGTCGTCGCCACCCTGAGCATGGCCAGACATGCTGCGACCGGCATCACCGTAGAAAATAGTGTTGGCGTCACTAGCGCCATTGAAAGTGTCGTTGCCGCCCTTGCTGTAGTCCGACATATCGCCGCTGGTGTCCCCGTAGAAAGCGTTGCTGGAGTCGCTCCTGGCCGTGAAACGGTCGTCGCCACCTTGAGCATGGCCAGACATGTTGTTCCCGGCGTCGCCAAAGAAAATGTTGACGGCCACGCTGGTGCCCTCGAAGGTGTCATTGCCACCCTTGCTGTGGTCGGACATATCGACGCCGGCGTCACCGTAGAAAGTGTTGAAGGAGTTGGGAAAGGCCGTGAAACGGTCGTCGCCGCCCTGAGCATGGCCGATCATGTTGCCGCCGGCGTCGCCGAAGAAAATGTTGCTGGCTTGCGCGGCGCCCGTGAAAGTGTCGTTGCCGCCCTTGCTGTGGTCCGACATATCGTCGCCCGCGTCACCGTAAGCAGTGGTGGTGGAGGAGCTCGACACCGTGAAGGTATCGTCACCGCCCCGAGCAAAATTGAACAAGCTCCGAGCCGCGTCACCGTAGAAGGTGTAGGTCGACGGTGCGGTTTCCGTAAAGGTGTCGTTGCCGCCTCTTGAGAAATCGAGCAGGCTGCCGCCAGCGTCGCCGGTCAAGATATTCGTATTCGGATCGCCTGTGAGGGCGTCATCGATACCCCGCTGATGATCTGCCAGATCACCGGTAGTAAAGGGAACGCGTTTAGACATTATCCGCTCTCCTGTTGAGCCTACCCGTCCCATCACAGCCGTACGATGTGAGGCAAAAACGAGCAATAATCCCGAATGGCTATGTCTTTAGACGTAGGGATCGGTGCCTCGTTAACGGCGCGCTTGGCGGCAGCTTCCTGAGGCCGTCCTATTCCGGACTATCCCAGCCTTGCCCGAGCCTTCGCCGTCCAGGCGTTGAACAGCCGGTCTGCGACGATGCCGATGAAGGCGATGGCTAGGCCGGCGACGATGCCGCGACCGGAATCGGCCTTGGACAGGGCGATGAACACCTCCTGGCCGAGATCGCGCGTGCCGACCATGGCGCAGATGATGATCATCGCCAGCGCCATCAGGATGGTCTGGTTGACGCCGAGCATGATCTCGGGCAACGCCAGCGGCAGCTGCACGCGAAAGAAGGTCTGGCGCCTGGTGCAGCCCGAAACCTTCGCCGCCTCGATCAGCGCCGGCGGCACCTGCCGGATCCCGTGATTGGTGTAGCGGATCGCCGGCACCACGGCGAACGCGACGGTGGCGATCATCGCGGTGACGTCGCCGACCCTGAACAGCATCACCACCGGAATGATGAAGCAGAACGACGGCAGCACCTGCAGCGTGTCGATGACCGGAGTGACGGTCTTTTCGAAGCGGTCGCTGCGCGATGCCATCAGCCCGATCGGGATGCCGATCAGGCAGGCGATAAAGGCCGAGATGCCGCACAAATAGACCGTCGCCATGGTCTTTTCCCAAAGTCCGGTGACGGCGCAGAACGCTGTCAAAGCCGCGACCAGGGCGGCGAGGCGCAAGCCGCCGAGCTGGTAGCCGGCAAGGCCGAGGAGACACACCGCGCCCAGCCACGGAAAACCCTCGCAGAAGGCGCGCACCGGGTTCAGCACGTTGAGGATAAGCGCCACGCGGAACGCTTCGATCGTGTCGAAGAAGTTGATGGTGATCCAGTTCACCGCCGCCTTCCACAAAGGCGCGGTGGTGAAGGTGATCGCTTTCGGCACCGCGGCGAACGCCGGCACGAACAGGCCGAGCAGCGTGGCGACGGCGAGGATGGCAACAGCCAGCGCCAGATTGGGATAGCGCCGCCAGAAACTGGTGCTGGCCTGGTGGCGGACATTGCCCTTGGCGTGATTGTGCGCGATCGCCTGGCTCAGCCGGTCGAGTGCAATTGCCAGTGCGACGATGGCTAGGCCAGCTTCCATCGCCTCGCCGACCTTGAGCGCGCGCAACGCCAAAAGCACGTCATAGCCGAGCCCACCGGCACCGATCATCGAGGCGATGATCACCATATTGAGCGCCAGCATGATGACTTGGTTGACGCCAACCATCAATGTCGGCCGCGCCGACGGCAACAGCACCCGCCACAGTTTCTGCCGTGCCGTGCAGCCGGCCATCTCGCTGAAATCGTCGATCTCTGACGGCACCCGCGACAGGCCGAGCATCGTCGCCCGCACCATTGGCGGCGTCGCGAAAATTGCCGTCGCGATCATTGCCGAGACCGGGCTGTTGCCGAACAGAAGCAGCATCGGGATCAGATAGGCGAAGGTCGGGATCGTCTGCATCAGATCGAGGGCAGGGGAGATCAATAACCTCTCCGCCCAAGGCTTGCGCCATGCCCAGATGCCGGCGAACAGCCCGGTGACAATGCAAAACGGCACGGCGATCGAGATCAAGCCCAGCGTCAGCATGGCGCTGGTCCACTGCCCGAACAGCGCGATGTAGAGAAAACAGCCGCCGGCCAGCGCACCCAGCTTCCAGCCGCCGGCGGCGCGTCCGGCAAGGTAGGCGGCAGCGCAGACGCCGACCCAGGACAGGCGCGGCAAGACGATCATATCCGCGCCATGGCCGATCTTGAAATTCTTGGCCAGAAGACCGAGCGCGAAATCGAGCGGCACGCCGAGCACCGCGGTGATCGAGCGGGTCAGCCAGGAGAAGTTCGACTTCACCCAGTTCATCAGCGCACCGACCCAGTCTGCGACAGGAACGATCGCGCCGGCCGGGTAATTGACCGCCCAGGGCAGGCTTTCCTGCAGCAGGAAGACAATAAGCACGGCGGCGAGCGCGCAGGCCCAGATCGCCAGCCAGGTCTGAACCGGCCGGGGCCTCGCTGCGCTGGCGCTTGCCGTGACCGTCATGCGCCGGCCCCACGACGTTCTATGCCGGCGAGAAGATCGATCACCGCCTGCGGCGTGACTAAGCCGATCGGCTTGCCGGTGCCGTTGACCACCGCGAAAGGCTTACCGGCAGAGACGATATCAGCCGAAAAACTTGATATCTTGGCATCCGGCACGACCGTGCCGCCGTACTCGGCTCCGTCGCAGGCGCGCATCAGGCTGCGCGCCGATATCACCTTGGCGCGATCGACATCGCGGGTGAATTCGGCGACATAGTCGGTCGCCGGATTGACCACCAGTTCTTCCGGCGTGCCGATCTGGATAACCTCGCCGTCCTTCATGATGGCGATCCGGTCGGCCAGCCGGATGGCCTCGTCGAAATCATGGGTGATGAAGACGATGGTCTTGTGCAGCATGGTCTGCAGCCGCATCAGCTCGTCCTGCATCTCACGGCGGATCAGCGGATCGAGGGCCGAGAACGGCTCGTCGAGGAACCAGATTTCCGGCTTTGTGGCGAGGCTGCGGGCGATGCCGACACGCTGCTGCTGTCCGCCGGAAAGCTCGCGCGGATAGAAATGCTCGCGGCCGCGCAAGCCAACCAGCTCGATGACTTCACGGGCCCGCTTCTCGCGCGTCGGCCGGTCCTGCCCCTGGATGCCCAAGGGAAAGGCGATGTTCTCCAGTACGTTGAGATGCGGCAGCAAGGCAAAATTCTGGAACACCATGCCCATGCGATGGCGTCGCAGCTCGATCAGCGCGGCATCGGAAATCTTGAGCAGGTCCTTGCCTTCAAACTCGACCTTGCCGTGGGTCGGCTCGATCAGCCGTGACATGCAGCGCACCAGCGTCGACTTGCCTGACCCCGAAAGTCCCATGATGATGAAGATCTCGCCCTGGCGGATTTCGAGATCGACGGCGCGCACCGCGCCAACCAGTCCGGCAGCGGCGATGTCCGCCAGGCTGGCCTTGCCGTCGCGCCGGCGGATGAAATCGGCCGCGTCCGCCCCGAACAGCTTCCAGACATTGCGACAGCCAAGCTTTATCGGGCGGGCATCCTTGCCCGTTGCTTTCACCGCCTGTTCAATCGTATCGCTCATGCAATCGTCCTTCTGGAATAGGGGATCGAGACCCGGCCCTGACTGGCCGGGTCGTCGCGTTTCCAGTCAGACGGTCACTCGGCCCAGGCTTTCCAGTCGGCTTCGTGGGCGGCGATCCAGGCGGCGGCGACGTCTTCCGGCGTCTTGCCTTCGAGATCGATCTCGCCGCTCATCTTGTTGAGCTCGTCGGTATCGACCGTGTAGTTTTTCGCGACCTTGTAGGCGACCGGCCATTTGTCCTTCATGCCGGCCCAGGAATATTTCCAGATCTCGCCATGCGGCTTGCCGCAGTCATATTTCGCGTCGGGGTTCACACCCCATTTCGGGTCAGTGTAGCACTCTGTCGTATAGTCGGGGAATTCGACCCATTCGCCCTTGTATTTGGCTGGCGCCCAATGCGGCGAATAGATCCACAGCATGATCGGCGCCTTGCGCTGATAGGCCGAGTCCAGTTCGGCGAACATCGCCGCGTCGGTGCCGGCATGGATGACGGTGAAGGGCAGTTTCAGCGCCTCGACGCGTTCGTCGTCAAAACCTTCCCATGTCACGGGTCCGCCAAGATAACGCCCCTTCGGCGCGGTTTCGGCCGTCGAGAAGGCCTCGGCGCATTTCGGGTCTTTCAGCGCTTCCCAGTTCGGCAGGCCGGGGCATTTCTCTTTCATATATTCGGGAAACCACCATTCTTCCTTGGCCTTGGGTCCGAGCTTGCCGAGGCGTTCGGTCTGGCCCGTCGCGTCCGAGGCCTTCATCGCCTCGCCGGCCGTCGTGTCCCAGAATTCCAGGCCGACATCGATGTCGCCATTGGTCAGGCCGGTGGTCAGGCTGGAGAGATAGTCCGCGGTCGGATACTCGACGGTATAGCCGAGCTTTTCGAGGATGCCGCCGAGTATCTTGGCGTTCAGATTGACGCTGGTCCAATCGAACAGCGCGATCTTGATCGGGTCGTTGGATTCCGGCGCCGCCGCATAGGCCGAAGACGTCAGCGCGCTCGCTGCGGCAAGTGTTAAGGCTCCCATTGAGAAATTCGAAATCATGCTCCGAAGTGACATGCTTGTTCTCCTGTCAAGCTCTGGTGGAAATTATCGTTAGTTCCCTTCTTGCGTCTTTTTTTGATTGTGTTGGAAAAGCTGGTCGTTGCGCAAGGCCGTAGGCGCCACAATGCTGCCGAAGCGGATGCCGGCGCAAAACGGGGGTGGTGCCCAAATTGGTGAAGATGTGGCGGGACCGGCCGCGTCATGACTGCCGAAGGATTGCTGCCAAAGCAGTCATCCACGGATCGATCGCCGGTCTTGAGGGGCAAACCATCAAAGTCCCATGATCTCGGCTGTTGGCTCCGCAACTCGCCCAGAGCCACTTTCATGAGATGAAATTATATATACCAACGGTCATGTCGCGCAACGAATAACGCCGGTGCCAATTTCACAGCCCGTCTTTTTACATGGATCCGCAGATCGGTTCGAAAAAAGCCAAGGTTGCCGATCATCCCGTATGCGAGCCGCAAGATAGGGTACCGATACAATGCAGCAGACCTCTTCCTTGAACAGACTGCGCATCGCCGTGCTCTTTGGCGGACGTTCCGCCGAGCATGACGTTTCGGTGCTTTCAGCAACCAATGTCATGCGTGCGCTGCTGCCCGCCAAATACGATGCCGTCCCAATCTTCGTCACGCGCGAAGGACAGTGGCTGCTGAGCAGCTTCCAGGAT
The DNA here is from genome assembly GCF_040318195.1 of Mesorhizobium sp. M1273. Lineage (NCBI taxonomy): Bacteria > Pseudomonadati > Pseudomonadota > Alphaproteobacteria > Hyphomicrobiales > Phyllobacteriaceae > Mesorhizobium > Mesorhizobium sp. M1273. The sequence continues at coordinate 313,312 of NZ_JAMYLV010000001.1, read as the reverse complement.
GGTACGCTCGCAAAGCCTGCGGGCGGTTTGGAAGTTTGCCTGGTTCCGGGCGGGCACGGACGGATGATGGCGATCCCGGCCGACGGCACGCCCTATGACCTGCCGAAGATCGACATCCTGTTTCCCGTACTGCACGGCTCTCATGGCGAAGACGGCTCGGTACAGGGGGTGGCCGAGGTGGCTCGGGTGCCGCTCGCCGGCTGCGGCATCCTGGGTTCGGCAACCGCGCTGGACAAGGACATCGCCAAACGGCTCCTGGAAGCGGCGGGGCTGCCAATCGCGCGCTCAGTGACGATCCATGAAGGTGCGGCGCCCGCCCTCGCCACACTGGAAGGCGAGCTCGGCCTGCCGTTCTTCATCAAACCGGCGCGTCAGGGATCGTCTGTCGGCGTCGGAAAAGTCCATGCCAGCCAGGAATTCGATGGAGCGCTTGCTGAAGCCTTCCGGCACGATTGCAAGCTGTTGGCTGAGGAATTCATTCGTGGGCGCGAGATCGAATATAGCGTGTTGGAGGACCCGGCAGGCGACCTGTTCGTCTCGCGGCCAGGCGAGATCGTGCCGGCCGAAAGCCACGATTTCTATAGCTACGATGCCAAATACATCGACGAGAACGGCGCGGCGCTAAGAGTGCCGGCCGATCTGCCGCCGGAGGTCGAGGCAGGCATGCGGGACGTGGCCGCAAGGGCTTTCAGAGCCGTCGGCTGTGACGGGATGGCCCGCATCGACTTCTTTCTGACGCCGGACATGCAGTTCCTGGTCAATGAAATCAACACCATCCCCGGCTTCACCGACATCAGCATGTATTCCAAGGCAATGGCGGCAAGCGGCGTCAGCTATTCCGAAATCATCGACCGGCTCGTGGAACATGGATTGGCTCGGGCGGGCCGAGCAGCCTGAACGCAGCGAAGCGGCATTCATATCCGGTCGATGGTACGTCGGCCCGCGCCGCTCACGACATGATCAGGCCGCCATCGACATTGATGGTCTGGCCGGTGATGTAGGCCGCATCGTCGCTGGCGAGAAAGCTGACCAGGCCGGAGACATCCTCGCCGCTGCCGGCGCGGCCCATCGGGATGTTCTTCACCCATTCGGCCATCAACTCGCCGGGCTTGTACTCGCCCATCAACTTGCCCCATGCGGCGTCGTTATAGGCCCACATATCGGTGTCGATGATCCCGGGGCAGATCGCGTTGACGGTGATCTTCTCCTTCGCCACTTCCTTGGCCAGGCTCTGGGTGACGCCGACGACGCCGAATTTCGACGCCGCATAATGCGGCGTGTAGATAAAGCCCTGCCGCGCCTGGCCGGATGCGGTGTTGATCAGCCGGCCGCCATCGCCATGCTTGCGGATGCGCGCGATCGCCTCCTGGCAGCACAGGAACACGCCCTTGGTGTTGACCGCCATCACCTTGTCCCATTCGGCCTCGGTCATCGCCTCGATCCTGGCGATGGTGATGACACCGGCATTCTGCACGGAGATATCGACGCGGCCGAACTCCTGCTCGGCCAGGTCATAGAGGGCGACGACTTCGTCTTTCTTCGTCACATCCATGCGCAGCGATGCGACCCTGGCGCCCGCAGCCTTGAGATCGGCGGCGACCTCTTCGACGCGCGCGTCGATGGCGCTGACGACGACCGCGGCACCTTCCGCCGCGAAGCGCCTGGCCATTGCCGCGCCGATGCCGCCGCTGGCGCCGGTGATGACCGCCGTTTTTCCCTGGAATCGCTTCTGCATCTTTTCTCCTACCAGCAGACGAAGCCGCCATCGACGATCAGGTCGATGCCGGTGACGAAACTCGAGGCGCGGCTGGCCAGGAACACGGTCGGGCCGACCATCTCTTCCGGCGCCGCCATGCGGCCCATCGGCGTGTCGCGCTCAAAGATCCTGACCTGGTCGGCGACCTCCGGCCGCTTGTTCATCGGCGTCAGCGTGTAGCCGGGGCTGACGACATTGACGCGCAGGTCGCGATCGGCCCATTCCATGGCGAGGCTCTTCGACATGTGGATCACCGCGGCCTTCGACGAATTGTAATGCGCCTGGGTCAGACCGCGATTGACGATCGAGCCCGACATCGACGCGATGTTGATGATCGAGCCCTTGCGTCGCGTCAGCATGGCGCGGGCCTCGGCCTGGCAGGACAGGAACACGCCGCTGACGTTGACGTCATAGAGCTTCTGCCATTTCTCCAGCGACAGCGTCTCTGCCGGCTCAGCTCCGGCGACGCCGGCATTGTTGACGGCGATGGTCAACGCGCCGAGTTCCATCTCCGTACACTCGATCGCGGCCGCGAGATCGGCGTCTGAAGTCACCGTGCCGGTCAGCACCAGCGCCTTGCGGCCGAGTGCCGTGATCCGGTGCGCGGTCTCCTCCAGCCCGCCTTTCGAGGCATGGCCGAAGCAGGCTATGTCGGCGCCGGCCTCGGCCAGCCCAATGGCGATTGCCTGCCCGATGCCGCTGCCGGCGCCTGTCACAAGTGCCACGTCACCATGAAGGTCGAATAATTTCATCGTCGGTCCCTCTGCTCCAACCGCCGTCCTCCGGAAATAAAGGGGCGCCAACTCTGTTGCTGGCGCCCCGCGCGGTCTGGTGCCCGGGAGGATACCACCTGCTGCGCTTTGTTTCGATGGGCGTCCTAGCTCGTGGCTAGTTCCATCACGGCGATATTGCTTGCTTCGCTGCGGTCGAGAATGCCGCGTTGCCGGCCGCGGCTCAGCACCAGCACGCGATGTGACAGGCCGAGCACTTCCTCGAGGTCGGAGCTCACCACCACCACCGCCATGCCGGAGCGGGCAAGGTCGGCGATGACATCATAGATCGCGGCGCGTGCACCGACGTCGATGCCGCGCGTCGGCTCGTCCAGGATGAACACCTTGGGCGGGCGCGACACCCATTTGGCGATGATCACCTTCTGCTGGTTGCCGCCTGAAAGCTTGCTGACCGCCTGGTTCGGCCGGCCCTTGACGCCAAGCCGGCGAATGCCGGCCTCGGCGAATTTCTGCACCGCCTTCGGAAACACCCAGCCATTCGGCGCGACATGGTCGAAATTGCCGATCGCCAGGTTCTCGCCGATCGTCTGGTCGAGCACCACGCCCTGCGCCTTGCGGTCTTCCGGTACCAGGACGACGCCGGCCTTGATCGCCGCCGCCGGGCCATTGAGATGCACCGGCTTGCCGGCGACGCGCACCGATCCCGATGAGATCGGATCGGCACCGGCGATCGCCCGCACCAGCTCCGTGCGTCCGGCGCCGATCAGCCCGGCAATGCCGAGGATTTCGCCGGCCCGCACTGAAAAGCTGACATTTTGAAAGCTGCGTTCCGGCGAGGACAGGTTCTCGACCTCGAGCAGCGTGTCGTTGCCCGGCGCCGATATCGTAGGGAACATCCGCTCGACACTGCGGCCGACCATTTGCTCGACGACGGTGCGCACCGGAATGTCGGCGCGCTCGTGCCGGGCGACGATGCGCCCGTCGCGCATCACCACCACGCGATCAGCGATCTGGGCGATCTCGTCCAGCCGGTGGCTGATATAGATGAAGGACATGCCTTCCGCCTTGAGCTTGCGGATCTGCTGGAACAGGAGCTCCGTTTCCTCGCCGCCAAGGGCGGCCGTCGGTTCGTCGAAGATCAGCAGCTCGGCATTGAGCGTCAGCGCCTTGGCGATCTCGACCTGCTGCTGGGCGGCGATACGCAGCGTGCGCACCTTGCGCTCGGGCGAGACATCGAGGCCGAGGCGCTTCAACTGGGCCGATGCCCGTGCGTTCATTGCCGCGCGGTCGATGCGGCCGCCACGCATCGGCAGGCGGCCGACATAGACATTTTCGGCGACCGACAGATCGGGCAAGAGCTTCAGCTCCTGGTGGATCATGCCGATGCCGGCGTCGATCGCCGCGGCAGGATTGGCGGGGGAATAAGGGTTCCCCCGCCAGGAGATGGTGCCAGCATCGGGTTTGGTCGAGCCGGCGATGATGTTCGAGACGGTGGACTTGCCGGCGCCGTTTTCGCCAAGCAGCGCCACGACCTCGCCCGGCCGCACCTCGAAGCTCGCATCGGCCAGGACCTGCACCGGCCCGTAGCTTTTGCAGAGGCCGCTGACGACGAGCCCGTTATTGGCGCTGTGCGTGTGGCGAGGATCGGTGGACATCGTTGCGCTCGTCGACTGCCGGACTGGTCTCAATCAGGGATGCTTGGCGATGAACTGCTCGACATTGTCCTTGGTGGTCAGCGTCGCATCCTGCAGTTGTTCGGCGGGAATGGTCTCGCCGGCCACCAGCTTGATTGCTGCGTCGACGGCGAGCCGGCCCATGCCCTGGGTTTGCTGCGTCGCGGTCACGTCGAAGACGCCGTCCTTCAGTGCCTTGAGCGCCGCCACATCGCCGTCGAAGCCGGCAACCCAGACCTTATGGCCGGGATTGGCGACCTTGACCGCCTGCGCCGCACCGAGCGCCAGCGCATCGGCCTGGCCGATGACGATCGACACGTCGGGGTGCGACTGCAACAGATCCTGCGTCAGCTTGAAACCTTCGTCCTGGTGCCAGCCTTCGCTCCACAATTCTCCGACAACCTTGATGTCGGGATAGCCTTTCAGCGCTTCGCCGCAGCCCTTCGAGCGGTCGACTTCGGGCGTCGTGCCCTTCTGGCCGTGGATGATGATCAGCTCGCCCTTGCCGCCGGCCTGCTTGGCGATGTAGTCGCAAACCGCCTTGGCCGATGCCACGCTGTTGGTTGCGATGAAGGTATCGCCGGGCGCGCCATCGGCGTTGCGGTCGACATTGACGACCGGGATGCCGGCAGCCTTGGCGGTCTTGGTCGGCACGGTGGCGGCGGTGGCGCCGGCCGGAATATAGATCAGCGCATCGATGTTCTGCGTGATCAGGTCCTGCACCTGGCTGACCTGAGTCGCCGAATCGCCCTTGGCGTCGACGGTAACGACCTCGATGCCCTTTTCCTTGCCGTAGGCTTCGACGGACTGCTTGATCTGGTTGAAGAAGTCGGCCTGCAGATTGGCGACGGCGAGCCCGAGCTTTTTGGCCTCCTTGGCCGAGGCCATGTCGGACAGGCCAAGCAGCGGGATGACGGCCGCGGCGGCAAGCAGCAATGAACGTTTGGTCAGCATGTTTATTCCTCCGTTGATGTTCAATCTGTCCTGCCCGCGCATCGCGGCGCCCCTTGGCCGAACAACTCCCAGTTTCGGATCACCGATCCGTTTTCGCCCGAATATCGGGGCGAATCTCATTGAGCCCAATTCTTCATTGTGCCCCATTCTTCATTGTGCTCGGCGCCGCCACGTGTCGGTGGCCACCGCCAGCGCGATCACCACGCCGATAACCACTTGCTGGATGAAGGGCGAGACACCGAGCAGGTTCAGCCCGTTGCGCAGCACGCCGATGATGAGGACGCCGATGGCTGTGCCGCCGATCGAACCGACGCCGCCCGACAGGCTGGCGCCGCCGATCACCACCGCCGCGATGGTGTCGAGTTCGTAGCCAAGGCCGGAGCTCGGCTGGACGGAATCGAGCCGGGCGGCAAGCACGATGCCGGCGAGACCGGCCAGCACGGCGCAGATCGCATAGACCCAGTTTGTCAGCGACTTGACCGGTATGCCGGACAGCCGGGCGACTTCGGCGCTGCCGCCGATTGCGTACAGGCTGCGGCCGGTAGCGCGATAATTCAGGAAGATCGCGAAAATGACGGCAAGCACGATCATCAGCCCGACGGTGACCGAGAGGAATCCGAAATGGCGGATTATCGACAGGCTGGTGAACCAGTCGGGAAAGCCGACGATCTGCGAGCCGTCGGTGATCATGTTGGCGAGGCCGCGCGCCACCGACATCATCGCCAACGTGGCGATGAAGGGCGGTAGCCTGGTGACCGTCACCAGCAGGCCCGAAACCAGGCCGCAAAGACCGGCGACGACGAGGGCCGCGGCGATGCCGGCGGGCAGGCCGAGATTGAGATAGTCCGGATGGGCGACGAAGCCCATCACCATGGAAGCCAGCGCCAGCACCGAGCCGACGGACAGGTCGATGCCGCCGATCAGGATGACCAGCGTCATGCCGATCGCCATGATGCCGAGCACGGTGACCTGGTCGAGCACGTTGAGGATGTTGCGGATGGTCAGGAACGTGTCGGTAGTCAGCGAGAGCGCCAGGCACAGCAGAGCCAGCCCGATCAGCGGACCCATGGTTCCGGCAAAGACAGCCGAAAACCTTGCGCCCGCCGTAGCCTGCGCGCCAGAGCCTGCCTTCAACTCGCCTGCCTTCAAATTGCTTGCGTCGTTGCTCACAGCCACTTTGTCTCCTCCACAGCAATCCGGCGCTGCATCACCGGGCCACTTTGCTCACCAGGCCCCTCCCTGTGAACAATTTATCTTTAACATGCAATTTTGTTCAGCTAAACTGTTCGTCGGAAAATTGTCAAGGCCTGCCGCTTCATTCGACGACGGGTTTGCGCTGTCCGCCGGTTTGCCTTACGCAAGGTCTCCGAAATCTTGGGCATTTCGAAGTCGCCGGATTGGAATATCATGAGCAGAGCCGGCGGCTGCGGCAAGGCAAACAGATGACGATCGTTGAGAACGAAAAAGCCTCGCGCTTCCCCGACGCCGAACTCAAGGCCCGCGCCGCCTGGCACTATTACGTCGAGGGTCTTACACAGGAGCGGATTTCCGAAATTCTCGGCGTCGGCCGCATCAAAGTGCATCGCATTCTCTCCGCCGCCCGCGAAGAGGGTGTCGTCCAGTTTCGCATCCGCGACAGCGTCGTCGAATGCGTGATTTTGGAGGAAAGCCTCAAGCAGCGGTTCGGGCTCAGCCAGGCTGTTGTCGTGCCGTCGGCGGCCGACCGAAGCAACGCGCCGCTGATGATCGGCCACGCCGCCGCCGCCTACCTGGCCGACCATGTGAATGCCGGCGATGTCATCGCACTGGGCTGGGGGCGGACACTGAAATTTGCCATCAATGAATTGCCGCGGCGGCCCATCGCCAGGACGACGGTGGTTTCGATGCTTGGCGGCCTCACCCATGCCCAGCCGCTTAACCCGACAGAAAGCGCCTGGGATTTCGCCGAAAAGATCGGTGCGGAGTGCTTCCTGCTGCCGGTGCCGGTCTATGCCGACAGGCCGGAGCAGCGCGACGCTTTCATGAGCCAGCGCAGCGTTCAGGACGTCGTCTTCCGTGCACGCCGGGCAAACATCGCCGTGCTCAGCGTCGGCTCGTTTTCCAACGACAGCCCGATCGCCAATTACGGCTTCATCAAGCCAAGCGAACTCGAGGAATTGCAGGCGGCCGGTGCCGTCGGCGATATTCTGTGTCATTTCATCGACGCCGAGGGCCGCCCGGTCGACCACGAGGTCAACCGCCGCGTCTGCGCCTATCCGCTGCAGGATCTGTCGGATATCCCGAGCATCATCCTGGTGTCGGGAGGCAGCGAGAAGGTAGCGGTAATGCGGGCTGCGCTCGCCAACACCAAGGTATCGGTTCTGATCACCGACGAAGACGCGGCCAAGGGCCTGCTCAACCGCTAGATTTCGCCGAGAGCGCTGAGGCGGGTGTGGATGTCGCGCGTCGCCTGATAAAGGTCGCGGTAGATTTCCTTGCGGCTGCGATAGGCGGCGACAAGCCCGTCGACCGGATCGACATGCCTGGTGGGAGCGGCAGCCATTGCCTGCGCGGCGGCTTCCGGCGAGGCAAACCAGCCGACAGCCGCTGCCGCCAGCATGGCAGCGCCGAGTGCGGCGGCTTCGTTGACCGGCGAAACCGAGAGCGGCCGCTCGAGCACGCTTGCCATGATCTGCATGAGCAGCGCGCAATTGGTGCCGCCGCCGGCGGCAATCATCGCGGCCGGTCCGCCGGCCTGGGCTTCCATGGCCTCGGTGGCGACGGCCTGCTCGAAGGCGATGCCTTCCAGGACAGCGCGGAAGAGATGCTCCGGCCGGTGATCCAGCGACAGGCCGACAATGGCGCCGCGCGCCGCACCGTCCCAATACGGGCTCATGACGCCGGCCCAATAGGGCATGATGAGCAGGCCCTCGCTGCCCGCGGCAACATCCAGCGCCACTTTCTCCAGCGCTGCCGCCGAGGGCGAACCGGTGGTTCGCACGATCCAGTCGACCAGCTGCATGCCCGAGCGCAGCACGGTCTCCAGCATGAAACCGGAGCCGGTCGGCGAAACCAGCGTGCGAAACGCGTCCGAGGTTTTCACCTTGCCGGAATAGCAGCCGCTGACCACGCCGGAGCCGAGCGAGAGATAGCTCTTGCCCTCCCCGTAGACGCCCATGCCGAGGCCCATCGCCTGGCCGTCCCCAGCGCCGGCAACGACCGGCGTGCCGGCCCTCAGGCCGGTCAGCTGCGCTATGCTTGCGGAAAGACTGCCGCAGACCACGCCTGGCGCGACCAGCTCGGGCAATTGCTCCGTCTGCAGTCCGGCGGCCGCAACGAGGCGGGGATGCCAGGTACCTTTCTCGACGTCGAGCAGCCCGAGCGGATCCGCACTTGCGGTGCTGGTGACCAATCGCCCGGTCAGCCGCTGGACGAAGAAACCGTGCACGTCGACCAGTGCCGCTGCCTGGCGAAGCACTTGCGGCTGGTGCTCGGCAAGCCAGGCAATGGCGTAGAGCGCCGGCGTCGGGTCCGGCGGCTTGCCGCTCCAGTCGCGGATCGCCTCGCGGCCGAGTTCGGCCGAAAGCCTGATAACTTGCGGCCGGGCGCGTTCGTCCAGCCACAGGATTGCCGGCATGAGTGCTTTGCCGGCGCTGTTCACCAGCGTGAAGGTCTCTCGCTGGTGAGCGATGCAAACCGCCGCCACCCGCGCTGCGCCGACCGCCTCGGTGACCTGCTTCAATGCGCCAAGCAGCGCCGTCCACCACTGTTCGGCCTCCTGCTCGAAATGGCCGGGCTTCGGATTTGAAAGCGGATAGGTCTCGCGCGCCTGGAACAGCTCCTCGCCGGCGCGGGTGAAGGCAATCGCCTTCACGGCCGTGGTCGAGGCGTCGATCCCGATTACGACATCGTCCATCAGGCGGAGATCCGGCGGGGTCAGGCTGCGTTTGTAACGAACCGTCCGTCCGACTGGTCGAGACGGCGGCGGATCTGGGTTATCACCATCGAATCGTCGGGTACACAATTTTCATAGGTCAGGAAGTCGCCGGTCTTGAGCGGCTTGACCACCTTGGCGCGTTCGGCAAGGCCGAGCGGCAGGGCGCCGCGGGCGCGCGCATCCCCCCAGGTCATGGCGAAGCCGCGATAGTCATTCTCGCCGATCATGCCGAGAGATTGGCCCACACCAAGATCGCTCTTGGCGACCGCCACCGCCTCGGCGACCGGATGGTCGAGCGGCTCCATGTCCGCACGCTTGTAGACCACCGCACGCGCCGCCGACAGCGGCACTTCCAGGCTGGTCAGATGATAGGGCCGGAAGATCGTGAAATAGGGCCCCTTGCCGACCTTGAGGTCGATCATGCGCTCCAGCACACGCGGATGCCGGGTCTCGATGATGCAGAACACGCCGGGCGCCACACCCTTGCCGATCGAGTAATCGACCACGCCCTTGCGATGCAGCACGCCGCCATCCTCGCGCGGGCAAAGCACGCTGGCCAGTTCCTCCAGCGTCGCGGTCGGGCCGTGCATGCCCGGCACGTCGGGCACCAGCCCGGTCGCATTGGCGATCGCCACCATCTCGATCGCCGTCTTCGAGCCGTCGACGAATTCGACCAGCATGCGCGCATTCATGTTGCGCTCGGCCGCCTCCTTCTCGTAGTCGGCCGGCATGGCGTCGATCTTCAGCGGATTGTTCTTGCCCTTGCCGGCGGCGATGATGTTGAAGCCGAGGCTCTTGGCAAAGCCGATGATCTCCAGCGTGCAGGCGGGCTCGTCGCCGGCCGCACCGGTATATACGACGCCAGCCTTACGCGCTTCGTCCTTGAGGAAACGGCCAATGGTGATGTCGGCCTCGACATTGAGCATGACGATGTGCTTGCCGTTCTTCATCACTTCCAGCGCGAACAGCGTGCCGATATTGGGATTGCCCGTCGCGTCGATGATGACGTCGATCCGGCCGGCCGCCGCCAGTGCATGCAAATCTTCGGTCACCGCGATCTTGCCGGCCTCGATGGCGCGGTCGATCGCGGCCGCATTGCCGGCCTGGACGATGTCCGAATGGTCATGGCCAGCGAGCAGCGCCGCGTCGATCGCTGCCTGCGGCCTGACTTCGGAAATAGCGCCGATCCGCATGCCCGGCATCAGCGCGACCTGGACGACGATGTCGGTGCCCATCTGTCCGGCGCCGGCAAGCCCGATGGTGATCGGCCCCTGCTGTTCAGCGCGCTGCAGAAGTTCCGCTGCAAATTGCGGATGGGACATGTCGTTTCCTCCAGTTCCTGACGCGCCGCAGCGTCCGAATCAGCATTTTGAACATTTCTATTTGCAAATGAAAAATATTTCAACCGGCAATTGGGCATTGTCGCTCTGCAATCGGCCGAAGACGATTGGATGAGCGGTCAATCCACACGGCCGTGCCTCCGCAGTCAGAAGGACGCGGCATATTCAGCTTGATTGGGTGCAGCCTTATTGCAGCTCAGCTGCCGATTTCGAAGAAGGGCGCACCAAGCAGGCCGGGAACGACATCGATGCCGAGGCCCGGCCCGTCCGGAATGCCCATGCGGCTGCCCGAAACCGGCGGCATGTTGGATGCGGTGCGCACCGTCACCCATTCGTGGAAGGCAATGGCGTGCAGCCGGCGCTCCTCCGGCGTCGACAGCGACAGATGCGCCATGGCCGATGTGTCGATCTCGGCGCCGCCAGTGTCCTCGACCGTGATCATGAAGCCGAGGTCGACGGCAAGGTCGCGGATCTGGCGCGTTTTGGTGACGCCACCGAGGCGTGAGATCTTCAGCGTCAGCCCGTCGGCCGCGCCCTTGCGATGGATATCGAGCATATCATCAAGCGAGGCGACGGATTCATCGAGCACCATCGGCTTGTCGAGCGAGCGGCGCACCGACAGGCATTCGTCGATCGTCGTGCAGGGCTGCTCGAACGTGTAGTCGATGGTGCGCGTCGCATCCACGAACTGGCGCGCCTGGTAAGACGTCCAACCGGCATTGGCGTCGCAGAAGATGACGGTGCCCTTCGGCACCGCGGCGGCAATGGCCGTGACGCGTTCGATGTCGTCATGGACGTTGCCGCCGACCTTGACTTGCAGCCGATGAAAGCCGTCCTTGACGATGCGCTTGGCGAGTGCGGCCATCGCGTCGACCGTGCCGTGGGTGACGACTTTGTAGAGTTCGGCCGTCTTGCTTTCGCGCCCGCCAAGCAGGGTGACCAGCGGCACGTCGGCGGCGCGCGCCGCGAGATCCGAGCACGCCATGTCGAGCGTCGACTTGACGTAGGGATGGCCCTTGAACACCGTGTCCATCAGCCTGTTGATACTGGCAAGCCCGCGTGGGTCATGGCCAATGAGATGCGGCGCGATCTCGACGACACCGGCGCGAGTACCCGCAGCGAAGGCAGGCGAATAGAAATTGCCAAGCGGCGCCATCTCGCCCCAGCCGGTTAGCCCGCTATCGGCGGTGACGGCGACGATCACCGCGTCGAACGCATCGGCGACACGCCCCTTCGACATGCGGTAGGGCCCGTCGACGAAGGGCTGCACGACATGGTAGGCCTTGATGGTTTTGATCTGCACGTTTTCTGTCCGTTGTCTCTGTTCCGGGATGTCCGTCAAATTTGTCGGGCTCAGCCGCCTCTAGGTCGGCCGGCACGATCGGCACCGGCGCCCTTTGAGCCGCGCTGTTCCAGCCCGCGCGCATAGGCGAGCAGTTCTTCGAAATCCAGGTCGATATGCTCCTTGGCGTGGCGCTGTGCGGCGCGCATGTCGCTGCCCTTGAGCAGCCGTACATAGGTCTCGTGAGCATCTTCGGCAGGCACCGGCTCGTTGCGCGCCCGCTGGTGCAACGCGAAATACATCTGCAGCCGGCTGGTCAGCCGTTGCCACGTTTCAAGCAGCACCGAATTGTCGGCCCATTCGTGGATCAGGCCATGCAGTTGCAGCGCTGTTTCGATCTGCCGCGTCGTGTCCAGTTCGCGCGTCGCCTGCTTCACCGCCGCATGACGCCGGTCGAGTTCGTCGAAGAAGCGCTGGTCGCGAAGCGGCCAGGTCCGCGCGATGGCGAACTCGTCGAGCACCTTGTTGAGCGAATAGGCGTCGTCGATGTCCTTGGCGGTGACGTCGATGACAAAGGTTCCGGCGTAGGGAATGCTGGTCAGGATGCCTTCCTGCACCAGCTCGCGCATCGCCTCGCGCAGCGGCGCGCGGCTCACCCGCATCTGCTCGGAAATCCTGAGTTCGTTGAGCTTCTGTCCAGGTTCCAGCTGGCCGGTCAGGATCGCCCGCCGGAGCAGCCCTACGATCTCGGCCCTGCGTGTCGTATCCGCGATCGGACTGAAATCCAGCTTTGCCATTCGGCTGCTCCAGGGAACCGAAATCAAGACAAGCAGATTGTCGACAATCTAACAAGAGGCGGGTTGTGGATTTCTTGACTTCCGCTTGGCCGGCTGGCTTGCGGCGCCGGCAAGGCCGTCAGGCCGCACGGCCGCAAAAACCGACCCGTCTTTCATCGCTGAACATCACACCGGCTTCTCGAAGCCGGCGTATGTAGCGCTTTCCCCAAGGAATTGCGTAGAACGAAACATAGCAAAACGGCGCCCTTGGCGTGGGAGCCGAGGGCGCCGCGGAACCGGACCTGATGGGGGTTATCAGGTGGCCGGTTTCTCGGGCAGCGGCGAGACCGGCATTCCCGGGCCGATCTTCTGCAGATTGCCGGTAATCACCCGGTCGCCTTCGGCCACACCGCTCAAGATGGCGACCTGATCGCCATTGGTCGGTCCGAGCGAAACGATACGCTGGTCGACCGTGTTGTCCTTGCCAACGACATAGAGGTATTTGCCGAGCTGGCCTGAGCCGAGTGCCGTCTGCGGTACCATCAGCGCATTGGGCTGCTCTTTGACGTGCAGCCGGACGCGGACATATTGGCCGGGCAGCAGCGTGAACTTGCCGTTGCCGATCGTCGCCCGTGCCGTGATGGTGCCGGTCGAGCGATCGATCGTGTTGTCTATGAAGGTAAGATCGCCCTTCTGGCGCGGTTCCGTTTCACCGGGAAGCAGGACGTCGACGCTGATCGGTCCCGCGGCCCGGGCTTCCTCGATCTGTGTCAGGTCCGTTTCGCTCGGATTGAAGGTGACGTAGATCGGATCGAGCTGCACCAGCGAATTGAGCACGGTGCCGGCAACGCTGACCAGCGTTCCAACGGAAGCCTGGCTGCGTCCGATGCGTCCCGCGAACGGGGCACGGATTTCGGTATAGCTCAAATTGAGCTCGGCGGTCCGCAAGGCGGCCTGGTTCACGGCGAGCGAGGCCTGAGCCTCACGCAAGGTGCTGGTGCGCTGGTCGAACACGTCCTTGGCGAGATAGCCGCTCTTGGCGAGTTCGCTGCCGCGCCCGAGATTGGAGCGCGCATAGTCGAGCGTCGCCGTGTCGCGCTGGATAAGCGCCTTCGCCTGCTCGAGGGCAGCCTGAAAATCCTCCGGCGCGATCTTGTAGAGAAGGTCGCCCTTCGCCACGTCGCTGCCGTCGGTGGCGACCTGCTCCTGCAGATAACCCGGCACGCGCGCCTGCAGCGTGATGCTGCGGATCGGCTCCACCCGGGCGGCGTAGTCGAGATAGATCGGGATCGTCTTCTTGACGACGCTCACCACCGGCACCGGCATGACAAAGGCTTCCGGCTTGGGTGTCGCCGCCCCGGCTGTGCCCGCGTTGAGGCTGAGGCTGCCCATGTCGAGCAGGTGAACGCTCGCCACCGAAATCGCCCCAAGGGCGACGGCCGTTCCCAGCGCGATTTTCCATTTACGCATGATCAATTCTCCAGTCCTATTCGGCGGCTTCGGCCAATGGCTCGAAGGCGGGTTCGGCAGTTGGTTGTTCGGTCGCTTCGGAAACCGGTTCGCTCTCGCTGCGGCGCTCGCGCAGCTGCTCGATCACCGCATAGAAGACCGGCACGAACACCAGCGACAGGATCGTCGCCGCGACCATGCCGCCAAAGACGGTGGTGCCGATCGACTGCCGGCTTGCGGCACCTGCACCTGTAGCGAACATCAGCGGCAGCACGCCGAGGATGAAGGCGAAGGCGGTCATCAGGATCGGTCGCAGCCGAAGCCGCGCCGCTTCCATCGCGGCGTCGACGATGCTGAGGCCTTCTTCGCGCCGGCGCCGGGCAAACTCGACGATCAGAATCGCGTTCTTGGCCGCCAGTCCGATCAGCATGACGAACCCGATCTGCGAATAGACGTCGATCTGCATGCCGCGCAGCCACAGCACGACGAACGCACCGAACAATGCGAGCGGCACCGCCAGCAGCACCATGAACGGCATCGCCCAGCTCTCATATTGCGCGGCGAGGATCAGGAAGACGAAGACGATCGCGAGACCAAAGACAACGGATGCGATCGATCCCGCCTTGAGCTCCTGATAGGTGATGCCGGTCCATTCGTAGCCGAAGTCTCTCGGCAACGCCGTGGCAGCGGCACGTTCCATTGCCGCCACCGCCTGGCCGGACGAAAAGCCGGGCGCGGCGCCGCCATTGATCAGGGCCGACGCATTGTTGTTGTAATGCGGCACGGTCTCGGGGCCGACGATCGGCACAAGCTTGCCCAGCGTGCTCAGCGGCACCATCCCACCCGACGCATTGCGGACATAGAGCCGCGATATGTCGGCCGGACCGGCGCGAGAATCCTTGTCGGCCTGGATCGTTACCCGGAAGGTGCGGCCGAACAGGTTGAAATCGTTCACATAGAGCGAGCCGAGATAGATCTGCAGCGTATTGAACACGTCCGGCAGGTTGAGCCCGAGCAGCTTCGCCTTGGCGCGATCGAGATCGTAGTTGAACTGCGGCGTCGAGGTCGAGAACGACGAGAACAATTGCTGTGGGTTGAGCTCGGGCTGCTTGCGCGCCTCGGCAATCACCGCTTGCGTCGCATCGTTGAGCGCCACGCTGCCGCGGCCGGTCAGGTCCTCGACCTGGAACTCGAAGCCACCAGTGGTGCCGATGCCCGGGATCGACGGCGGATCGAAGCTCAGCGCAAAAGCCTCCGGAATTTGCAGCAGCTTGTTGCGCACGTCGGCGACGAGCTTAGAGGCGCTCTGGTCGGGGCCGCGTTCGTCCCATGGCTTCAGGATCGCGAATTCGACCGCCGAGTTCGACTGCGCGGCGCTGGTCAGGAAGTTCAAGCCGCTGATCGAGCCGACGATGTCGACGCCGGGCGTGTTCTGCAGGATGTCGCGTGCCTTTTGCGCCACCGCGTCGGTGCGTTCCAGCGAGGCCCCGTCGGGGAGCTGGATGACGACGAAGAAATAGCCCTGGTCCTCGACCGGAA
Source organism: Mesorhizobium sp. M1273 (assembly GCF_040318195.1). NCBI lineage: Bacteria > Pseudomonadati > Pseudomonadota > Alphaproteobacteria > Hyphomicrobiales > Phyllobacteriaceae > Mesorhizobium > Mesorhizobium sp. M1273. Next base: position 297,896 of record NZ_JAMYLV010000001.1, on the reverse strand, counting down.
GGAAGGTCGAGGGCAGGCGCTGCCAGACGAAATAGGTCGCGACAAGTCCGGCCGCGAACACGCCAAGCATGATCCAGCGCAGGCGGATGAGAATGCGCACACCATTCGCATAGGCATGCGCCAGCCGTTCGAAGCCCATGTTGAACCAGCGGAACAGCACGAACTGCGTTTCCGGCCGGTGGCGCAGGAAGGCGGCGCTGAGCGACGGGGTAAGCGTCAGCGAGACGAAGGCCGAGATGCCGAAGGAGATCGCCACCGTCAGGGCGAACTGGTTGTAGAGCCGGCCGGACACGCCGGGAATGAAGGCAACCGGCACGAACACAGCCATCAGCACGGCGGTCGTGGCGATGATCGGGCCAGTGACCTCGGCCATCGCCGTGCGCGTGGCAGCCAGAGGTTTGAGACCGGCCTCAAGTTGGCGTTCAACATTCTCGACGACGACGATGGCGTCGTCGACGACGAGGCCGATCGCCAGCACCATGCCGAGCAGGCTGAGCATGTTCAGCGAGAAGCCAAGCATATGCATGACGGCCAGCGTCGCCACCAGCGACACCGGAATTGCGATCGTCGGGATGATCGTGGTGCGCCAGCTTTGCAGGAAGATAAACACCACGGCGACGACCAGGACCAGCGCTTCGCCGAGCGTGATCAGCACGTCGTGCATCGAGGCCGAAACGAAACGTGTCGTATCGTAATGCATGGCGTAGCTGACGCCCTTCGGGAAACGGGCCGACAGCTCCTGCATCTTGTCCTTGACGCGCTGCTGCAGATCGAGCGCGTTGGAGCCCGGCATCTGGTAGACCGCGAGCACCACCGTCGGGTCCTTGCCGAAGAAGGCCGACGACGAATATTGCAGCGCACCGAGTTCGATGCGCGCAACGTCGCGCAGCCTGACCAGCGAGCCGTTGGCGGTATTGGCCCGCACGACGATGTCGCCGAACTCCTTGGGATCGCTCAGCCTGCCGACGGCGTTGACCTGCATCTCGAAGGCAGTGCCGGCCGGAGCCGGTGATTGCCCGATCTTGCCGGCCGCCACCTGGACGTTCTGCTCGGCGACGGCGTTCTGCACGTCGACGGCAGTAATGCCGAGATTGGCGAGCTTGTCGGGGTCGAGCCAGATGCGCATCGAATAGCGCCGCTCGCCGAAGATCTGCACGTCGCCGACGCCGGGCAGGCGCTTCAGCGGATCGACCACCTGCAGATAGGCGAGGTTGCTCAGCGCGACCGGGTTGACGGAACCGTCCGGCGAGGTGAGGTCGACGATCAGGACGAAGTTCGGGTTCTGCTTCTTGATCGTCACGCCGCCCTGGTTGACGATGGCCGGCAACGAGGAAGCCGCCTGCGAAACGCGGTTCTGGACGTCGACGGCCGCCGTGCTCAGATCGTAGCCGACGTCGAAGGTGATGGTGATCGTCGACGAGCCGTCATTGGAGCTCGACGACGACATATAGGTCATCCCCTGGACGCCGTTGATCTGCTGTTCGAGCGGCGTCGTCACCGTGTCGGCGACGACCTGCGCGCTGGCGCCCGGGTAATGGGCGCTGACCACGACCTGGGGCGGCGTGATGTCGGGAAACTGCGAGACGGGAAGGAGGAAATAACAGATCGCTCCGGCGAGCACCATGATGATGGCGATCGCCGACGCAAAGATCGGACGATGAATGAAGAAGTTTACCATGATATGCACGCCTCGCCCGATGCTCTGGCCCGGCCAAACGCCCTGGCTACCCTGGAAAGCCGCCGGCTGCGTGTTGAGCCGGAATCTTCGAGAAAGCCGAAATCTTCAAGGCGGCGCGGCGCATTGCGGCGCTCGGCCTGTTCGTCCGCCAGCGCACGCAGCATCGCCTCGAAGGACCGCGGGTCGACGCGGTCGGCCTTCATCAGCATGCGGATCATCGGATCCCTCACGACTTCATCGATCGTCAGATCATTGCGCTGCGACATCGAAGCGGCTCCTGGTTTTTGGCGATCCGCGGCAAGCCCCGGATCGGGTGTTTTCTTGCTCGCCGGCCGAGGCCGTAAGGTGCGGTTCGTCCCCTTGCCGATCGGGGCGGGGCTGGTGGCCGGCACTTGCGAGTTTGACATGATGTAATGCGGGTGTTACAGGTAAGTAACATCTCTAACGTTACAGACCGGTAACACCCTAGTCAAGAGGTGCACCGAGGGAATTTCGGGAAACGCAATCACGGAGGTTTTGATGACAGACGGTGTTGTGGAGCGTGTTCGCCCCCGGGACAGGATCCTGGAGACGGCACGGGACATGTTTCACAAGCATGGCATTCGCGGCGTCGGCATCGACGCCATCACCGAGGCCGCCGGCACCAACAAGATGACGCTCTACCGGCATTTCGAGTCCAAGGACGACCTGATCATCGAATGTCTGCGGGCGACCGCTTGCAGCGCCAACGCGATGTGGGAAAAGTTCGAGGCCGAGAATCCGGGCGACAAGCTGGCGCAGCTGCATGCCTGGGTCCGGATGGCGGCCGATTGCCTGATGTCGGATCGTCGCGGTTGCGACATGGCCAACGCCGCCATCGAGCTGAGCGAGGCCGATCATCCGGCAAGGCAAGTGATCAAGGAACTCAAGGAAGCGCAGCGCGAGCGGCTGGTCTCGCTGTGTCGCGATGCCGGCATCGGCCAGGCCGAGCTTCTTGCGGACACGCTGTCGCTGTTGCTCGAGGGCGCCCGCGTCAGCCTGCAAAGCGTTGGCGCCGAGGGTCCGAGCGCGCAGTTCGTCCGCATGGCGGAAGGCCTGATCACGTCTTTCAGGGCCAGATAGCGGCGAAACGACACGTGGCGTTTCGATTGCGGGCCGCGCCGCCGGGTGATGTCTCGTCCCATCGCGATGTGCCATCTCGCGTCTCCTGTGCCGATCCTCCGCACCATGGCCGGCGCGGCGTTGATTGCTGGTCGTGAGGCAGGATAGGGCCGCCGGCGAACCGGTGAGAGTGACAAGTGTGACAGGATTCTGCCCGACAAGCCGCGGCGGTCGCAGCGAAGCTCATCGATCCGCGGATCAGCAAACGTGTCCGGTGCTGTCCCGACCGCAAGCATTGGCCGCTATCCCGGAGCTGGAACAAAAAAAGCCCGCTGCCGGGAGGAGGTGGCAGCGGGCTCGATTTCGAATACGGCACGGGAGGAGGTGTGCCGCACTCAGCGTCGGCATCGCATCTGGGAGGAGTAGATGGCCGACACCTGCGAAACTATCGATTGCCCAATGATTCGGCAACCACAAAAGTTGCATAGGTGATGTGCAGATTTGCGGTATCAACCGAATTTTAACCATCGAGGCCCGAGCGACCATCGCCTCGCGCGACATCACTGCACCGGGACATTTTCCTTGAAGATCAGGCGCGGCTCGATAAATTTTCGCGTCAGATAGGGCGCCGACGAGGCGATCGAGCCGAGCAGGCGAATGACCGACTGTTCGGCAATCAGCCGCGCATTCTGGTCGATGACGACGTCGAGCAGATCGTCGACGAGATAGCCGCGCGTCTCGCGCGTCAGATCATGGCAGATGAACACCGGCTTCGTCTGCGGCCTGACTTCGAGCAATGCTTTTGCCACGCCCGAGCGCCCGGCGCCGATACAGTAGATGCCGAGCAGCTCCGGCTCGCTGTGCAGCGCCTTCATGGTCGCGGTATAACTGGCCTCCGGCTCATCGTTGATCTCAACGGCGCTTGTGACCGTCAGATTGGGGAACTCCTCGCCGAGCACGGAACGAAAGCCCATCTCGCGTTCCTCATGGCCGCGGTAGGAGCGTGAGCCGACGACCATCGCCAGATGGCCCTGGCGGCCGCCGAGGAACCGTCCCATCAGCAGCGCCGCGGTGCGGCCGGCCACCCGGTTGTCGATGCCGACATAGGCCGAGCGGGGCGCACCCGGAACATCGGACACCAGCGTGACCAGGCGGATGCCGGCCTCGACGATCTCGCGCAAGATGTTGCGCGTTCTCGGATGATCGATGGCGATGACGCCGACGCCGTTCGCCTTGAGCGAGAGGTTTTCGACGGCCGCCTGCAAGGCGCTCGGCGAGATGCCGGCGAGCTTGTGGATGCGGCAGGAGGCGACCAGCGGCAGGCGCGCCGCATAATCCTCGATGTGCCTGGCCAGATCGGCCATGAAGGCATTGCTGCCGATCGGCAGGAAGAATTCGAGATGCGCCGGCCGCGATGGCAACGCGACCTGGTCGACGACCGGCAGATAGCCGAGCTGCTTGGCCGCCTCCATCACGCGCTGCCGGTTGGCGGCACTGGCCCCCGGCCGGTTGTTGAGCACGCGGTCGACCGTCGCGGTCGACAGGCCGCAGCTCCTGGCAATATCCGAAACGGTGGCTTTCATGTCGCAACCATGTGGCGATGCGATCCAGTGCCTCGACGATCAGCCCGACCCCCGGCTGCTCAGCCGGGCCGTTGCGTGCCCTCGACCAGCGCGTCATGGATCTCCTTGTCCGACATGCCGGTGATGACACGTTCGACTTCGGCGACGCTGGTCTTCTTCGGGTCAATATCGTCGGCGACCACCTTACCGCGGCGCATGACGACGATGCGGTCGACCACCTGGAAGACATGATGGATGTTGTGGGCGATGAAGATGCAGGAATGGCCGGAATCGCGGGCGCTGCGCACGAAGCTCAGCACGCCTTGCGTTTCGGCGACGCCGAGATTGTTGGTCGGCTCGTCGAGGATGATGAGGTCGCTGTCGAAATGCATGGCGCGCGCAATCGCCACCGCCTGCCGCTCGCCACCGGAGAGCGAGCCGATCGGCGTCGTCGGCGGGATGTTCTTCGAGATGCCGACCTGCTTGAGCAGGTCGCGGGCAACCACGTTCATTGCCTCCTGGTCCATCCGATTGAGGAAGCGCGGCGGCTTGATCGGCTCGCGCCCGAGAAACAGGTTGCGGGCGATCGACAGCTGCGTCACCAGCGCCGAGTCCTGGTAGATCGTCTCGATGCCATGCGCGATGGCGTCGCTGGTAGTGCGCAAATTCACCTTCTTGCCGCGGATGAAGATATCGCCGCTGGTCAGCGGGACCGCGCCCGACAGCACTTTGATCAGCGTCGACTTGCCGGCGCCGTTGTCGCCGAGCAGGCCGACGATCTCCCTTTCGTTGACATGGAAATTGGCATCAACCAGCGCCTGCACGCGGCCATAGGACTTGCGGATATTTTCCATGCGGACAAGCGGTTCGGCCATGGTTCAAGTCCCTGCCTGATGCCGGCGTTCCAGCCATGAATGGAGCGCCATCATGCCGAGGATGATGGCGCCGATGAAAATATTATAGGCAAGGCCCGGCACACCGATCAGCACGATGCCGTTGCGCATCACGCGCAGGATCAGGATACCGAGCACCGTGCCGATGATTGTGCCGCGCCCGCCTGTCAGCGCCGTGCCGCCGATCACCACCATGGCGATGACTTCGAGCTCGTAGCCGGTGCCGCTGTTGGGGTTGGCCGCCGAGGTGCGCAGCGAGGAGATGACCCCGGCAAGCGAGGCCAGGATCGACGACAGGATGAACAGGCCGATCTTGACACCGCTGACATTGACGCCGCGCGCCCTTGCAGCACTCGGGTTGCCGCCGGCTGCCTGGATCCAGTTGCCTGTCCGGCTCTGCGTCAGCACGTAACCGAGCGCGATTGCGGCGGCGATGAACCAGAACAGCGACATGTAGATACGGAACGGCCCGATGAAGAAATCGCCGACCAGCGCTTCCGCCAGCCAGCTGCCCTCGGCGCTCCAGGTCCGCTGCGGAAACCCGTTGGTGACGAACAAAGCGGTGCCGCGCACCACCAGCAGCATGCCCAGCGTCACCAGGAAGGACGGGATCTTGAGCTGCGTCACGAACCAGCCATTGACCAGTCCAATGAACGCAGCGACCACCAGCGCAATGACGAAAGCAGCTTCCAGCGAGGCGACGCCGCTGTTGAACAACGTCCACATCAGGACCGGCGAGAAGCCGAACACCGAGCCGACCGAGAGATCGAATTCGCCTGATGTCATCAACAGCGTCATCGCCAGCGCGATCAGCCCGAGCTCGACCGTGAAGGCCAGCGTGTTCGAGATGTTTTGCGGCGACAGGAAGTCGTGGTTGATGCCCCAGAACACGGCGATCTCGATGACGAGCAGCACGAACGGCCCGAACTCGGGCCGCGCGATCGAGCGTTGGATAAGAGAACGATTTTCCACCTTGGACCCGCGATAGGATTGGATTTGGCCGCGACCGCAACCGGCTTCGGCGGAATGATGAGACAGTCACGGCCGCCGAAGCGGCCGTGACCAACTCGATCGCGGATTTATTTGCCGGACAGGATCTTGTCGTAGACTGCCGCGGTGTCCTTCTCGTAGAGCGCGCCGGTGATCACGTCGAAGCCGGGCGGAATACCGCTCGCCGCCATGTTGGCGAGCGAGAGCGCGACGTAGCTGGTCGCCTGCGGATCCTGCCACTGCGCGGCATTGACGTAGCCGTTCAGCACTTCCTGGGTGGTGTCGAGCGAGTTGCCCCAGCCGACGACCGGGATTTCGCCCGGCTTGACGCCGACCTGGTCGAACACCCGCTTGATCGAACCGGTGACAAGGTCGCCGAGGCCGATAACCGCCTTGACCTTGGCCCTGTTGGCAGTGAGGTAATCGACCATGCGGTTGATCACTTCGGCCTGGTCGAGCGTCGCTTCGGTGATTTCGTAGGTGATGCCGAGCGGCTCGAACACGCTCTTGATGCCTTCCTCTTCCTGGACGCCATAGGTGGCGCCGGGAATCTCGACCGGCATCCAGACGAAGTCGCCCTTCTTCACAAGGCCCTTGTCGACCAGATACTGCGCCCAATGTTTGCCGAAGGTGACGTTGTCGCCGCCGACATAGGCGTTGAAGTCCGCCTTCGGGTCGGGCGTGTTGAAGTTGATGATCGGGATGTTCGCCGCCCGCGCTTCCTTGGCGATCTCGACAAGGCTGCCCGGATCAGGGCTGGTCGTGGTGATGCCGTCGGCCTTGGCGGAAATCGCGGCGCGAACAGCCTCCTGCTGCGACGCCACGTCGCCATTGTGGAACGACGTATTGACGGTGTTGCCGGTGTCCGCCGCCCATTGCTTGGCGCCGGCAAGGAAGTAGGTCCAGACCGGATCGGCCGGGCCGCCATGCGAAATCCAGTAGAACGTCTTGGCCTGTGCCGCGGCCGGAATGGCCAGCGCCACCACCAAGCCAAGTACAAGCAGTCTTAGCCTCGTCAGCATTTGATTTCCTCCCATTTGAACCGAACTCCTCCTCCGACGACGATCGCGGCCAAAAACCGTGCGCGGCCAAAGCCGTGATCGCATTTACCAGCGTCGACCTGGGCGCATTAGAGCATTCCCTTTTTTGATCGATGGCAAGCCTCGATTGCCAATGGACGTTGGCGCAAGGCACCGCGCCATCAGCAATCCCATCAGATTGCATCAGTTTGGCTGGTATTTTCCAGGCGGCCGACGATCGGCCTTGCGACCGTCATGCAATCCCGCGCGGCGGCGCGCCGAGCACGTGTTGCTCTAGGTCGATAAGCGTCCCGGTCATCAGCCCGGAGGCGTCGCTGAGCAGGAACAGCGTTAGCTGGGCGACTTCGTCCATGGTCAGCAATCGACCAAGCGGCAGGCCGGCGGCGGCAATCTTTGCCCAGTTTTCGCCCTTGCCCAGCGTGCGCGCCTGCATCTCTTGTTCGGCCGGCGTCGCTACCCAGCCCATGTTGATGCCGTTGACGCGGATGCGATCGGAAAGATGCGCGTTGGCAATGTTTCTGGTCAGCGTCGAAAGCGCGCCCTTGGTTGCGGAATAGATGGCAAGGTCCGGCGCACCGCAATGCGCATTCACCGACAGTATGTTGACGATGGCCCCCGCCGCCCGCCGTGTCTTCATGTCGGCTACGGCCGCCTGCATGAGGAAGAACGGCGCGCGCGCATTGACGGAAAATAACCTGTCCCAGTCGTCGATTGTGCCAGTTTCCAGCGAGGCCCGGTCGGTGAGGGCCGCGGCGTTCACCAGACAATCGATGCGGCCGAGTCTTTTGATCGCTTCCGCCATGACAGCTGCAGGCGCGGCCGGATCTGCAAGATCGGCCTGGATGAAGACGACGGGCCGGCTTGGTCGTGAAAGCTCTTCGGCGATGCGTCTGCCACGCTCGGCATTGCGGCCGACAATGGCGATCCCTTCGCCGCCGTCGGCTGAGGCCAGCCGGGCGATGGTCTCGCCAAGCCCTTGCGTTCCGCCGGTAACGACAAGGGTCTTGCCCTCAAGAGCGACGATCAATGGACTCTCCCGAATGCCGACGAGCAGGTAATTTCCAATCAGAGAATTCTAGAAACTATCGGATGTTAGGCTGCGGGACTAGATGAGGTCGGCCCTGGCGAGGTCGCGCATCAGGTGGCTGGCGCCGTAGGTCCAGTGCGGACAGTCGGGCGACAGCCGCACGCGGTTGACCAAGGCGCCGAATTTCTCCGACGAGATGGTGACGATGTCGCCGACCTTGTGGGTAAAGCCCTTGCCTGTTTCGCCCCGATCCTTCGACGGCACGAACATGGTGCCGAGATAAAGTGCCAGCCCGTCGGGGTATTGATGATGCGGCCCCATGGCGGCGGCGACCAACTCTTCCGGCGAGCGGCTGATCTCGGCCATCGAACTGGCGCCCTCCAGCGAGAACCCATCCTCGCCCTCGACCTTCAGGCGTACGATCGCCTGCTTCACGTCGCCAATGGAAAACGTCTCATCGAACAGCCGGATAAAGGGGCCAAGTGCTGCCGAAGCGTTGTTGTCCTTGGCTTTGCCGAGCAGCAGCGCCGAGCGCCCCTCGACGTCGCGCAGATTGACGTCGTTGCCGATCGTCGCCCCGACAATCCTGCCGCTGCTGGCGGCAATCATGGCGATCTCCGGCTCCGGATTGTTCCATGTCGAAACCGGATGCAGGCCGACATCGGCGCCGAAGCCGACCGAGGCCATCGGCTGGCACTTGGTGAAGATCTCGGCATCGGGGCCGATGCCGACTTCCAGATATTGCGACCAGGCGCCGCGCGCAATCAGCTTGGCCTTGATCTCCATCGCTTCCGGCGAGCCGGGCTTGAGCTTCGACAGATCGTGGCCGATCAGCCCGGCGATGTCGGCGCGAATGGCGTCGGCCTTTTCCGCCGAACCGCGCGCCTGCTCCTCGATCACCCGTTCGAGCAGGCTGACGACAAAGGTGACGCCAGACGCTTTGATCGCCTGCAGGTCGACGGGGGACAGCAGGTACGGTTTCCCCGGATCGCGCGCTGTCTCGAAACTGCTGGCGGCAATGGCATCGAGCGGGCCGATCGGCCGCCCCTTGGCCGAGCGGACGTGCCCCGCCGGATCCGGCAATTCGCAAACGTCGCGCACGGTCGGCGCCACATTTGACGTGATATCGAAGACCGTGCCGTCACGCACCGTGACCACCAGCGGATGGGAAGCATCGCTCGCCCTGGCGCGGCCCACGAAGAGGCCTTCGGCGGGCACATGTGTGGCGTTCGTCATGGCTTACATTTCCTGTTGTCTTGTCCTTCGGCCGCGGCACTTTCAACAAATTCCCGCCAAAGGTCTATCCCGCCTGCAGGACGAGCTTTGTCAATTCTTTCAAGCGGTCTTCGCATCGCCGGACCTTGATTGAGCCTGACGTGCGCCAACGGCGACGGAAAACGCTCTTTCAAAATAATGAAACCGTCGCTAGGGTTTTCACCTACTGAAATCTCCAGGTGACGCTTGCCCGTACGGTTTTCCGATCCAATCTGGCAGAAGCCGCGGACAGCCACCGCGTTCCAGTCGCTTTTTCCCGCCGGCCAATGCGTCGATGTCGTTATCGTCGGCGGCGGTATCATGGGGCTGTCGACAGCCTTGCACGCTGCCCGGCTCGGCCTTGCCGTCCAGGTGCTGGAGGCCGGCGAAATTGGCAATGGCGCATCCGGCCTGAACGGCGGTCAGGTCATTCCCGGCCTGAAATACGATCCGGACTGGCTGCTGGAGCATTTTGGTCTCGAACGCGGCGAAGCGCTCGTCAACTTTGCCGCCTCGACCGCTGACACCGTCTTCGAATTGATCCGCGACGAAAGACTGGCGGTGCCGTTCGTCCGCAATGGCTGGATCCAGGCCGCGCATACCGAGACCGCGCTGAAAGCGGCGGCAAGCCGGGATCGGCAGTGGCGGGCGCGCGGCGCCGATGTCCGGCTGCTGAGCGCGACGGAGATCGCGACGATGACCGGCGCGCAAGGCTATCTCGGCGGCTGGCTCGATCGCCGCGCCGGTGTCATCGATCCGCTCGCCTACACGTCGGAACTGGCGCGCGTCGCTGTAGCGGCGGGCGTGAAAATCGCCGAACGCCAGAACGTGATGCAGATCAGCCAGAATGCCGGCATTTGGCACGTTTCTACGGAAAGCGGCGCCGAACTCAAGGCCAAGGCGATTGTCCTGGCGACCAACGCCTATACCGGCGGCCTGCTTCCCGGCCTCGCCGAGACGATCGTCCCGCTGCATTCCTTCCAGATCGCGACAGCACCGCTATCGTCCAATCTCGCGGCGGCTATCCTGCCGGAAGGGCAGGCAGTGTCGGATTCGCGCCGCATCCTCGTCTATTACCGCAAGAGTGCCGATGGCCGGCTGGTGCTCGGCGGACGCGGCCGCATGGCCTTGCCGAACGGCCCGGCCGACTGGGCGCATCTGGAGCGCGCGCTGCTGCGGCTTTATCCGGCGCTGTCAGACATTGCCATTGAAAAGCGGTGGTTCGGCCGAGTGGCAATGACGCCGGACCATCTTCCGCATATCCACGAGCCAGAGAAGGGTCTGCTGGCGGTGGTTGGCTGCCAGGGCCGCGGCATCGGCCTGATGACCGCGCTTGGCGAGCGCATCGCCTCCTATTTGTCGAGCGGCGACACCAGGCAATTGCCGTTCCCGGTCTCGCCGATCCGACCGATCCCGTTTCACGCCTTTCGGCAGGTCGGCGTCGCCGCGACCATCGCCTGGTACCGGATGCTGGACGCGTTCGAACGCTGACGTTCATGCCCAAGCATGAAACAGCTTGACAATTTCATAAATATGAAAAAAGCTTAATCGATTTCAAATTTCGATGGACAGCCGATGTCGACCATCGTCGTAACGCAGTCGTTGCCGGAAACCCGGTCTTCGCCGGCCTTCCGCTTCGCCATGCTGCTGCCCGGCGGGCTGGTCACCTTCTTGCTGATCCTTTTCGCCCTTGGCCTGGTGTTCTTTCTCGCCTTTCGCGGCAATGACGGCTCGCTGCTGGGGGCTGGTTTCACCCTTGCGAATTTCGTCACTGTGGCCACCGATCCGCTGTACTGGACGGTGACGCTGCGCTCGCTGGGTATCGCCGGCCTGGTGACGCTGGCAACCGTCGTCACCGCCTATCCCGTTGCCTACTATCTGGCTTTCCATGCCGGGCGGCGGCGCGGGCTGCTGTTGTTCCTGCTGACCCTGCCGTTCTGGACCAGCTATCTCCTGCGCGTCTTCGCCTGGAAGATCGTGCTTGCCTATAATGGCGTGCTGAACTCGGCGCTGATCGAAAGCGGCATCTGGTCGGAGCCGACATTGGCCTTCCTTAATACGCCGGCAGCGGTCGTCGTCACGCTCGCCCACGCTTATGCGCCGTTCGCCATCCTGCCCATCTATGTGGCGCTGGACACCATCCCGAAGTCGTTGCTCGAGGCCGCTTCCGATCTCGGCGCAAAACCATTCACCAGCTTCCGCCGCATCGTGCTGCCCAATTCGATGCCGGGCGTGCTGGCGGCCGCTCTCGTCGTCTTCGTGCCGACCGTCGGCGATTATGTGACGCCGGCGCTGGTCGGCGGCCCTGCCAGTACAATGATCGGCACACTGATCCAGGCCGAGTTCGGCAAGGCCAATGACTGGCCGTTCGGCGCCGCACTCGCCGTCGCCGTCATGCTGGTCATTCTCGCCGTGGTGCTGGTGGTGCGCTTCGCCGACCGGCGATACGGCAGCCGCACATGAACACGGCGCGTATCGATGCAAGGCAGGGCGGCGGCTGGCTGGGTGTCTATGTCCTTGCCTATCTGGTGTTCCTGTATCTGCCGATATTGCTGATCCCGCTGTTTTCCTTCAACAATTCGATCCAGGCGGCATTTCCGCTGCAAGGCTTCACACTTGAGTGGTACGGCACACTTTACGGCAATTCGGCGCTGTCCGGTGCGCTTGCCACCAGCCTCGTCATCGGCGCCATTGCCGCCAGCGGCGCAACACTCTGCGGCATCACCGTGTCCTATATGGACCTCTACGGTCGCTCGCCGCTGGCCGCCACGATCAGTGCCATTGCGCGGCTGCCGATCCTGATCCCCGGCGTCATCGTCGGCATCTCGCTGTTGATCCTGGTCAATCTCGCCGGTTTCGGGCCGTCGCGCATTGCCATTGTGCTCGGCCACGTATTGGTGGCGCTGCCGACGACGGTGGTGGTCATGCGCAGCCGCTTCGCCGCCATCCCGAAGACCATCCGCGAGGCAGCGCTCGACCTCGGCGCCTCGGACTGGACGACCTTCAGACGGGTGATGCTGCCGCTCAGCCTGCCCGCCATTATTTCGGCGTTCATGCTGGCCTTCCTGACCTCGTTCGACGAGTTTATCGTCGCCTTCTTCCTTGCCGGCACCGAGCCGACGCTGCCGCTTTATATCTGGAGCCAGCTGCGCTTCCCGAAATCGCTGCCGACCGTCATGGCGCTCGGCACGGCGATCCTGGCCGTGTCGTTCGTCATCGCCGCACTCGCCGAAATCCTGCGCCATCGCGGGCTTGCCGCCACCCGGCGGCCAGCGCCCGCCAGCCTGTCAAAACCAGAAGAAACCGAAAGAGGAGAACTGCAATGGCATTCGACTTGAAATCGATAACGGCAAAGACAGCGAAAACCGGACTGGCTGCCTTCGCGCTGGCGCTTGCATCGACTGCCGCCTTTGCCGGCGACAAGCTGCAATATTTCACCTGGTCGGGCTATGAACTGCCCGACTTCAACAAGAGCTTCCTCGCCGCGCACCCCGATGGTGTCGAAGCCTCGATGTTCGGCGACGACGATGACGCCTTCACCAAGGTCAAGGCCGGCTTCCGCCCCGATGTCGCGCACCCTTGCTATGACAAGGTGGCGCGCTGGAACAAGGAAGGCCTGCTGCAGCCGATCGACACCAAGCGCATCAAGAACTGGGATTCGATCTTCCCGGTCTTCAAGAACCTGCCCGACCTGCAGGCCGGCGACGGCAAGGTCTGGATGGTGCCGTGGGACTGGGGCAATACCTCGATCCTCTACCGCACCGATCTGGTGAAGAACCCGGAAGCCAGTTGGAACCTGCTCTGGGACAAGCAATATGCCGGGCGCATGGCGACCATCGATGCCGTCCACGACACACCGGTGGTGGCGGCCCTTCTGGCCGGCGTCAATCCATTCGACATGACACCGGAACAGATGAACAAGGTGGCGGAGAAACTGCGCGAGCAGCGCCCGCTGCTCTCGAACTACACCACTGACATGACCTCGGTCGAACAGGCACTGGCGAGCGGCCAGCTGGTCGCGGCCATGACCTGGAACGCCTCGGCCACCTCGCTGAAGAAGCAGGGCGTGCCTGTAGAGTTCATGAAGCCGAAGGAAGGCATGCTGACCTGGGCTTGCGGCTTCGTCATGCTCAAGGACGCCAAGAACGTCGATCTTGCTTATGACTTCATCAACAGCCGGCTGGAAACGGATTCCGGAAAGTATCTGATCCAGGCCTACGGCTATGGCAGCTCGACCAGCTCGGCTTTCGCCGCTGTGCCGAAGGAGGAGTTGGAGAAACTGCAGCTGCCTTCCGATCCCGAGGTGATGCTGAAGACCACGATCTTCACCGGGCCGATGAAGCAGAATGACGAACTCGCCAAGATGTTCGAGAAGGTCAAGGCAGGCGGCTGAGTTCGCTCTTCCTTCTCCCCTTGCGGGAGAAGGTGTCGCCGAAGGCGACGGATGAGGGGTGTTCCAGATGGCACCGACAGCACTCCGGCCAACACCCCTCATCCGTCTCGGCGCCTCGCGCCGATCCACCTTCTCCCACAAGGGGAGAAGGGAAACCTAACCAAACAAGGACGAACGAATGGACATGCTGGACGAAGCGGCTGAGAAGCCGAAGGACGACGCCGACGTCAGGGTCGGCCGGCGCGTGCGAGCGCTCAGGCTGGAGCGCAATCTCTCGCTGGCCGAACTTGCCGCCAAGGCCGGTGTCTCGATAGGTGCGCTAAGCCAGATCGAGCGCGGCATGTCGTCATTGCGGGTCCGCGTGATCTGGCCGCTTGCCGCCGCCCTCGATATAGAGCCGTCAGCGCTGATCGCTGACGGCAAGGATGTCGGCAACGATCTTTATTGTGTGCGCGCCAACAGCCGGCGTCAGATCCCGGTCAAATCGGAAGGCATCGCCAAGGCGCTGCTGTCGCCGCCGGCCGCCACGCTGACCGGCATGCTGGTGACCGTTGACGCCGGTGGCGGCACCGCCGAAGCTTACGCCCATGCCGGCCATGAATTCGGCTTCGTCCTGTCGGGCGAGGTCGAGCTGGTGGTCGATTCGACCAGATACGGGCTGAAGGCCGGCGACAGCTTCGCCTTCAAGAGCACGTTGCTGCATGCCTTCCGCAATCCGGGCAGCGAGCGCTGCCAGATTCTGTGGGTCAACACCACCAAACCGTCCGAGGTTCGCGATGGCGCCTGATCCGCTCGTCCGGCTGGACAAGGTCTCCAAGATTTTCCCCGGCGGCATCATCGGGCTCGACGCCGTCGATCTCGATATTTCGCGCGGCGAGTTCCTGACCCTGCTCGGACCGTCCGGCTGCGGCAAGACCACCAGCCTGCGGGTCATCGCCGGCTTCGAGAGCCCGTCGAACGGCAGGGTCCTGCTCGAAGGCCGCGACATCACAGCGCTCAGGCCCTTCGGCCGTCCCGTCAATACCGTGTTCCAGGACTACGCGCTGTTCCCACACATGAACGTTGCCGAAAATGTCGGCTTCGGCCTGTCGCTGCGCAAGCTCTCCGGTGCCGAACAGGCAAAGCGCGTCGGCGCAGCGCTCGACATGGTCGGCCTTGCCGAGAAGCTCGGCGCCCGCGTGTCCGAATTGTCGGGTGGCCAGCGCCAGCGCGTCGCGCTTGCCCGCGCCATCGTCTGCGAGCCGCGTGTGCTGCTGCTCGACGAGCCGCTGTCGGCGCTCGACGCGCATCTGCGCGAGCAGATGCAGGTCGAACTGAAGCGGCTGCAGTCGCGGCTTGGCACCACTTTCGTCATGGTCACGCACGACCAGACCGAGGCGCTGTCGATCTCAGACCGCATCGTCGTCATGAACAAGGGCCGCATCGAGCAGATTGCGCCGCCGGCGACCCTTTACGATCGACCCGCCACCAAATTCGTCGCCAGCTTCATCGGCACCATGAACCTTCTGCAGTCGCGCTTTGTCGGCCGTGACGGCGAGCGCTTGCGGTTCATCGCCGGCGCTCTGCCGCTGGAAGCGATTTCGGATAAAGGCGAGCTGCCAGGCGAGGGCACGGTGCGCACCATCGGCGTGCGTCCGGAGGACCTTTTGGCGACGACCGAGGCGGCGGCCGGTACTGCACCGGTGCGGGTGAACAGCATCGTCTTTCACGGCCGCACCTTGCGCCTTCATGCAGAGTTGGGGCAGGGGACACAGGTGGTGATCGACGCGCCGCGCCGGACAGAGGGTTTTCAATTCAGCGTCGGCGACGTGGCGCATATCAGCCTGCGCCGTGGTGCCAACTGCCCTATGCTGCCTAGCTAGTCTCACTCATTTCCAGAAAACCGGAGCACGGCCCATGAGCAATCATCTCAATTTTTTCATCGGCGGCAAATGGGTCGGCCCCGTGGTTCCGGCAACACTGGATGTCATCGATCCGTCCACTGAAGAGGCCTACACCAAAATCTCGGTCGGCTCGAAAGCCGATGTCGACAAGGCCGTGGCTGCAGCCAAGGCGGCATTCCCGGCCTTTTCGCAAACGACCAAGGCCGAGCGCCTGAAGCTGCTGAAGCGTATCCTCGAAGTCTACAATGAGCGCTACGAGGACATCGCCCAGGCGGTCAGCCAGGAAATGGGCGCGCCGATCAGGTGGGCGCGCGAGGCGCAGGCCTGGGCGGGCAGGGCGCATATGGAAGCCACCATCAAGGCGCTGGAGGATTACGAATTCAGCGAGAAGCGCGGCACCACCATGGTGGTCAAGGAGCCGATCGGCGTCTGCGCGCTGATTACACCGTGGAACTGGCCGCTCAACCAGATAGTCTGCAAGGTAGCGCCGGCCATCGCCGCCGGCTGCACCGTCATTTTAAAGCCTTCCGAAATCGCGCCGATCAGCGGCATCATCTTTTCCGAGGTGATGGACGCCGCCGGCACGCCGAAGGGCGTCTACAATATGGTGAATGGCACCGGTCCGGATGTCGGCCAGGTCATGGCTGGCCATCCCGATGTCGACATGGTCTCGTTCACCGGATCGACCCGGGCCGGCATCATCGTCGCCAAGACGGCGGCCGAGACGGTAAAGCGCGTGGCGCAGGAGCTCGGCGGCAAATCGGCCAACATCGTGCTGCCCGACGCTGACTTCGAGACGGCGGTGCGCAAGGGTGTCAACGCCTGCTTCGGCAATAGCGGCCAGTCTTGCGATGCGCCGACCCGCATGCTGGTGCCGGCCGCCCGCCACGACGAGGCGCTGACGATCGCCAGGAAGGCCGCCGAACGGCACAAGGTCGGCGACCCGCGCTCGGAGGAGACCAAGCTCGGGCCGGTGGTCAGCAACGTCCAGTTCGACAAGATCCAGCGGTTGATCGAGGCAGGTATCGCCGAGGGTGCGACGCTGGTCACCGGCGGCCTCGGCCGGCCGGAACACCTCAACCGTGGCTATTATGTGCGACCGACCGTTTTCGGCCACGTCAGGCCTGGCATGACCATCGAGAAGGAGGAGATTTTCGGGCCGGTCCTGTCGGTCATCTCCTACGATGACGATGATGATGCGGTGAAGATCGCCAACGACACCGTCTATGGCCTGGCTGCCTATGTGCAGTCCGGGGATATCGACCACGCCCGCAAGATTGCCAGCCGGCTGCGCGCCGGGCAGGTGTCGATCAACTATCCGGAATGGGATACGTTCGCGCCCTTCGGCGGCTACAAGCAGTCCGGCAACGGCCGCGAATACGCCGACTGGGCGATCCACGATTTCCTCGAGATCAAGGGCATCATCGGCTACGGCGCCTGAGCGTTCAACATTGGCATTACGCCAACGTCAAGTTTGTTGCGAGCGTTGGTGCCTCGGCACCGGCGTTCGGTTGAACGGCCACGACGGCTTCGTGGCCGCAATGTGAGTGCGAAGCAGGGTCGCCTCAGATCGTCATGAGATAGTCGGCCAACTGATCCGCCACCGTGCCCCAGCCGTCGTGAAAGCCCATGTCCTCGTGACAAGCGTGAAAATCGCCGACGGCCGGCGAGGCCGCTGGAAAACCGAGAGGCGCGGTTTTACGGTGCCGCTAGAATCGACCGGTCCGAGGATCCGTTTTGACGATCACCATGTACGGCATCACCAATTGCGATACGGTCAAGAAGGCGCGTTCCTGGCTGGCGAGCCACGATGTTGCCTATCGCTTTCACGACTACAGGGCAGACGGGCTTGAAGCGGATCGGCTGGACGGCTGGTCAGGCAAGGTCGGCTGGGAAATCCTGCTCAACAAGGCGAGCACAACGTTCCGTGAACTGTCGGACGAGGACAGACTGGGCTTGGACGAGAACAAGGCCAAGGCGCTGATGCTGGCCAAACCGACGATGATCAAGCGTCCGGTGCTGGAACTTGGCGACAGGGTTCTCGTCGGCTTCAAGCCTGATGTTTATCAAGAGGCGGTGAGTGGGAAGTAGAACCGACCCGCCGCGATCCGTCGCGCCCCCCTCTGTCCTGCCGGACATCTCCCCCACGAGGGTGGAGATTGGCAGCTTCGGCGCTCCGCTCACCACTGCGACCTTGGAGATTGGCGAAAGCCGGCGACATCCGATCTCCCCCCAAGTGGGGGAGATGGCCGGCAGGCCAGAGGGGGCGCTGTCCCGGCGGCGTGACTAATTGATCCCACGTAAATAGCTCGCCAGTGCCGCCGCATTGTTGTGCGCCTCGTCATGGGCGCCGTAGAGCAGCGTCACCTTGCCTTCACGGAGCAAGGCACGTAGTTCCGTCACCGCCTCGCCGTTCCGGTCGAGCTCATCGCGGTATCGCCGCTGGAATTCCGCCCAGCGCGCCGGCTCATGACCGAACCATTTGCGCAACCCATTGCTCGGCGCGATGTCCTTCAGCCAGACCGTCAGCGCCGCGTCCTCTTTGCGGACGCCGCGAGGCCATATACGGTCGACGAGCACCCGCTGCCCGTCATCGGGCGCCGGCTGCTCATAGATGCGCTTGACCGCGAGCTCCATTGCCAACTCCGCATGGGCCAGCAGGCGCCGCTGCTTGCTGGTCTTCGCTTAGAGATCCCGGGCCTAAACCCACTCGCCCTTGCGCATCACCGGCACGCGGCTGCCGTCCTTATGGACGCCGTCTATGTCGATCTTGTCCGAGCCGATCATCCAGTCGATGTGGATGAAACTCTTGTTGCCGCCGCGCGCCGCGATCTCGTCCTGGCCGAGCGAGGCGCCGTCGACGAAGCACTTCGAATAGCACTGGCCGAGCGCGATGTGGCAGGCGGCGTTCTCGTCGAACAGCGTGTTGAAAAACAGCAGCCCGCTCTTGGCGATCGGCGAGGAATGCGGCACCAGCGCCACCTCGCCGAGACGGCGCGAGCCTTCGTCGGTATCGAGCACCTTTTGCAGCACATCCTCGCCTTTCGTGGCCTTGGCCTCGACAATGCGGCCCGCCTCGAAACGCACCGCAATGCCGTCGATCAGGGTACCCTGATAGGACAGCGGCTTGGTGCTGGTGACATGGCCTTCGACGCGCCTTGCATGCGGTGTGGTGAAAACCTCTTCGGTCGGGATGTTGGGGTTGCAGGTGATGCCGTTCTTGGCGGTCGAGGCGCCGCCCATCCACTCGTGGCCGTCGGCCAGCCCGACGGTCAGGTCGGTGCCGGGGCCGGTGAAATGCAGCGCGTGGAAATTGTGGCCGTTCAGCCATTCGGTGCGGCTCTTCAACGCCGCATTGTGCGCCGTCCAATTGCCGATCGGGTCTTCGACATCCACCCGCGAGGCGGCAAAGATAGCCTCGGCGAGCTTGGCCACGGCGACGTCGTCGGCGTCGTCCGGGAATACCTGCTTGGCCCAGGCCTGATCGGGATAGGCGACGATGTTCCAGTTGATGTCGAAGCCGGTGATCTTCTCCAGCGCCGGCTTGTAGGCCATCGAATTCGCCTTGTTGGCACGCGCCACCTTTGCCGGGTCCTGCGCCGAAAGCAGCGACGGATCCTCGCCGCGCACGGCGAGCCTAGCCGCATTGTTTGCGAAGGCTTTTGCCATGCCTTCGTAGAGCCAGCCGGCGGCGCGGTCGAAACCGGCGTCGGCGCCGTAGCGGAAGCGCGCGAGAGTGATCTCATCGTCGTTGAAGATCGGCGTCACCAGGCCGGCACCTGCCTTGTAGGCGTGCTCGATGATCCGCCGCGTCAGAGGCAGCGCGGCGATAGACGAGGTCAGCACCAGATCCTGCCCCGGCTGCAATTGCAGCCCGACCTTGACGGCGACCTCCGCCAGCCTGTCGAGCTTCACCGGGTCGATGCTTGCGGAAACGCCGCGCGAATGTGTGGTCATGATCCTGCCTGCCGTGATTGGGGACTGTTTCTTACATAGACCGGCGCTGCCGACCTTTCCACTCTGATGACGCCGGCAGGTCTAGCTGGCCCTCTCGAGCGATCTGAACTGCGCCATCGTCGCCTCGATCTCTTCGCGGATCCAGGTCTTGAAATCCCTGACTTTGCGACTTTCGCTCTTGCTAGCCGAAGTTACCAGCCAATAGCCGAGGCCGCTCTGGGCGCGTATGCCGAACGGCGCAACGAGACGGCCGTCGGCCAGCGCGTCGGCGGCCAGCAACTGCCAGCCGAGCATGACGCCGTGACCGGCAATCGCCGATTCCAGGCACAGCATCGGATCTGTGAAGCGCGCGCCTTTCATGAAGGTGACCGGCTCCACCCCGGCGGCTTCGAACCAGCTCTTCCAACTGATCATCGACCTTTCGTCGGTGATCGCACAGGTCAAAGCAAGGTCTTCGATCGATTTCAGCTTGCTGGCGATCACCGGTGCACAGACCGGAAACACCTCCTGCGCCAGCAGCAATTCGGCCCGCCCGCCCGGCCATTTGCCGTCGCCGAGCCGAATGGCGACGTCGATGTCCGAACGATCGAGATCGGCAAGCCGCACCGAGGCATCGATGCGCAGGAGCACGTTCGGATGGCGGGCAAAATGCCGTGACAGCCGCGGCAGCAGCCATTTCGAGGCGAAAGCCGGCGCCACCGAAACCACCAGCGTGCACTCCGAGCTTTCATCGGCAAGCGCCACCGCCTGTGCGAGTTCGCGGAAGCCTGCGCTGAGCCGCGCGGTAAAGACGGTGCCGAATTCCGTCGCCACCAGGCCAGCTGGCGTTCGGTCGAACAGCGCCCGGCCGAGCTGCTTTTCGGTCCGGTTGATCTGCTGGCTGACGGCGCTGACCGAGACGTTGAGCTCGCCGGCCGCCGCCGCAAGCGAGCCCAGGCGGGCGACGGCCTCGACGGCGCGCAAGCCGTTGAGATGGACGCGGTTCAGCATAGCCATACAGTTTTTCTAAACTGGAGCGGCGGAAATCTCAATTGCCAGACGCTGCCGAACGGCGGATTCTAAGTGGGTTACGCAGAGTGAGGAGGCAAATCCGATGAAGATTTTATCATGGCTCGGCGCCTTTTCCCCGATCGGAACGCAGCCGCACCGGCATGACAGCGAGGCCATCAATTGGGTGACCGATCCGCTGTCGCATCCGGTGCTCGACACCATGTCGGAGCGCGAACTCGCCGACATGCCGTTCAGGCTGACCGCGCGTCGTACCCGCTTCGAGACGGCCCCGCCAAGGACCTGCTGCGGCTGAACAAGGACTTGCTGGCACTTCAGGTGAGCCGGCCGCCGACGCGGCTGCGCAGCCCTTCTGGCCCAATAAAAGGCGGATTGTCTCGCCGGCAGGCGCACCTATGGTGCACCGCGATGAACATCGCTTCGCCCTTGCGCCTGGCAATCGCCGGCATGATCGCCCTGGCCGTCGCCATGGGCATCGGCCGTTTCGTCTATACGCCGATCCTGCCCGGCATGATGGAAGAGCTCGGCCTGTCGCCGGCCGATGCCGGCTGGATCGCATCGGCCAATTATCTCGGCTACCTCGTCGGCGCGCTTGCCGCCACCGGCGGCTGGGCGCAAGGCCGCGAGCGCCAGCTGATGCTGGCCGGCCTTGCCGCCACCGCGATCCTCGCCGGCCTGATGGGCCTGAGCGGCACCATGCCCGGCTTTCTCCTCATCCGCTTTCTTGCCGGCCTCGCCAGTGCCTTCGTGCTGGTCTTCATGACCAGCATCGTTTTCGGTCATCTCGCCGCGGCCGGGCGAAACGACCTGCAGGCGCTGTATTTCGGCGGTGTCGGCCTCGGCATCGCGGCATCCTCGGCGCTGTTGGCGCTCCTCGTCACCGAACATGCCGGCTGGGCGGCGGGCTGGCTGTGGTCGGCGGTGATTTCGGCCTGCGGCTTTGCCGCCGTCGCCTTGCTGGCCGGCGGCACCTCGGCCGCGAACAGCACCACCGGGAGCGAGCCGGCACTGCCGAAAGACCGGTCGCTGGTGAAGATCATTGTCGCCTACGGCCTGTTCGGCTTCGGCTACATCGTCACGGCAACGTTCCTGGTCGCCATCGTCCGCCAGGGCGGCGGCGGCCGCGTCTTCGAGGCCGTGGTCTGGATGGTCACCGGCCTTGCCGGTTTCCCCTCGGTCTGGCTGTGGCAGAAGCTTACGGCCAGGATCGGGCTCTATGCCACCTACGCACTGGGGTGCCTGGTCGAGGTGGTCGGCGTCAGCGCCAGTGTCGTCATGGGCGGGCGCACCGGGCCGCTGCTCGGCGGCCTTCTTGTCGGCGGCACCTTCATAGCCATCACCGCGCTTGGCCTGCAGGCCGGCAGGCAGCTTGCTCCGCAAGCACCACGCCGGATGCTGGCGGTGATGACGGCCGCCTTCGGCCTCGGCCAGATCATCGGCCCGATCGTCGCCGGGCTGCTTGCGCAGGCCTCGGGCAACTTTTTCCTTGCCTCGATCGTGGCCGCCGCCGTCCTGCTCGCTTCCGGCGCGATCGCCTGGTCGGCTGCGCCAAAATCGCCATGATTATGGTCTTGCTCGGTTGCGGGCATCGGGCACGGGCATTTTCTTTCCCACTAATGTGTGACTTTATGCCCGCTGACCAACGCCGCTGATTTGCGCCGACCGAGGATTTCGCCACAGTGTTCGTATCGTTTTTTCCGCAGCCGAAGCTCTTTTTCACCTCGGCCGCCGTCTGGAGTGCGGTCATGGTGGCCGTGTGGTTTCTCGGCGGCGACCAGCTAGGCGCTTTGGTCGGATTTCCCCTCCCTGCAGCGGACGCGGCGCCGATCATTGGCGTTTCCGTTTTCTGGTCGCCTCCGTTCCTTTGGTTCTACATCTATTTTACACTTGGTGTGCTGCTCTTTTACGCCTTCTGGCATTGGTATTCCCCGCACCCGTGGGACCGCTGGTCGATCCTTGGCAGCTCGCTGATCTTGTTCACGACCTATTTTCAGGTTCAGGTGAGTGTAGCGATCAATGCCTGGTACGGGCCGTTCTGGGATCTGATCCAGGGCATTGTGAGCAAAAGTGTGAAGGCGACAGAGTATGATGTTTATGCGCAGTTAATAACTTTCCTCGGCATCGCTCTGGTGGCTGTTACTGTTTACGTTCTGACAAATTTCTTTGTAAGCCATTGGGTGTTTCGCTGGCGGACAGCGATGAACGACTACTACATGTCCTATTGGCCTAGGGTGCGGAGCATCGAGGGAGCTTCCCAGCGCGTGCAGGAAGACACGATGCGCTTTTCAAAGATCATGGAAGATCTTGGGACCAGCTTTATTGATTCGATAATGACTTTGATCGCCTTCATGCCGATTTTGCTTGCCTACTCAAAGCACATTACGGCATTGCCTTTCATCGGTCAGGTGCCGCAGCCGTTGGTTTTGGCTGCGATCTTCTGGGCGATGTTTGGGACGGTATGCATTGCCACCGCCGGCATAAAGCTGCCCGGCTTGCAGTTTCGCAACCAGCGCGTCGAAGCCGCTTACCGCAAGGAACTTGTTTATGGTGAGGACGATCAGTCCCGAGCGCAGCCGCCGACCGTTTCCGAATTGTTCGGAAATGTGCGCCAGAACTACTTCCGGCTCTATTTCCACTACGTCTATTTCAATGTGGTCCGCTATCTCTACTTGCAACTAAATACCATATTCCCTCTTTTTTTGATGACTCCTTCGTTGGTCGCCGGAACCTTGACGTTGGGTCTCGTCAACCAGGTCAATTCCGCGTTCAGCCAAGTGACCAGCTCGTTCCAATATCTTGTTAATTCCTGGTCAACGATCGTTGAGCTCTTGTCAGTCCACAAGCGGCTGCGAGCGTTCGAAGCCACGATCAAGGGCGAGCCGCTGCCGGCGATCGACCAGCACTATCTGGAACGTGAGCAAGCCGGGCTGCGTCCTGAGGACCAGCCGGCAAGCTAAGACTGGCGGGCGGCGGGCGCTTGCGGCTCAGCCGCCCACCGCCGCCTGCCTTTCGCCTCGCCGCGAAACATAATCGTGAAAACTGATGCACTCGACGTCCGCTTTGATGCAGAGCTCGCCGGCAAAGCGTTCCAGCGCGTTCCAGTAGGCGCCGTCATTCATCAGCGTGAAGTGGAAGCCGAGCTCAAGCGGAATGCGCTTGCCCTGGTATTGCGCATCGAAGGCGGCGCGGAACGCGTTATAGGTTCGGTCAGCGAACTCTTCCGCCATGCTCGGCCGCTCGAAGCCGCCGGAATGTCTGACATAGAGATTGTAATCCATGGCGATCACCCGCCTTGAGCTCGGCCCTTCCGGGATCTGCGGTAGCGAAAAGCGCGTGATGCCGTTGACGGTCGGCGGCTCGACCGGCCCGCGCGAGACGCCGCTTGCGTCGAGCAGGAAACCGGCCGCGGGCAGCGCCTCGTAGAGCGCCTTGTTTGCCGACAAATAAGGCGCGCGGAACCCGACCACCGACTTGCGGGCGAAATCGCGCCAGCCCGTTGGTTCGGGTGCAATGCCGTTGATCGAATAGGCGTTCTCGAGAATATGCTTGAACGAGCCGAACTCGCTCAGCCAGTCGGCCTTGCTCCAGTCCTTGCCGTCGAAATGGCCGCAGCCATGGCTGCCGATGTCGTGGCCTTCCGAGGCGGCGAGGTTGATCTGCTCGAGCCGCTCGGCGACTTCCTGTTTGGAGGCGGCAAAGCCGATGTTCGATTTGCCTTCTGTCTTGGCGGGCGCGGTGTATTCCTTGCGTGTCTCGGGCGACAGCAGGAACACGCAGGAGACGAAATAGGTGAAATGCGCACCTGTGCGCTCGGCCAGCGCCCGGCTGCGCTGCCACTGCGAAATGTCGCGGGCGCTGTCGAATGAGATAATGACGATCTGCTTCGGTTTTGCCGGCGGCGCCGGCGGGTCGGCAAAAGCCGCGCCGGCAGCAAACACGGCAATGGAAAACGCAATAACGCGGGACAAACGGGGCAAAGGCATCTGACTTGATTTAGGGAATGTAGAAGCGACGCCTACCGGTGAAATATGGCACGGGTACGATCGACCTGTCGGCCGCCGTTGGCGGCGACTGCCTCGTGAATAGGCGATTTTCCTGCCGAACCCCTTCCATGCCGGCAAAATTTCGCTAAAACGCGGGCTCATCAACCGCCCCGGCCGGGGCAGGAAATGGTTTTGATCCATGTCGGACGACAGTTTTATCCGCGAAGTCAACGAAGAGATTCGTCGCGACCAGGCGCATGCGCTGTGGGACCGTTTCGGTCCCGCCTTGCTCGTGCTGGCCGTGCTGGTGGTGCTCGGCACTGCCGCTGTCGTTGGCTACCGCTATTGGGACGAAACCCGCGCCAACCGCTCGGGCGATGCCTTCTCGCAGGCGCTGAAGCTCGCCAATGACGGCAAGAACGACGAGGCGCTTGCCGCTCTGGAGGCGTTGGAGAAGGACGGCTACGGCGCCTATCCGCTGCTCGCCCGCATGCGCGCGGCAACCGTCAAGGCGGACAAGGGCGACGTCGACGCCGCCGTCAAGGATTTCGACGAGGTCGCCGCCGACACCAAGATCCCCTCCGGCATTCGCGACATGGCGCGTCTCAGGGCAGCGCTGCTTCTGGTCGACCACCGCTCTTTCGCCGATGTCTCCAGCCGCGTCGAGGCGCTCACCGCCGACACCAACACGCTGCGCCATACGGCGCGCGAGGCGCTTGGCCTTGCCGCCTGGAAGGAAGGCAAGGCGGCGGATGCATTGAAGCTGTTCGACCAGATCGCCGCGGACGACGGCGCCCCGCGCAACACGCGCGAGCGGGCGACATTGATGTCCGAGCTGATCCGCGGCTCGGGCGGCGTGTCGTGATAGTCCATGACCTTCAAAGTCGCCATCATCGGCCGGCCTAACGTCGGCAAATCGACCCTTTTCAATCGGCTGGTGGGAAGGAAGCTGGCGCTTGTCGACGATACGCCCGGCGTCACACGCGATCGCCGCGTCCATGCCGCAAAGCTCTACGACCTGCATTTCGACGTCATCGACACCGCCGGCTTCGAGGATGCGGCTGCCTCGACGCTGCCCGGCCGCATGCGCGCCCAGACCGAGATCGCCATCCGCGAGGCCGACCTGATCTTTTTTACGATCGATGCCAAGTCCGGGCTGATGCCCGACGACAAGACGTTCGCCGAGATCGTGCGCAAGTCCGGCAAGCCGGTTGTCGTCGTTGCCAACAAGGCTGAGGCGCGCGGCGCCCAGGGCGGCATGCTGGAGGCCTGGGAGCTCGGCCTTGGCGAACCGATCCCGGTCTCGGCCGAACACGGCCAGGGCCTGCCCGATTTGCGCGACGCGGTGATCGCGGCACTTGGCGAGGCGCGCGCCTTCGGCGAGGACGAAGAGGCCGGCGAGGATGAGGTCGCCGCCAGCGAGGTGCTGATCGGCGAGGACATCACCGACCCGGACGCCGAGCCGAGCTATGACGACACCAAGCCGATGCGCATCGCCGTCGTCGGCCGCCCCAACGCCGGCAAGTCAACGCTGATCAACGCGCTGATCGGCGAGGAGCGGCTGTTGACCGGCCCTGAGGCCGGCATCACTCGCGATTCCATCTCGGTCGACTGGGACTGGCATGGCCGCCGCTTAAAATTGTTCGACACCGCCGGCATGCGCCGCAAGGCCAGGATCCACGAAAAGCTCGAAGTGATGTCGGTGCAGGACGGCTTGCGCGCCATCCGCTTTGCCGAAATCGTCATCATCGTGCTCGACGCCACCATTCCCTTCGAGAAGCAGGATCTGCAGATCGCCGACCTGATCATCCGCGAGGGCCGTGCCCCGGTGATCGCCTTCAACAAATGGGACCTGATCGACCATCCCCAGGAGTTGCTGGCCGAGCTGCGCGAAAAAACCGAGCGGCTGCTGCCGCAGGCGCGCGGCATGCAGGCGGTGCCGGTGTCGGCCGAGACCGGGCGTGGCCTCGACAAGCTGATGGACGCTGTCATCAGGACGCATCGAGTTTGGAACAGCCGTGTGTCGACCGGCAAGCTCAACCGCTGGCTGGAAGGCATCCTGGCGCATCATCCGCCGCCCGCTGTCGCCGGGCGTCGGCTGAAGATCAAATATGTCACGCAGGCCAAGACGCGGCCGCCGGGCTTCGTCGTCTCCTGCTCACGGCCGGATGCGATGCCGCAATCCTACGTCCGCTATCTCTCGAACAGCCTGCGCGAGGCTTTCGACATGCCCGGCGTGCCGATCCGCATCGCCTTGCGCACCTCGGACAATCCTTTCGCCGGCAAGGCAAAGAAGCGCCGCTAGGCGCCACTTCTCCTTTACGCCACTTTGCGCAAGACAGGCGCCGATTGCGTCTGCGGCAACGCTTCGAGCGCTGCCTGCAGCAGGATGTCGCCGAGCCGCGCTGCCACGGGGTCGGGCTCGGCCTCCTTGCGGTGCAGGAACAGCGCCATCTTGGGCAAGGCGGGCAGCCCGGCGATCTCCGGCGTCATCGCCCTGACGGTGGCCGGCAGGCCGATATCGGTGCGGATCGTCAGTCCGAGCCCGGCGGCGACGGCTGCCCAGATGCCGCCAAGGCTCGGGCTGGAGAAGGCCATCCGCCATGCCAGGCCGGCGCGGTCGAGCGTTTCGGTCGCCACGCTGCGCAGCAGGCACGGCGCTTCGAGCGCCACCAGCGGCAACGCCTCGCCATCACGCAGGCTGATCTCGATCTGTTTTGCCGGGCCGATCCAGCGCATCTGGACGTCGGCGACATGCCGGCTGTAGGGCAGCGTCGCGCCATTGTGCCAGGCAAGCGCGATATCGAGGCTGCCCGAAATGATCCGTTCGGCAAGCTCATGGCTGCGTGCGATCCTGGCCTCGATCTTGACCTTGGGATGGGCGCGGGCGAAGCGCCCGAGCACCTCCGGCAGCACGGCCTCGCCGAAATCCTCCTGTAGCCCAAGCCGCACCCAACCCTCCAGCTCGACATCGTGGATGGCGGAGGCGGCCTCGTCATTGAGCTCGATCAGCCGCTTCGCGTAGCCGAGCATGGTCTCGCCCGCGTCCGTCAGCGCCAGGCCACGCCCAGATTTGCGGAAGATCGGCATCGCCGCCTGCTCCTCCAGCTTCTTCAATTGCGCACTGATTGCCGAGGTCGAGCGGCCGAGCCGGTCGGCGGCCTTGGCGAAGCTGCCCAGCTCCATGCCGGTAACGAAGCTGCGCAGAACGTCGAGATCGAATGTCACGCGTCGCATGCCAATAATCCTGATATTCGGGACATTACGTCAAAAACTTCCTGATATTCAGTACGAAGCTATGGCGGTAGAGAGAGCGCGTCAAGACCGAATGCAGCCGACCCATGCAGGAGCTGAACCATGTCCGCTGTCGCCACACGAGCAGAATGCAAACCGCTTCGCCCGGCCGCCGTTACCACCCCGTCAGAGGCGGCGGTGCTTCGAGCCAATCATCGCTGGAAGGTGCTGGGCATCGGCGTCGCCGCCAATGCCTGCTTTTCCGCGACCTTCTCCGGCATTCCGGCCACGGCGGTGTTCCTGCGCTCGGGCTATCATCTCTCCAATGGCGAGCTCGGCCTGGCGCTTGGTCTTCTCGGCCTGGGTGTGGCGCTGAGCGAATTGCCGTGGGGGCTGCTGACCGATCGCTGGGGCGACCGCCGCGTGCTGCTGACGGGGCTCGGCGCAACCGCGGTCTGGCTGCTTGTCATGGCCGCGCTGGTCGTGCCGTCACCGGCCCATATTCCCGGCATCGCGCTTCTCGCCGCTGCCCTGCTGGTCACCGGATTGCTCGGCGGCAGCGTCAACGGCTCCAGCGGCCGCGCCATCATGGCCTGGTTCGGCGAAGGCGAGCGCGGCTTTGCCATGAGCATCAGGCAGACGGCGGTGCCGCTTGGCGGCGGGCTTGGCGCGCTGGTGCTGCCGTCGCTCGCTTCGGCCCATGGCTTCACGGCGGTCTTCGGACTGCTGGCGGCTGCCTCCGCGGTCTCGACCTCGCTCGCCTGGCGCTGGCTGCATCAGCCGCCGGCGCATGACGACGCCCGTTCGAGCAGCGCGGCAAAGCCGGCCGGCCCGGCGCCGCTGCGCAACCCGGCCGTCTGGCGCATCGCGACAGCCATTGGCCTGCTTTGCTTTCCGCAGGTGGCGGTGCTCACCTTTGCTTCCGTGTTCCTGCATGATTTCGCCGGCATGGGAACAGCCGTGATCAGCGCCAGCCTCGCTGCCGTGCAGGTCGGCGCCATGGTCATGCGTGTCTGGAGCGGCCGCTACACCGACCGTCACGGCAACCGCCGGTCGTTCCTGCGTCTGTGCAGCATGCTGAGCGTGGCCGCCTTCACCGTGCTTGCGGCGCTCGTCTTGTTTTCGGGCCAATTCTTGTCAGGCCAAGCGCCGATGCTGTCGCCGGCGATCGTTGCGATGCTGGTCGTGGCCGGCGTCTGCGTCTCCTCCTGGCACGGCGTTGCCTACACCGAGCTTGCGACGCTGGCCGGCGCCAGCCAGGCCGGAACGGCGCTCGGCCTCGCCAACAGCCTGGTCTTCATCGCCTTCTTCCTGGTGCCGATCGCCATTCCCGGGCTTCTCGTGCTCTGCTCGTGGGCAGGCGTCTGGCTGGGTGCGGCTATTTGCGCGCTGATCGCCTGGCCGATCTTTCTTCCGTCAAGCGACGGCCGCAAAAGCGCCTGACTTCGACACGAGATGGGAAAACAACGTTCTAAGCTGTTAACGCCCCATCAAGGTTAATGCATCATTGTAGCTCTCCAGTGGGGTCCGTTGCGTTTCTGGAGAGTTCCGTGCATCGACGTGTTTTGACGCGGCTTGTCGCCGCCGCCGGTGAGAAAAAGCGTTCCTTCCTGTCTCCCCTCGTTATTGGCCTTGGCATCTGGATCGGCTTTCCGACGGTCGCGGCCTATCAGGACATGACCAGCCTGGTCTCCGGCCTGGAGGCGCCGAGCGTCCGCTGGAACGCCTATGTCGAGAAATCCGTCGCCGGCTCCGTTCACGCCGCCGAAATGCCCTTCCTCGATTCCAGCAGCACCGGCTCGCTCTCCGGCTCCGGTGTCCAGCTGCCCGGCATCGGCGCCGTTTCGTTTCGCGGCAAGGGCGGCATCGTCGCCACGACGCCGGACGAGAACCGCATCACGCGTGCCGACAAGAAGGGCCGCATCATCCAGGTCTCGCCCGTCTCGCCGCCGAAGAACTTCAACGCCGGCTCGATCTTCGAGCGCACCTCTTCGCTGCTCCGCCCAAGCATGGACAGCGGCCTGAGGATGGCTTTCGCCAAGCCCGAGATCAAAGGCAAGGAAATCCAGATCGCCGCCGCCTTCCACACGCGCATCGACAAGAAGCCGGATCCCGGCGTGCCGGCGATGCTTGCCGCGCTGGTCAACAATGATCATCCTGACGTGCTGGCGACCGCCTACGCCTCGTCCGCTCCCGATTATGCACAGGCGTCGCCCTTCGAGGCCTTGCTGCAGGACGAGGACCCGAACGACGGTCGCTTCATTCCGCCGCTGAGCAAGGGCGATCATTCCTGGATGCAGACGCCGCTGCCGGCGAGCGTCTTTTCCAAGCCGGAGCAGGCCTGTCTCGCCAACGGCATCTATTTCGAAGCGCGCGGCGAATCCGTGCGCGGCCAGGCCGCCGTCGCCCAGGTCATCCTCAACCGCGTCCGCAACCCCGCCTATCCGAACTCGATCTGCGGCGTCGTCTACCAGAACGACAACTGGTTCAACCGCTGCCAGTTTTCCTTCGCCTGCGACGGCAGGAAGAAGCGCATCGACAACCCCGCTGCCTACAAGACCGCCCAGGATGTCGCCATGGCCGTCACAGCCGGCAAGATCTTCATTCCGGAAGTCGGCTCGTCGACCCATTATTACGCCGACTACGTCCATCCGGGCTGGGCGCGGACGATGCAGAAAATGACCAGGATCGGCCTGCACATCTTCTACCGCACCTATGGTGGCGGCTGGAGCTGAGCGCTCGGGCAGCCCTTGCGTCTTTCGCGCGAGAGCGGCCGATCGAAGACGCATCGCCGCGGGGATTCGGCCGCAGCCCGCCAGAGACCGCGTCGGGCACGATGTCGCACCCGAGCAAGTGGCTGATTTATAACGAAAAAATACTTGAGCTTGAACGTCCGCCCGTGGCTTGACGGGCGCGGACCCTCTAACTATGTTGCCGGCGACTTTAAGAAGCGGACGGACGGTGACGGTCTGACCGGGCAGGGGGGTTGCGTGGCCGACAAGAATGGGCCAGACGGAACCGGCAAAACCGGCCGCGGCAAGCAGCATGAAGCCGACATCCGCGACGACGATCTTGAGCGCCGCCGGCGCGACCTTGAAGCATCGCTTGCGACAAGGCGGCCGGACCGGCTCGAGGGGAAAGACGACGGGAAAACGGGCAGTGTGGCCGGGTACGGCCAGGCGCTCAAGCTGTCCAGCGAGTTCATCGCCGGGATAGTGGTCGGTGCGGCTCTCGGCTGGTTTATCGATCGCGTGGCGGGGACATCGCCATGGGGTCTGATAGTCGGGCTGCTGCTGGGTTTTGTCGCCGGCGTGCTCAACGTCCTGCGTTCAGCCGGGCTTGTGTCGGAATTCGGAACGGGCGACAAACCGCGCGATCCGAAAGAATGAATTGAGGCGCCGCATGCCGGCGCATTGAACAGAATGCTGAAGCCGTCTGCGGCTTTGATGGGGATTTAAAGTGGCTGCTGACAAGGTCGATCCGATCCACCAGTTCCAGATCCATCCGATCATTCCGATTCACATCGGCGGCTACGACCTGTCCTTCACCAATTCG
Organism: Mesorhizobium sp. M1273; assembly: GCF_040318195.1. NCBI lineage: Bacteria > Pseudomonadati > Pseudomonadota > Alphaproteobacteria > Hyphomicrobiales > Phyllobacteriaceae > Mesorhizobium > Mesorhizobium sp. M1273. The sequence continues at coordinate 266,359 of NZ_JAMYLV010000001.1, read as the reverse complement.
GCTCTGTTCATGCTTGCGACGGTTGCTGTCGCATCGGCGTTTCTCTACCTCAGCACGTCGAGCCGCAGCCTGGTTCCGGGCCGCCTTCAGTCGGTCTCGGAAATGGCCTATGAATTTGTCGGCAATATGCTGAGGGACGCCGCGGGAACGCAAGGCATGAGGTTCTTCCCCTTCGTGTTCTCGCTGTTCATGTTCGTGCTTGTCGCCAACCTGCTTGGCCTGTTCCCGTATTTCTTCACCATCACCAGCCACATCATCGTCACTTTCGGCCTCGCTGCGCTGGTGATCGGAACGGTCCTCGTCTACGGCTTCACCAAGCACGGCCTTGGCTTCCTGAAGCTGTTCGTCCCGCATGGCGTGCCGGTCTACCTGCTGCCGCTGGTGGTGCTGATCGAGGTGATTTCCTTCGTCTCGCGTCCGGTCAGCCTGTCGGTTCGTCTGTTCGCCAACATGCTCGCCGGTCACATCACGCTGAAGGTGTTCTCGGGGTTTGTCGTCAGCCTGAGCGCGCTCGGCGCGGTCGGCGTGGCTGGTTCGGTTCTGCCGCTGGCGATGGCCGTGGCGCTGACGGCGCTGGAGCTGCTGGTCGCGTTCCTGCAGGCCTACGTCTTTGCGGTGCTGACCTGCATGTATCTCAACGACGCCCTGCATCCCGGGCACTGACAAGGTTTCCGGCATTGCCGCCGGATCGATTTTGCAACGGAATTTTAGATCCAAAGGAGTTGAACAAATGGACGCAGAAGCAGCAAAGTACATCGGTGCCGGCATCGCATGCCTCGGCATGGGCGGCGCGGGCATTGGCCTCGGCAACATTTTCGGCAGCTATCTGGCGGGCGCGCTGCGCAACCCGTCGGCAGCCGACGGCCAGTTCGGCCGCCTGATCTTCGGCTTCGCCGTGACCGAAGCGCTGGGTATTTTCTCGCTTCTCATCGCGCTTCTCGCTTTGTTCGGCTGAACATTGGGAAGAATTGAACAGGCCGGCCGCGATCCTGCGGCGGGCCTGAATTTCGGGGATAGTCCATGTTCGTGACATCTGCCTTTGCGCAAGAGTCCGCGCCCGCCGTCGAAGGCGGCAGCGCTGGCACCGGCGTGCCTGCCGAGGCGCACGGCACGTTCCCGCCATTCAATCCGGCGACGTACCCCTCGCAGCTTCTATGGCTGGCAATCACCTTCGGGCTGTTTTATCTCTTCTTGAAACGGGTGGTGATGCCGCGCGTTGGCGGCATCATCGACGTGCGCAACGACCGCATTACCCAGGATCTCGACCATGCTGCCCGGCTGAAAAGCGAGGCCGATGCCGCCGTTGCCGCCTATGAGCAGGAATTGGCGGAAGCCAAGGGCAAGGCCAATGCGATCGGCCAGCAGGCCAACGATGCGGCCAAGGCGGAAGCCGAGGCTGCCCGCAAGACGATCGAGGCAGCGCTTGACCAGAAGCTTGGCGAGGCCGAGGCGCGTATATCTTCCATCAAGGCCAATGCCATGAAGGAAGTCGGCACGATCGCCGAGGACACCGCTTCGGCCATCGTCGAGGCGCTTGTCGGCGGCAAGGCCAGCAAGGCCGAAATCGCGGCCGCGGTCAAATCCGTGGCCGGGTGAGGAGCGCATCATGGACGCCACATCTCTCGCGACGCTTTGGGCAACTGTTGCCCTCGTAATCTTCCTCGGCATCGCCATCTACATCAAGGTGCCGGGCATGATCGCCAAGGCGCTTGATGCGCGTGCCGACAAGATCAGCTCCGAGCTCGAGGAAGCGCGCCGGTTGCGCGAAGAAGCCCAGCAGCTGCTTGGCCAATACCAGCGCAAGCGCAAGGAAGCCGAGCAGGAGGCCGCGGCCATCGTCGCCGCCGCCAAGCGCGAAGCCGACATGCTTGCCGCCGAGGCGCACAAGAAGACCGAGGACTATGTCGCCCGGCGCACCGCCTTGGCCGAGCAGAAGATCGGCCAGGCCGAACGCGAAGCGATCGGCGAAGTGCGTGCCAGCGCTGTCGACATCGCGGTCGAAGCCGCGCGGGCGCTGCTGGCCGGCAAGATCGACGCCAAGGCCGGCGCCGACCTGTTCAACGCCTCGCTGCAGGATTTGAAGTCGAAGCTGAATTAAGCGACTTCGACGAGAAATTCATCGAAAGTCGCCCGGGAAACCTGGCGGCTTTTTTGTTGGCGAAAGCGACTGAGCGCGTAATCTCCCCCCTCGAGGGGGAGATGTCGCCAAAGGCGACAGAGGGGGTCGGCACGTCCTGGCGCGACGCCCTATGGAACGAAAGAGAACGTTGGCGCTTCACGCGAGGCGACCCCCTCTGGCCTGCCGGCCATCTCCCCTCGAGGGAGGAGATCCGCGCCTAGCCGCCTTCGCAATGTCAATCCAAATCCGAAAAACCCTCTTCCTCCAGCACCTCGGTGCCGCCGAACCGGAACGGCGCGAAGGAGGCGCGGTGCAGCCGCGCCACTGGCCCGTGCAGATCGATCGCCGTGCGATGGCGGACAGTGGCGTAGCCCATATGCAGCTCGAAGCCGTAACGCGCATGATGGCTGCCGCAGCCGCACATCATGCGGTCGCGCATCACCTTGGCGACGATCGAGGCTGCGGCGATCGACTGCGAGCGCTGGTCGCCCTTGATCAGTGCTTTGCCCTCGCAGGGCAGGCCGGGCGGCACGTCGCGGCCGTCGGCCAGTGCCAGCTTCGGCCGGATTGACAGGCCGGCCACGGCACGGCGCATCGCCTCCAGGCTGGCCTTGAGGATGTTGGAGGCATCGATGCCTTCGGCGCTGACCGAGGCCATCGATACGGCGAGCGCGGAGCCGAGGATTTTCAGGAACAGCGCCTCACGCTGCAAATGCGTCAGCCGCTTGGAATCGTCGAGGCCGTCGGGGATGTTGGCGGGATCGAGCACCACCGCTGCCGCCACCACCGGCCCGGCGAGCGGGCCGCGGCCGGCCTCGTCCATCCCCGCCACCGGCCAAAGGCCTTCGGCCATCGCCCTCGTCTCGAACGAGAAGTCGGGTTTCTCGACGATTTCGAAGAGAAGCGGAGAATCGGAACGCGGGCGAGCCATGGTGCGGCGAGGTTCGCATCGGCTCCGATTCTCCGCAAGTCCCCTCCGGGTCGGGCGGGGCACCGGACCAGGAGGGGGCTACCGTCTGCAAGCCCGGGGACAGGACAGGCCGGACGGGATTTTTCGCCTGCTGCGGCCGCTTCAAGCGGCTGGCGCGAGACGCTTTGTCACAGCAGCATCAGCTGCTCGGTAGCCTTGGCGGCGGGGATGAACTGGTCGGTCCTCAGCGAGCGCCGCTCGGCGTTGAGGCCGAGCCGTTTGGCAGCGATCTCGAAACGCCGGCCGATCTGCCAGGCATAGGGGCCGGAGCCTTTCATGCGCTTGCCCCATTCCGAATCGTAGTCCTTGCCGTCGCGCATCGAACGGATCAGCGACATGACGTGGCGATAACGATCGGGATAATGGCGCAGCAGCCAGTCCTTGAAGATCGGCGCGACCTCCAGCGGCAGGCGCAGCAGCACATAGCCGGCTTCACGTGCCCCCGCTGCCTGCGCCGAATCGAGGATGCGCTCCATCTCCGGGTCGGTCAGTCCGGGGATGATCGGCGCAACCATCACCGAGGCCGGAATGCCGGCGTCTGAAAGCTGCCTGATCGCGTCCAGCCGCTTGGTCGGCGTCGACGCGCGTGGCTCCATGGTGCGCGCCAGCATGCGGTCAAGCGTCGTCACCGACAACGCCACCTTGGCCAGCCCGCGTTCGGCCATGCGCGACAGAATGTCGATGTCACGCGTCACCAGCGCCGATTTGGTGACGATGCCGACCGGATGGCCGCGCGCCTCCAGCACTTCGAGGATCTCGCGCATGATCCGGTATTGCTTCTCGATCGGCTGGTAGGGATCGGTGTTGGTGCCGATGGCGATGGTGCGCGGCTGGTAATTATCCCTGGACAATTCCTTGTCGAGCAGCCGCGCCGCATCCGGCTTGGCAAACAGCTTCGATTCGAAATCCAGCCCCGGCGACAGCCCCATGAAGCTGTGCGTCGGCCGCGCGAAACAATAGACGCAGCCATGTTCGCAGCCACGATAGGGGTTGATCGAGCGGTCGAAGGAGATGTCGGGCGATTCGTTGCGCGTGATGATGGTGCGCGGCTTCTCGACCTGTACCTCGGTCTTGAACGGCGGCAGCTCCTCCAGCGAATTCCATCCATCGTCGAACACATGCCGGCTGACCGGCTCGAAACGGCCGGACGGATTGATGCCCGCCGACCTGCCGCGGTTGCGGTCCGGACGGACACGCATGCCGCTCTGCTCGATCATCGCATTCGCCATTTCGGCCCTGCCAGCGCCGAAGGCTGCAATATCGGCACGCACGATCTGTTCCATCTTGGCCCTTTCCCAGGGACTGTCCGCCCGCTGTCGAATCGCTCTGCTCATGAATGTATTCCTATCGTATCGATGAGAACAAAGCAAGAACTTTCTCGCGGTGCGCCGCAAAAACTGGCGCTGCCCACCGCTTTCCGCTATTCGGCTAAACATGCTCAGCGTCCTGATCGAAACCCTGAATGACGAGGAGGGCCTTGCCCGCACGCTCGCCTCGCTGATCGGCGGCGCGGTCGAAGGCGTGGTGCGCGACGTTCTCGTCTGCGACACCGGCTCGACCGATCAGACGCACCGCGTCGCCGAACATGCCGGCTGCCACTATGTCAGCGGCGGCATCGCCGCCGGCATCAGGCAGGCCAAGGGCGACTGGCTGCTTTTGCTGGAACCGGGCGCGCGGCTGGGGGAGGGCTGGATCGACGAGGTCGTCGCCCATACCGCCAGGCAAACCATGGCGGCGCGGTTCTCGCGGGCACGCGGCAGCCGCGCGCCGTTCCTGTCGCGCGTCTTTGCCGGAAATCGCGCTCTCGCCGAAGGCCTGGTGATCAGCAAGCGTCAGGCCGCGGCGCTGTCAAAGAACGCCCGCAGCGCCGAAGCGATCGCCCGCGGCCTGGCGACCAGGAGGCTCCACGCCGAGATCTGGGTCGCGCCGCGGAAGTGACGGCTTACCGTCCCGGTTATGGGAACTCCGCCCAGACAAATTTTCTGGCGGGTCGTCGCTTATTGTGCATTGCACAAAATCTGGCCGGGGGTTACCATTTCCGGCGATACGGGCGAATGGGTTTGGGGTGTGCCGGAGCGGTGACGACGACTGTCGTCGATGCTGTTCCCTCGATATTTTGAGGACCCCGATGACCCTTTCAAGCCCTGACAAGTCCGGCGCCGCAAGCCTCGAGGCGATCGCACGAAACGGCGGCATGCTGCGCCGCATCGCCGCCCGCATCCCGACCTATCTTTCCGACCTTCGCGAGAATCCGGCATGGCTGCCGATGTTCATGCTGGCCCGCACCATGCCGGCGCGGCGCCTGCACTGGCGCGGTGCGAAGCCGGTTCCACCGGCGCGCAATGTCGGTGAAACGATGTTCGCCGGCGTCGATCGCGATGCCGTCGTCGGCGCCCTGCGGACGGAGGGGCTCTATTCGGGCCTGATGCTGCCGGCCGCCATCCATGAGGAGATCGCCCGCTTCGCCGAGCGCACGCCATGCTTCGGCAATTTCGACCGCCGGCTGGAATTCCTGCCCGAAAAACACACCGATGCCGAAAAGCATTTCAGCCGCCCGCTGCTCAGCGGTCACTATTTCGAACGGGTCCTCGACTGCAACGCTGCGGTCGCCGTGCAGCGCGATCCGCTGCTTCTCGATATCGCAGCGCACTATCTCGGCAGCCAGGCCAAGCTGATCACCACCCGCGTCTGGTGGAGCTTTCCGACCGGTGGCGTCTCGGACGCCGACAAGAACATGGCCTCGCTCGGCAAATACCATTTCGACCTCGACGACTGGCGCATGCTGAAATTCTTTTTCTACCTGGTGCCGGTCGACGCCGACACTGGGCCGCATGTCTATGTCCGCGGCTCCCACAACCGCCGCATCCTGAAGCATCAGCTGACGCTGCTGGTCGGCCATTCGGCGGAAGAGGTGCTGGGCGTCTACGGCGAGCAGAGCCCGGTCACGCTGACCGGGCCGGCCGGCCTCGGCTTTGTCGAGGATCCGTTCGGCTTCCATATGGGCACCGTGCCGACGCGCACGCCGCGGCTGATGATGGAAGTCGGCTTCGGCGTCTCGCCGCCGTCGCGCCGGCGTTTTCACGGCGAGCCGGTCATTCGCTAAACCGAGGTCGCTTGGCTGATACCTCGGTTCTCAGCCGCGCCGCAAATGCTCGTCCAGCCGCGGCATGATCTCGACGAAGTTGCAGGGCATGTGCCGATAGTCGAGCTGCGGCTTCAAGATGCCGTCCCAGGCGTCCTTGCAGGCGCCGGGCGAGCCCGGCAGCACGAAAACGAAGGTGGCGTTGACGACGCCGCCGGTTGCCCGGCTCTGGATCGTCGAAGTGCCGATCTTGTCGTAGGAGATGCGGTGGAACACTTCGGAAAAGCCGTCCATGCGCTTTTCGAAGATCGGCTCCAGCGCTTCCGGCGTCACGTCGCGGCCGGTGAAGCCGGTGCCGCCGGTGGTGATGACGACATCGATCGCTCCGTCCCTTGACCAACCCAGGACCTTGTCGCGGATCTTGTAGCGGTCGTCGGTGACGATGTCGCGGGCGGCCAGGACATGGCCGGCCTCGGCAATGCGGTCGGCCAGCGTCTGCCCGGATTTGTCGTCGGCGAGGCTGCGCGTATCGGAAACGGTCAGTACCGCGATGCGCACGGGAACGAAGGGGCGGCTCTCGTCAATCCTGGCCATGGGCGTCAGCCTCCGATGTCACGCTTCGCGTCGCCGCGACAAACCAGTCGGGATGGCGGCCGCGGATATCGACGGCCGCGCGCTTGGCCACATTGCCGGTCTCGAACAGCCCGAAGCAGGTGGCGCCTGAACCGGACATCCTGGCAAAACCGGCTCCGGCCTTGTTGAGCACGGAAAGCGCCTTGCCGATGGCGGGCTGGATTGCGCGCGCCGCAGGCTCGAGATCGTTGCGGGTGATCTCCAGCCAGTTGCGGATGCTGTGGAAGTCGAGGTTGCGCGGCAGCGGCGGCAGCCCCGCATTGTCGCGGCGGCCAAGCGCCTCGAACACGTCGGCCGTCGAGACGGCAGTGCCGGGATTGACGAGCACCAGACCCAGCGCCGGGAAACCCGGCACGAGCGTCAGCTCGTCGCCGATGCCGCGGGCTATCAGCGGCTTGGCTGCGAGGCACATCGGCACGTCGGCGCCGAGTGACAGGCCGATCCGCGCCAGTTCGGCATCGCCGATGTCGAGCCTCCAGGTCCGGACCAGGGCGCGCAGCACAGCCGCCGCATCGCTCGACCCGCCGCCGACACCGGACGCGACCGGCAGGTTCTTTTCGAGCCTGATGGCGACAGCCGGTGCGTGCTGGGGACCGGCCTCGCGCCGCAGTGCATCGCGCGCTCTCACCACCAGATTATTGTCGTCGACCGGCACCGCGGAGGCGTATTTGCCGGACATGGAAAACCCATCGCTGTCGGCAAGTTCCGTTTCGATGCGGTCGCCGAAGCGCGTGAACACAGCCAGGCTTTCGATCGTGTGATAGCCGTCGGCGCGCTGGCCGGTGACGTGCAGCGCGAGATTTATCTTGGCGTGCGCATGCGAAACCCGGATGCCGGCCTCGGCGTTCACTGGCTCGGCCGCGAGGGGGACGACGGTCAATCCTTGGCCAGACGGTATTCGCCGGTCTTCGGGTCCTTGACCAATGTTCCCATTGTACCGTTGGCGGCCTGCTTTTCGGTACGCCGCACCTTGGCGGTCACACGCTCGGCTTCCCTGACGAAGGAGCGGTAGCCGAAATAGGCGGCAATGCCGACGACGGCGAAGAAAATGATCTGCGGCATGTCAAACTCCTCCCTCGCAAAGCCGGCAAGGCCGCCGGTCGGGTCGGTTGATGATTAATGCTAGACGCTTTCACCGGCTTTTCAAAGCCCGAAGCGCGCCCACAGCGCGCGCTCTTCCGCCGCATCGATGACGCCGCTTGCCGCGGCGGCGGCGACATCGGGCGCCGAAAAGCTCGAGCCGAACAGGCCGAAGCGGCCGAACAGGCCGCGCGGCGCGGTGATCAGCTTGAGCTGGGTTTTCGGCCCGAAACGGCTCTTCAGCACGCTGCGCATGTCGCCGAGCGCATCGACCAGCCCGAGTTCAAGCCCCTTCTTGGCCGTCCAGAACAGGCCGGTGAACAGGTCGGGATCGTCCTTGAGCTTGCTGCCGCGCCTGTCCTTGACGAGGTCGATGAAGGTCTCGTGGACCTCCAGTTGCAGCGCCTTCAGGCGCTCGACGTCCTCCTTCTTTTCCGGCTTGAACGGGTCGAGCACCGCCTTGTTCTGGCCGGCGGTGTGGACGCGGCGCTCGATACCGATCTTCTTCAACAGCTCCGGAAAGCCGAACGAGGCCGACACCACGCCGATCGAGCCGACGATGGAGGACGGGTCGGCAAAGATCTCGTCGCCGGCGACCGCAATCATGTAGCCGCCCGACGCCGCCACGTCCTCGACGAAAACCAGGACCTTCTTGTTCTTCTCGCTCGCCAGGTCGCGGATGCGCCTGAAGATCAGCCGCGACTGCACCGGCGAGCCGCCTGGCGAATTGATCGAGATGGCGACCGCCGGCGCGTCGAAGGAAAACAGCTTTTCGAGAAGGCCGGCGGTGGAAGCGAGCGACAGGCTCGGCCGGAACTGGCCGCCGCCGGGCATGATCGTGCCGTGCAGCCGGATGACCGGAATGGTGACGACGGCGGAGCGCCAGGATTTCGGCAGCAGGCGGTTGAAAAGGCGTTTCACGAGGGGGCGGTCTCCGGTCGATTTGCTTGAGGCATGTAGGAATTCGCCGGCCAACGGCAATGCCGTCACCCCGGCAATCAGAATGGATCAGTCTCCGAACAGCGACGCCAGCCCGTTATTGATCAGCTCTGCCCGCTCCGAAGGGCCATTGCCTGAATAGGCATGCAGCATCACCGGTGGTTGGATCGACAGTTTGCCGCGTGCGCCGAGTGCTGCCCGGACGACGATGCGGATCGCCGCCGCTTCGGGGCGAGGATGGACGGCCAGCATCTCGGCATCGCCGAAGCGGCCGGCGATGGCATCGAGGATGGCGCCGAGCTGTTCCGGCCGGGCGATGACGGCCAGCCCGCCGCCCGGTCTGACCACCGCGGCCGCGCTGCGGATCCAGCTGTCGAACAGCCCATCCTCCGAGACATGCGCGGCCTTTCTCAGCGGATCGGGCGTCGCGCGATCCTCGGCGGCATTGAACGGCGGGTTCATGATGACGAAATCGAAGCTGTTGTCCTCAAGTCCGGCGGCCGTTCGCGCCCGGCCCGACAGCGCGACATCGGCGACGAGCACCGAGGCGCGGTCGCTGAGATGCGCATTGCCGGGATGGGCAAGCGTGGTGGTGGCGAAGGCCGCCATTCCCGGGGAACGCTCGACGAGCACGGCCGCGGCCCCGGGGCAGCGCGACAGGACCGCCAGGCCGGCCGCACCAGCGCCCGCGCCAAAATCGGCAAGCCGCCCGGCGAAGGAGGACGGCACGGCAGCCGCCAGCATCATCGCATCCATGCCGGCGCGGTGGCCTGCCTTTCTCGGCTGAACCAGCCAGAAGCGACCGCGATGAAAGGCATCGACCGTATGAGCCGGCATGTCCGGGACAAGGGCAGCGGGCGACGCGGACATTATTTTTGGCGGATCTCGTTGGCGATGCCGGCATCCGTCAGGATGCGCCGCGCCGCATCGGCCTTGTCGGCGTCCACCATGACACGGCGGGGCAGGATGCCGATCGAGCCGTCGAGGACGCTCATGTTCTGGTCGGCGACGAAACAGCCGATGCCGGCATCGCGCATGAGCGATTCGACAAACGAAATGATGACGGCGTCGTTGGTGCGGATGAGCTCTATCATCGGATTAGGGCCATGATCTATCGATATGGTCGAAATGGCGCCTGAAACGGCAAGAAGATGCGAGGAGAAGCGTGAAGGTCGGGGTCTTTCCCCCGGCCGAGCGGTTCGACGACGCAGCTTGCAGCCGTTTCGGCGTCCGGAGGATGTGGTCCATCTGCCCGGCTACTTTGTCGCGAAGGACTTGAAAGCCGAATGGCTTCCTGCGCCTTCGCTCCGCGTATCCGGACAGATGGCCTCACACCATTTCGATCATATCGATAGATCATGGCCCTAAACTCGCAGTTTGCGGCGTTGATGTAAACGTAGGCGTGATCATGTACCAGAGCCGGCGCGCCAATTCGCCTCTTGCCGCAGCAGTGGGTGACACCCTAGAGTCTGTCCAGGGACCATGTTGCCGTCGTGCATATCGAGGTTGGGAGTTTTGCCGTGGGTGTCGTTCTCAACATTGAAAACGGGAAGCGCGAAGCCGCCTCGATAAAGGACCTCATCGACCTGACCGCGGCCGACATGGGGCGCGTCAACAAATTGATCCTGTCGAAGGCCGGCTCCGATGTCGAGATGATCCCGGAGATTGCCAACCATCTGATCTCGTCGGGCGGCAAACGGCTGCGGCCGATGCTGACGCTCGCCGCCGCCCAGATGTTCGGCTATTCCGGCGACGGCCATGTCAAGCTCGCCACATCGGTCGAATTCATGCATACCGCGACACTTCTCCACGACGACGTCGTCGACGAAAGCGGCATGCGGCGCGGCAAGAAGACGGCGCGTATGATCTGGGGCAACCAGGCCAGTGTTCTGGTCGGCGATTTCCTGCTCGGCCAGGCCTTTCGCATGATGGTCGATGTCGCCTCACTGGAAGCGCTCGACATCCTGTCCAGCGCCGCTTCGGTCATCGCCGAAGGCGAGGTGATGCAGCTTGCCGCCGCCAAAAACCTCGAGACCACCGAGGACGAGCATTTCGCGGTGATCAAGGCCAAGACCGCGGCGCTGTTCTCCGCTGCCGCCGAGGTCGGCCCGGTCATCGCCCAGGCGACGCGCAATGATCGCGCGGCACTTCGCTCCTACGGCATGAATCTCGGCCTTGCCTTCCAGCTGATCGATGACGCGCTGGATTACGGCGGCACCAGCAAGGATCTCGGCAAGAATGTCGGCGACGATTTCCGCGAGGGCAAGGTGACGCTGCCGGTGATCCTCGCCTATCGGCGCGGCACCAAGGCCGAGCGCAGCTTCTGGAAACGCGCCATCGAGGACAATGCGGCCGACGATGCCGGGCTGGAAAAGGCCATCGGCCTGATGCTCCGCCACGGGGCGATTGCCGACACCATCGGGCGCGCCCGCCATTTCGGCGAGATAGCCCGCGACGCGCTGGCGCCGCTCGAGGCGACGCCGCAGAAGTCTGCACTGATCGACGTCATCGATTTCTGCATCAGCCGGGTGAATTGACAGGCGTCGCGGCGCGAGGCCGGGACGCCGCCTGTTCTCATCGAGCCTTTGCCGGAAGCACTATTGCTGCCAGCAAACTGACGACGATGCCCGCCGCCGCGAGCCGGAAGGCAACCTGGATGCCGTCGGCGACGGCAATTTTCAACGCATCGCCGGACAATTCGCCGATTTGGCTGTTCGCAATCGCAATCAGCACGGCCATGCCGATGGCGTTGCCGACATTGAGCGTCGTCGAAGCCATCCCCGAGGCGACGCCTTGCTGGTCATGGGCAACGCCGGAAGCGGCGGCAATCCACATTGCGGTCCAGACGATGCCTTGTCCGACGCCGGAGACGATCAGGCCGGGTACGAGGGCCAGATAGCTGCTGTCGGCAGTCGCGCCTGATACCATCAATGCTGTGCCGACCGCGCCGACGATCATGCCGCCGACCAGGGTGCTGCGCGTCGAAAACCGCGTTGCCAGACGCTCGCCGAGTTGCGTGCCGGTGGCGATGGCGACCGACGGCACGAGAAAGGCGAGGCCCGTCTGCAAGGCAGTGAAGCCGTGCACGTTCTGCAGCAGCACGGTGAGGAAGTAGGGCAGCGCGCCGAAAGTGCCCATGTAGAGGAAGGTTATCGTCATGCCGGCGACGAGGCTGCGGTTGTGGAACAGGCGCAGCGGCATCAGCGGGTCGGCGCTGTTGGCCTCGATCACGGTGAAGGCGATCAGGAAAAATGCCGCCAGTGCTGCGCTGACGATGATTGCGCCAGAGCCCCAGCCATATTCGGGCCCCTGAACCAGGGTGAAGACAAGCAGCGTCGCGCCTGCGGTGACGGTCAGCGCGCCCGGCAGATCGAAGCTGCGCTGCTCGTGCCGCTTGCGATCGCGCGGGATGATGGCGAAAGCCGCGATGATGGCGATCCCGGCCAACAGCACGTTGACGTAGAAGACCGACGGCCAGCCGAAGGCGCTGGTCAGAAACCCGCCGGCAAGCGAACCGAGCGTCAGGCCGCTGGCGCCCGCGCCGCCCCAGACGGCGAGCGCCCGGTTGCGTTCCGGTCCCTCGGCGAACAGGCGGTTGATCAGCGACAACGTCGCAGGAAACAGGAACGCGGCGCCGATGCCTTGCACGGCGCGGGCCGCGATGATGATTTCCGGCGACCAGGCGAGGCCGCCGACCAGAGATGAGAGCGCGTAGAGCCAGAGCGCGAAGATGAAGACGCGGCGCTGGCCGATCAGGTCGGCGGCCCGGCCGCCGAACAGCAGGAAGCCGCCGGTGAAGACGGTGTAGGCGCTGACCACCCACTGCAGGGTCTGGCCTGAAAATCCGAGGCCGGCGCCGATCTCCGGCAACGCCACGAAGACTATGTTGAGGTCGAGCGAGATGATGAGCTGCGCGAAGGCGAGCAGCGCCAGCGTTGCGCCATGTTTCGCCCTGCTTGCTCCCTGCGTTATCGCCCCGAGCGGCGCGCCTTGATCCAGTGAACTCATGCCGGTCTCCTTGTCGACAATTATTTAATGATCGACAAAGAATTGAGATTTGCAATCCGAAGTCAAGCGGATTATTTGTTGATCGACAAAAATTGGAGACCGCCGTGGCGGGAAGGCCAAGGGAGTTCGACCGCGACCAGGCGCTGGAGAAAGCCCGCGACGCTTTCTGGAGACGCGGCTACGAGGGCACCTCGATGGCCGATCTCGTATCGGCGCTTGGTCTCGCATCGGCGCGCATCTATGCCGCGTTCGGCTCGAAGGAGGATCTGTTTCGCGAAGCGGTGGCACTTTACGAGGCCAATGAGGGCGGCTTCGCCACACGCGCACTGCAGGAAGAACCAAATGTCCGGCGCGTCATCGAGCGCATGCTTCGCGACGCCGTCGAAATCTATACGCGGCCGGGGCAGCCGCAGGGCTGCATGGTGGTGACGGCCGCGACCAATTGCGCCGTCGAAAATGACGCCGTGCTGCAATGGCTGGCGGAGCATCGGCTGGCGCGTACCGCATCGATCGTCGAGCGGTTGAAGCAGGCGGTGCGCGATGGCGAATTGAAGCCGGACACCGATGCCGAGACGTTGGGGGATTATTACGCCACGCTGATGTACGGCCTTTCGGTGCAGGCACGCGACGGCGTGCCGAAAAAGCGGCTGCACGATCTTGTCACCGTCGCCATGCAGGCGCTGGACGCAAGCCTTTCGCAAACGTCCTGAGTTTCAGGGCCGTGATGCCTCACTTGCCGGCTTGTTCGGCGGCCCTTCTGGGATTGACCGCCGGCGTCGGCGGGTCGGGTATTTCGGTGGCGACAGGCTTTGGCGGTTGCGGCTCCGTCGCCGGCGCTTCGGGGCCGGCCTTGCTGAGCGCGACCGAGATGCCGAACACCTTCCATTGCCGTTCGACCGGCGCAAACAACAGCTCGAAATTGACCTGCATCGGCACCGAGGGAAAGAAACCGGCCATATGCAACATGCCGTTGGACTCGATCTGCGGCAGCAGCGTCAATTGCGGCTCCAGCACCGCGACGCCGCCGAGGTCGATGCCGTCATTGCGGTGGCTGGCGAAGATCTCGGCAAGCTTGGCCGCATTGTTGGTCTGGAAGCCCGGCGCGCCGAGATCGCGCAGCACCGTGTAATTCCCCGTCTTGTTGGCATGGTCGAGCGCCAGCAGCGAGCCGCGCACCAGGATCAGCACGCCGTTGCGGTCGATATTGGCCGGCTTCGGCGCCTGGGGCTTGGCCGATTTCTGGATTTTCGACGTTTGCGCCAGGGCAGGCTGGACAAGCTGCGGAACGGCTGCCGTCAGCACCAAGGCGGCCAGCAACATTCTGCCCGTCGGCCGCACCGATCCCGGCAAGATTGAGGTCATGCCCGCTGCATCAGTTGAGTGTCCACGATGCGCCGACGCTGACGCCGACATCGCCACGGTTGGTGGAGGCCGACACGGCGGCGTTGAGGCGGAAATCCAGGCTCGTGTTATAGCCAAGGCCGAGCGCCAGGCCCGACTGGCCCTTGAAATGGCCAAAGCCGCCGGCCAGCGACAATTTGCCGGGCCTGTCGTCGTAACGCAATCCCGCCGTCGCCAGCGCAAGCGCCGTTCCGGCGCGGGCTTCCGAGCGGTTTTCGCTGACCTGCTCGCCAAGGTTCTGCAACCCGCCCTCCAGCGCGCTGACGCGCCCATCGAGCAGGGCGATGTTAGCCTCGTTGATCGTGGTGCGACTGTCGAGGCTGAAAATCTGCGCGGTGTGCAGGTTGAGCGTGTTGGTATTGTTGGTGATACGCGCCTCGTGATCGGCAAGCTGGATCGTATGATCGCCGACCGTCGTGTTGAGCGCGTTGATCTGGTTGGTGTTGTTGACAATGCGCGTCTCGTGATCGGCAAGCTGCATCGTGTGGCTGCTTACCGTGGTGTTGAGCGAGGCGATCTGGGTGGTATGGGCTGCAACGTCGTCGGCCAGTCCTTCGAGTTCGTCGATGTTCACGGAAGCGGTCGCCAGATTGCCCGCGGCGTCGGACGTCACCAGATATTTCGGTCCGCTCTGGGCCTCCCTGCTGGCTGCGCTGTTGATGCCCGACAGAGTGTAGGTGGCGCTGCTGTTGCCGATAGCCACCTGATTGGCGCGTGTCGTGGTCACACCTTGGCCTACGGCGACTGAATCGGCAAAATTGGCCGTCGCACCGGTGCCGAGGGCGGTGGCATTCACCGCATTCGCCTTGGCCGAGGCGCCAAGAGCGGTAGCGTTGGCCTGGTTAGGGCCTCCCGCACCAGCCTGAGCACGGGCGCCGATAGCCGTCGTGCTTGCATTGTTATGGTTGATGGGACCCGAGATTCCCCCGGCCCACGCATCATCGCCAAGAGCGGTACTGAGGTCTCCATCAGAAACGGCTCTACCGCCGACCGCCGTCGAGGATCCGCCCGCAGCTTGGGCGATAGTTCCGCATGCCATACCAGTGGGCGAAGCCCCGGCGCCATCTGCGCCATAATTTATATCTTCACACACAAACGCAGCCGCCGGAGTCGGCGCGAGGGCCACCAGGCCGGCTGCCGCGGCTATCACCAAAGCTCCGGCCCCGCGAACCGGCACGCGGGACGACATCAGGATGCCGGCAGCCCCCAATGCAGCCGACCACTCAAAGCCTTCTACAACACGGCTCTTCATCGAATTATCCCCTTCTTTCCAGAACGGCGCCGGCCGATCGCAAAGCTCCCGATGAGATGGACCATGCATGAAGCCGGCAACGGCCGGACAGTCGGCAAATGCCTACACTTCGCGGCATTCCGCCCTGTTCTTGCAGCGTTTTCAGTCCTGGCTGTTGCAATCTTGCAACGTCGGGCCGGTTGACTGACCGAAATCACGAAAACGGCCGCGCGCTTCTCAGCAACGCCAGGAGCTGGCTCTGGCGAACGGTTCCGGTTTTCCGAAAAATTCGATCGAGATAAGTACGGGCCGATTTGACGGCGACGCCGATTTCGAGGGCGGCTTCCTGCACGGACCGGCCGGTGGCAAGCACAACCGCAAGCCGGGCTTCCGCCGGCGTCAAGTCGAACAGGCCCGAAAGGATATCGGGCGACGGCACCGTCGCGCTGATGCTGACGGCGGTTGCCGCGACAAGGATATCCGCGCCCGAAAAGATGTCATGTGCGGCACGGCGCAACGGCAAAAGGTGTACGATCAGCGCGGGCCGCCCCTCGACGGCTGGGACAGGGATGGACCGCACAACGCGATGGTCGGCGTTGTGCATGATGGCTTGCTGGAAAAGCGCGTTTGCAGATAGGTCCGCAAGCACCATGCCGCCGCCGGCCTGGGGCATGAAGACGTCCTTCATTTCTTCCAGCAGGCGGTTGGCCGTCAGCACGCGGCCCGATCCGCTCATGACTGCCGCTGGCAGCTCGATCTCGCTCAGAATGGACACGGCGGTCCTGGCCCGCTCCAGACCGAGCCGCCCGGCGACAAGGCCGGCCCGCGCCAGATGCGGACGCAGTCCGTTCAGCAGGTCGATCGCCGCTTGATCGTACTTGCCGTCCTTCAGCCAGCGCTGGAAAACGAACAGCACAAGCTCTCCGCTCGGCATGGGAATCGACGTGCAGACGGGCGATCCGACGCCGAAATCTCTTGCCCACGCATAGATCGGGTCCCGCTCGATCTCATCGCCGGTCATGAAGTCGTCGACCCGCACAAAGCTTGCCGGCTGGGTGCTGCACATGCGCTGCACGCTTTCGGAAAATTTCCAATCGGCCATGAAAGCGTCGATCAAGGGTTCGGCCCGCGCCTCGCCGATGGCGCGAAGCGGCGAATGATCGCTGATCATGAAGATCGCGCCGCTTGCCGAGCGCGAGACCGCGCTGGTCGCCTCCAAGGCATCCGGCCACAGCTCGGCTGCGAATGCGGCTTCGTAGATACGGTCGACGATGGCGAAGGCTTCTTCGTTTCGCGGCATTTCCAGCATCGGCACCCCCTGACGGCTGGCGAGGCAAGAACTGAGCGCGCATCTTGCCACGCAAGGTTGCATGGCGGAAGCTTTCAACCGCTGGCGCTTAGGGATCGCTTACGGCGTCGGGAAATAGCACCGCGCAGGCACCGCCAAAGCGGACGCCACGCGGTCAAGAGTCGCAGTTCAGGCCCTTTCGGCATGGTTTATTAATTGCTTGACCCGATTGTGAATTCGGGCCGGGTTGAAGCACGACCCCAAAAAGGCCATGCTTTACCTGTAAAGATCGAGTCTACGGCGATCCCGCTGACGCGGAGATGGCGTTTGGCTGAAAGGGATATGATGCGGCAAGGATATGCGCGCTGGCTGACGGGGCTGGCAATCGCGACGGGCATGGCGATCTCGGCTTTGCCGGCGCATGCCAAACAGACCGCCGAGCCGGTCAGGATCACATCCTTCTCGGGGGCCTATCTCGCCGCCAGGATTGCCGACGGCGACAACGACCTCGACAGCGCCATTTCCTATTACAAGCAGGCGCTTGCCTTCGATCCGAACGATACGGGACTGCAGCAGAGCCTGATGCTGTCGCTGATCGCGCAGGGGCGCTTCGACGAATCCCTGGTCTATGCCGACAAGCTCAAGGCGGTTCCCGATGTCGAGCGCTTCTCGCGCCTGGCGCTGGCCATCGATTCCTTCCACAAGAAGGATTTCTCCAAGGCCGAATACTGGCTCAAGCTGTCGCTCGAATCCGATCTCGACCGGCTGATCTCCGGCGTCATGACCGGCTGGGCCAAGCAGGGTGCGGGTGACGCCGGCGAGGCCATGGCTTCCATCGACAAGCTGCAAGGCCCCGACTGGTTCAGCCTGTTCAAGTCCTTCCACCGTGCCTTGATTGCCGACGCCTCCGGCCTGCCCGACAGGGCGGATGCGCTCTACACCGCCACCGTGCAGGACACGGCCGCCGGCGGTGCGGCCCCCGAAACATGGATGCGCAACGCGCAGGCCTACGCCTCTTTCCTCGCCCGCAAAGGCGACAAGGCCAAGGCGCTGTCGGTGCTCGACAAGGCCGAGGCGTTTGCCCCCGGCAAGGTCGAGATTGCGGCCCTTCGCGACAAGATCAACAAGGGCGAGAAGATCGAGCCCTTCGTTGCCGGTCCGTCGGACGGCGCCTCGGAAATCCTGCTCGATCTCGCCACCGCGCTCAACCGCGGCGGCGGCGAGCCGTTCGTGCGGCTTTATCTGCAATATGCCCTGGCGCTGCGGCCCGACAACGACGCGGCGCTCGTTCAGCTTGCCGCCGTTGCCGAGCAGTTGAAAGACGGCGAGGGCGCCATCGCGCTCTATCGCCGCATTCCCGCTGGCTCGCCGCTGAAGGAGCTTTCGGACCTGCAGCTTGGCCTCAACCTTGCCGATCTCGACCGCAACGACGAGGCGATCACTCACCTCAAGGCCATCGTCGATGCGCATCCAGACGACATGCGCGCCTATCTGGCGCTCGGCGGCGTCTATTCCTCGAAGGAGGATTTCCGCTCCGCCGCCAATCTTTACGACAAGGCAGTCGAGGTGCTGAAGACGCCGACCGCCGCCAACTGGAACATCTTCTACCAGCGCGGCATCGCCTATGAGCGGCTGAAGGAATGGCCGAAGGCCGAGCCGAATTTCCGGAAGGCGCTGGAGCTCTACCCCGACCAGCCGCAGGTTCTGAACTATCTCGGCTATTCCTGGGTCGACAAGAACATGAACCTCAAGGAAGGCCTCGCGATGATCCAGAAGGCCGTCGACCTGAGGCCGAGCGACGGCTACATCGTCGATTCGCTGGGCTGGGCCTATTACCGCCTTGGCCAGTTCGACGATGCAGTGCGCGAAATGGAACGCGCCGTTTCGTTGAAGCCGGAGGATCCGGTGCTCAACGATCACCTCGGCGACGCTTACTGGCGCGTCGGCCGCAAGCTGGAAGCCACCTTCCAGTGGAATCAGGCGCGCGACCTGAAGCCGGACCCGGATGTGCTTGCCGCCTTGCAGCAAAAGCTGATGAAAGGCCTGCCGCCGATCGAATCCAACACGGCGCAGGAAACCCCGAACGTAAAGCCCTTGCCGGCGCCCGCCCCTAAGGGGTGACCCTTCTTTCCTTCTCCCCTTGTGGGAGAAGGTGGATCGGCGCGCAGCGCCGAGACGGTTGAGGGGTGTCGGACGGATTGCCGTCGGTGCCAAGCTGGAACACCCCTCATCCGACCGAGCTTCGCTCGGCCACCTTCTCCCACAAGGGGAGAAGGGAACACCTTCAAAGGCCTGACCCCTCTGCCTTGACGCTTGCTGGCCAGGCATCTAGGACGTGCCGGCATCCCGCCTTTCCCGCCGAGGCCGCCGTGACCATTCCTGCCCACATGCACCCCAGCCGCTCGTTCCAGGGGCTGATCCTGACGTTGCATAATTACTGGGCGGACTATGGCTGCGTCGTCCTCCAGCCTTACGACATGGAAGTCGGCGCCGGCACATTCCATCCGGCAACGACATTGCGCGCGCTCGGCCCAAAACGCTGGAACGCGGCCTATGTCCAGCCCTCGCGCCGCCCCAAGGACGGCCGCTATGGCGAGAACCCGAACCGGCTGCAGCACTATTACCAATACCAGGTGATCCTGAAGCCCAATCCGCCCAATCTGCAGGAGCTCTATCTCGGCTCGCTGGCCGCGATCGGCATCGATCCGCTGCTGCATGACATCCGCTTCGTCGAGGACGACTGGGAAAGCCCGACGCTGGGCGCCTGGGGGCTCGGCTGGGAGTGCTGGTGCGACGGCATGGAGGTGTCGCAGTTCACCTATTTCCAGCAGGTCTGCGGCATCGAATGCGCACCGGTGGCGGGCGAGCTCACTTACGGGCTGGAACGGCTGGCCATGTATGTGCAGGGCGTCGACAATGTCTACGACCTCAACTTCAACGGCCGCGAAGGCGCCGACAAGGTGACCTATGGCGACGTCTTCCTGCAGGCCGAGCAGGAATATTCGCGCCATAATTTCGAATTTGCCAACACCGCAATGCTGCTCAGGCATTTCGAGGACGCCGAAGCCGAGTGCAAGGCGCTGCTACAAGCCGGCGCGCCTGTCTCCCCCCTTGAGGGGGAGATGCCCGCGAAGCGGGCAGGGAGGGTCGCCTCGGAAGGCACTGCAGGTCAGGCGTCGAGCACTGCGCGGGCGACCCCTCCCGGCCAGACTTTGTCTGGTCCCCTCAAGGGGGAGGGATACCACCGCATGGTCTTCCCAGCCTACGACCAGTGCATCAAGGCCAGCCACGTCTTCAATCTGCTCGACGCACGCGGCGTGATTTCGGTCACCGAGCGCCAGAGTTATATTTTGCGGGTGCGCAATCTGGCCAAAGCCTGCGGCGAGGCGTTTCTGCTGACGCAGGCGGGCGGGCTGGCGGCCTAGCTCAAGGCGAATTCGGCAGGAGTGCTGATTGGCAACGTGCCTTGGCCGCTTGCACCGGCTATTGTCCGCAGCGCTTGCCTGACGCCGGGCATCGAGAACGTGCCGTGCACCTGCGCTGTAAAACAGGCGCTGAGCGCGAGGATCTGCAGGAATGTCGATGCCGTTCTCATGGTCGGTCAGCCAATAGCTCTCTGCCTGAGCGTTGGTCGCTTCAGCGCTGCGTTCGGTTCAGGGAAATCTTTGATCCAAGGACGGGCGGACCGGCGCGTGTCCGACAGGCGGCTGAATTTTTTCGGAAATCGCCGTTAGATGTCCCGATCGAGCGGGGAAGGGTGACAGCGGCCAGCCGAGTTGCTATGCCCCCGCTTACCTCCCCCTCGATGGGGGAGGTCGCCGCGAAGCGGCGGCTATTTTTGTCCATGAGTTCCTTCGATGCCCGACCTGCTTTTAGAACTCCGTTCGGAAGAGATTCCCGCCCGCATGCAGCGCAAGGCTGCCGGCGATCTCAGGAAGCTTTTGACCGACGGGCTGGTCGAGGCCGGGCTGACCTATGAGGCGGCGCGCGAATATTGGACGCCGCGCCGGTTGACGCTCGACATTCGCGGCCTGACCGCCCGCTCGAAGGACATCAGCGAGGAGATCAAGGGGCCCTCGACCAAGGCGCCCGAGCCGGCGGTGCAGGGTTTTCTGCGCAAGGCCGGCCTTGCCTCGATTGCCGAGGCGCATGTTCATTCCGATCCGAAGAAGGGCGACTTCTACGTCGCCCATATTTCCAGGCCGGGCAGGCCGGCGGAGCAGATCATAGCCGAGCTGGTGCCGGGCATCATCCGCAACTTTCCCTGGCCGAAATCGATGCGCTGGGGGCCGGCTTCGGCCAAGCCCGGCTCGCTGCGCTGGGTGCGGCCGCTGCAATCGATCCTGTGCACCTTCGGCCCCGAAACCGAGGAGCCGGTGGTCGTCGATTTCGAGATCGACGGCATCCGCTCAGGCAATGTCACTTACGGCCACCGTTTTCATGCACCGGTCGCCATCACGGTGCGACGCTTCGACGATTATGTCGCCAAGCTGGAGGCGGCCAAGGTCGTGCTCGATGCCGACAGGCGCAAGGAGATTATTCTTGCCGATGCCAGGAACCTCGCCTTCGCCAGCGGGCTCGACCTCGTCGAGGACGAGGGGCTGCTGGAGGAAGTGTCGGGCCTGGTCGAATGGCCTGTCGTGCTGATGGGCGAATTCGAGCAGGATTTTCTCGCCATTCCGGCCGAGGTAATCCGGCTCACCATCCGCGCCAACCAGAAGTGTTTTGTGACGACGCGCCAAATCTCCCCCCTCGAGGGGGAGATGTCGCCGAAGGCGACAGAGGGGGTCGCCTCGCGTGGATCGGCGGCATCCCCTGTCCGCGATAGGGAGTCGCGTCAGGTCGTGCCGACCCCCTCTGGCCTGCCGGCCATCTCCCCCTCAAGGGGGGAGATCAGCCAATCGCCGCTCTCCAACCGCTTCATCCTGACCGCCAATATCGAGGCCAAGGATGGCGGCAAGGAGATCGCCCATGGCAATGGCAAGGTGGTGCGCGCGCGCCTGTCCGACGCGCTCTATTTCTGGAAGACCGACCAGGGCGACCTGCCGGATCTCGACCAGCTGCAGGCATCGGCGGAAAAGTTCGGGCTTGATCTAGAAAAACCGCTCGACCAGCGCATGGCCCGCCTCGACCACCTCAATGTAACGTTTCATGCCAAGCTCGGCACGCAAGGCGAGCGGGTGGAGCGGATCAAGCGATTGGCTGAGGAATTGGCGCCGCTCGTGGCGCAGTCGATCTCCCCCCTTGAGGGGGAGATGGCCGGCAGGCCAGAGGGGGTCGCCTCGCGTGAAGCGCCGGCATCCTCTGTTCGCGATAGGGCGTCGCGTCAGGACGTGCCGACCCCCTCTGTCGCCTTCGGCGACATCTCCCCCTCGAGGGGGGAGATTACCGCGCTGGCGCGTCGCGCCGCCGTGCTCGCCAAGGCCGACCTCACCACCGAGGTGGTCGGCGAGTTCCCGGAACTGCAAGGCGCCATGGGCCGCAAATACGCGCTGCTGCAGGGCGAGCAGCCCTCCGTCGCCGCCGCGATCGAGGAGCACTACAAGCCGCAGGGACCGTCCGATCGCGTGCCAACCGATCCGGTTTCGGTGGCCGTGGCGCTTGCCGACAAGCTCGACACGCTGGTCGGGTTTTGGGCTATTGATGAAAAGCCGACCGGATCGAAGGACCCCTATGCGCTGCGTCGTGCAGCACTGGGAGTGATCAGAATCTTGGTCGAGAATGAGGTCCGATTGGAGATTGCTATGCAGTTTATCCGTTCAGGGCGTCATCTAATGGCGCAACTGCTTCAAAAGGAGGCCGGCAAAGCCGAGGCTCGGCTTGCACCCATGCGAGCAATGGAAGAACTGTCCGGAAAAGGCTTGTTGAGCCAACTGACCAGCCTATCCGAACGCGCCTCTCAACTGATGTTTAGCGACGCCGATGTACCGCCTCAGGATTGGGAGATTGATCGCGCCCGCGACCTCCTGTCTTTCTTCCACGATCGCCTAAAGGTCTATCTCCGCGATCAGGGCGCGCGGCATGATCTGATCGACGCGGTTCTGGCGGCAGGTTCGCGCCCGATCTCCCCCCTAGAGGGGGAGATGTCGGCGAAGCCGACAGAGGGGGGCGCTGTCCCGCCGGCCTCTCATTCTGTCGCGCCCCCCTCTGCCCTACCGGGCATCTCCCCCTCAAGGGGGGAGATTGGCCAGAACGACGACCTCCTGCAAATCGTCCGCCGCGTCGAAGCGCTTGGCTCCTTCCTCGACAGCGAGGACGGCAGGAACCTGCTTGCCGGCACCAAGCGCGCTGCCAACATCGTGGCTGCCGAAGAGAAGAAGGCGACGGCGATCGCAAGCAGCGTTTCGCCGGCGCTGTTCCGGGAGGACGCGGAGAAAGCCTTGTACGCCGCGGTCAATCAGGCCGAGAGGCAAGCCGGCGAAGCAATTCAAAACGAAGACTTTTCCGCCGCCATGCTGGCGCTTAGCGTGTTGCGCGAGCCGGTTGATTCATTCTTTGAGAAAGTCCTGGTAAACGATGAGGACCAGGCCGTGCGTGCCAATCGCCTGGCATTGCTCGTCCGCATCCGCGCGGCGACCGACCGGGTCGCGGATTTCTCCAAGATAGCCGGCTGACGTCCGGGAAAAATCATCGCTTGTGGCGCTATTTCGGCTGGTCGGGAGCTGCTAGCGGCGCAGGCTGCTGCGCAGCTGGTTCAGGGGTTTTGCTGGCGACCTTTGGGTCGGCCTTGCTGTCCGCGGCGGGCGCGGCAGCGGTGGCCGGCGCGGCCTTGGGCGCGGGCGTTGCAAAGGCATCGCCGACGATACCGCCGCGAATGATCATCGGACTTCCGTCGAAGCCATGACTCGGCTGGCTCGGGATTGCCGCGACCTTTTCATCGGCGACGTTTTCATTGACGTCAGGCAACTTCTCGCCGAGCGCGACGATCGACGGTGTTTTCGCCCGTTCGAGCGCGCCGGCACTTACAACCGAAGGCGTCGCCGTCGTTTGCCCGAGAAAAACGAGCGATGAGGCCTGTGCCGTGCCGGCCATAAACGCCAGACCAAGCGCTCCAACGATACGCATCGAAAGCATGATAATTCCCCTTGCCCAACAAGACGGCACCGTAGCCGAGGGCAGTTGATGCCGGCTTGCGGGGAAACAGAGCATTTTAGCGATTTGCGATTCGCCTACGCCCGGACTTGCTCCGTCGGCGTCAGCGTATTAGGCACCGCATCCGTGAGGTGACGACAGTGGCTGAAATTCGTGCCGTCGGCGAGGCGATGGAAAGGGCGTTGGCGCTGCTCGAGAGCGGCGATGTCGTCGCCATCCCGACCGAGACCGTCTATGGGCTGGCCGGCGACGCGACCAATGGCGTTGCCGTGGCTCGTATCTTCGAAGCCAAGGGCCGCCCTCGCTTCAACCCGCTGATCGCCCATATAGCCGACCCGGCGATGGCCGAGCGCATCGCGCTGTTCGATCCGCTGTCGGAAAGATTGGCGCAGGCATTCTGGCCGGGGCCGCTGACGCTGGTGCTGCCGCAACGGCCCGGCAACGGCATTCATCCGCTGGTCACCGCCGGTCTGGAAACGATCGCGCTGCGCATGCCGAAAGGCTTTGGCGGCGAGCTGATCGCCAGGTTCGGCCGCGCGCTGGCGGCGCCCAGCGCCAATTCCTCGGGCAGGATCAGCGCCACGACGGCCGATGCCGTGGCCGCCGATCTCGGTCCCCGGATCAAGCTTGTGGTCGATGGCGGCGCGACGCCGGTCGGGCTGGAATCGACCATTGTCAAGGTTGAAGCTGGAAAGCTGCGGCTGCTGCGGCCGGGCGGCATTGCCGCCGAAGAGATCGAAGCGGTGGCCGGGTCAAAGTTGCTGCGCGGCGCTTCGGTCGTCGAGGCGCCCGGCATGCTCGCCTCGCACTATGCGCCAGGTGCGGCGGTGCGGCTCAATGCTGCGGAGGTCGCACCGGGCGAAGCCTTGCTGGCCTTCGGCCGCCGCCGTGCCGAAGGCTGGCGCGACGCAGCCGCCCTGCGCAACTTGTCGGAGACCGGCGACCTGCGCGAGGCAGCAAGCAATCTCTTCGCCCATCTGCAGGATCTCGATGGCAGTGGTGCCAAAACCATCGCCGTCGAGCCGATCCCGTTCGACGGGCTGGGCGAGGCGATCAATGACCGGCTTTCGCGCGCCGCCGCCCCGCGTGACAAGATCGCCCCGCGTGACAAGATGGATTGAGCACCATAGTTTCCACCCATGAACGACATTTCCCCCGATCTCGACCCCGCCGTCGTCGCCCGCTTTGCGGCAATCGTCGGCGACAAATATGCGCTGCGCGATCAGCGGGACATCGCGCCTTTCCTCACCGAGCGGCGCGGACTTTGGCACGGCAGGACGGCTTTGGTGCTGAGGCCGGGGAGCGTCGAGGAGGTCAGCCGCATCATGCGGCTGGCAACCGAAACCGGCACGCCCATCGTGCCGCAAAGCGGCAACACCGGGCTGGTCGGCGCCCAGGTGCCGGACGCATCCGGCCGCGAGATCGTGCTGTCGCTGTCGCGGCTGAACCGGATCCGCGAGATCGATACGCTGTCCAACACGGTGACGGTCGAAACCGGCGTCATCCTGCAGACGCTGCAGGAAGCGGCCGATGCCGCCGACCGGCTGTTTCCGCTGTCGCTTGCCGCGCAAGGCTCCTGCCAGATCGGCGGCAATCTCTCGTCCAACGCCGGCGGCACCGGCGTGCTTGCCTACGGCAATGCGCGCGAGCTGTGCCTCGGCGTCGAAGTGGTGCTGCCGACCGGTGAAGTGTTCGACGATCTGCGCAAGCTGAAAAAAGACAATACCGGCTACGATCTGAAGAACCTGTTCGTCGGCGCCGAGGGTACGCTCGGCATCATTACCGCCGCCGTGCTCAAGCTGTTCCCCAAGCCCAAGGGGCGCGAGGTGGCGTTTGCCGGCCTGTCATCGCCGGAGGCGGCATTGTCGCTGTTCAGCCTGGCGATGGACCGTGCAGGGGCAGCGCTCACCGCCTTCGAGCTGATCGGCCAGAGGCCTTACGACTTCACGCTTGCCCACGCACAAGGCGTGGTGCGGCCGCTTGCCGGCGATTGGCCGTGGTATGTGCTGATGCAGATCTCGTCGGGCCGTTCGGCCGACGATGCGAGGGCGCTGATCGAGGAGGTGCTGGAGGCAGGCCTCGAGCAAGCGATCGTCGGCGATGCGGTGATCGCGGCAAGCATGGCCCAAGGCGATGCGTTCTGGAATTTCCGCGAGGTGCTGCCCGAGGCGCAGAAACCGGAAGGTGCCTCGATCAAGCACGACATCTCGGTGCCGGTGGCGTCAATCCCGCCCTTCATTGAAAAGGCCGCCGTCGTCGTGCAATCGGTCAGTCCCGGCGCGCGCGTCGTCTGCTTCGGCCACATGGGCGACGGCAATCTGCACTACAACATTTCCCGGCCGGCCGACGGCGATGACGAGGCGTTTCTCGGCCTTTACCACGTCATGAACAAGGCCGTGCACGACGTCGTGCGCGCGTTTCATGGCTCGATCTCGGCCGAGCACGGCATCGGCCAGTTGAAGCGGGACGAATTGATCGCGACGGCGCCGCCGATGGCGATCGAGCTGATGCGCAGGGTGAAGGCCGCCTTCGATCCGGCCGGCATCATGAATCCGGGTAAGGTTATCTGATCCTTTCGCCGGCCTGCGCCGGTTGGCATTCCGATAACCATCCGCCCCGGATCAGCAAAATTTAACCGACTTTCTTAAGCGCGAGGATAAGAAGCCCGCGCTAATGTTTCTCCACAAACGAGGCTGGGAAAACCGGCCCGGAGAACCGGAAACACCGGCTCTCAGGAGAAACAGGAAAGGCACGATATGAACACTGGACTGAAGCCAGTCTGGGCCGGCCGCAATATGCGCCTCGACCCATTCCGCCTGCCGCAGGTGGTGAGCTACGCCACCCGCGACGACTATGGCGACGTTACCTTCACCATCGACCAGCGCGGCGCGGTTATCCGCCGCACGCTGGAGATGAGCGGCGTGCCGGCGATCATCGCTCTGCCCGCCAACGCGTTTCGCGGCGTCGCCGCCCGCGCGATGGAGGATCCGGATGGCAATGTCACAGTGACGCTTGAGCTTCTGCACAATGACCCGATGCTGTCGGTGCCGCTGCTGGTCGCCGACGATCTCGACGACGTCGCCGCTGACTGGCGCGCCTGGGCCGACGCCTACCGGCTGCCGATGCTGCTGATCGAGGCCGACGGCATTGCCCGCACGCTGGAAGAATCGCTCGGCGCCGCCATCAAGGCGCTGCCGGCGCAGGACCGCCGCAAGGGTCGCGTCTCGACCATGCGCCGCCCGCGCTTCCTCGCCCGCCGCCGCGCCGGCGACCTCGGCCTCAGGCTGGTCATCGGCGGCGAGGAGCTCATTTCGCGGGAGTAGCTAAACCAGCGGCTTCAGCGCCACCCAGGCCGCGCCGCCGATCAGGCCGAGGAAGATCAGCCAGCCGACCTGGTTGTTCGATCTGAACAGCCTCAGGCACTGGTCCGGATCGTCGATGTCGAGCACGCCGATCTGCCGCGCCAGATGCGCGCCGGCGGCGATCAGCCCGGCAAGTGCAGGCACCGGTGCCTGTGCCGAGGCAAAGGCGATGGCGAAGCAGACCAGCGCTCCGCCATAAAGCCCGGCCAGCCAAGCCTTGGTATTGTCGCCGAACAGGCGCGCCGTCGAGCGCACGCCGACGATGGCGTCGTCTTCCTTGTCCTGATGCGCATAGATCGTGTCATAGCCGATCACCCACAGGATCGAGCCGATATAGAGCATGATTGCCGGCCCATCGAGATCGCCGAACTCGACCGCCCATCCCATCAGCGCTCCCCAGGAAAAGGCAAGGCCGAGAACGAGTTGCGGCCAATTGGTGTACCGCTTCATGAACGGGTAGACGGCGACGATGACCAGCGAGCCGATGCCGAGCAAGATGGCGAAGCTGTTGAACTGCAAAAGCACGGCAAGGCCGACCAGTGCCTGCACGACAACAAACATCCAGGCCTGCCGGCGCGTGACCTTGCCGGCCGGCAGCGGCCGCGAGCGCGTGCGTTCCACCTGGTTGTCGATGTCCTCGTCGACCAAATCATTGTAGGTGCAGCCGGCGCCGCGCATGGCGAACGCGCCAAGAAAAAACAGCAGCAGATACCACGGCGACGGCAGCAGAGAGAGAAGCGGGTCCGTCGGACGCGGATAGGCGCTCGCGGCAAGCGCAGCCGACCACCAGCATGGCCACAGCAGCAATTGCCAGCCGATCGGCCGGTCCCACCGGGCAAGCTGCGCATAGGGCCACAACCGCCGCGGCAGCACGCGATAGACCCAGTGGCCGCTCGGCGCATCGGCGACGCGGCCCTGGGCCGCTTTCGACTGGACGGTTTCCATTTTGCTGGAGTGGCAGCAGAGGCGAATGCCGTCAAGCGTCAAGCAGCCCCCGCACGCTCGCCACGCGCAATCGGCGCTTCGGCAGCCAAATGTCTTGACCCGTCGCGCGCGGCGCAATAGCGCAGTCCTGGTCGTGAAATGGCAAGGAATCTGGGCATGCGTGTTTTGCTGATCGGCTCCGGCGGACGAGAGCATGCGCTTGCCTGGAAGATCGCGGCGTCGCCGCTGCTGACCAAACTCTACGCGGTGCCCGGCAATCCGGGCATCGGCCGCGAAGCCGAGCTGGTGAGGCTCGATATTGCGGATCACACGGCGGTTGCCCGGTTTTGCCTCGAGAATGAAATAGGCCTAGTCGTGGTCGGGCCGGAAGGGCCGCTGGTCGCCGGCATTGCCGACGACCTGCGCGCCGAGGGCATCCGTGTCTTCGGACCGTCAAAGGCAGCGGCACGGCTGGAAGGCTCGAAAGGTTTCACCAAGGACCTCTGCGCCAGATACGGCATCCCGACCGCCGCCTATGGCCGCTTCGACGATCTGGCTTCGGCCAGGACCTATGTCGAGAAGACGGGTGCGCCGATCGTCATCAAGGCCGACGGCCTCGCTGCCGGCAAGGGCGTCACCGTCGCCATGACGCTTGACGAGGCGCTGGCCGCGCTCGACGCCTGTTTTGACGGCTCCTTCGGCCAGGCCGGCGCGGAAGTGGTGGTCGAGGAGTTTCTCGTCGGCGAAGAAGCAAGTTTCTTCTGCCTGTGCGACGGCACCACCGCGCTGCCCTTCGGCACCGCGCAGGACCACAAGCGCCTCAGTGACGGCGACACCGGCCCGAACACCGGCGGCATGGGCGCCTATTCGCCGGCGCCGGTGATGACGCCGGAAATGATCGACCGAACCATGCGCGAGATCGTCGAGCCGACCATGCGCGGCATGGCTGAAACAGGCGCTCCGTTTTCCGGCGTGCTGTTTGCCGGGCTGATGATTACTGACAAGGGGCCGAAGCTGATCGAATACAACACCCGTTTCGGCGACCCGGAATGCCAGGTGCTGATGATGCGGCTGAAGGACGATCTGCTCGTCCTGCTCAACGCAGCCGCCGACGGCCAGCTGGCGCACACCTCGGTGCGCTGGCGCGACGAGGCGGCGCTCACCGTGGTGATGGCAGCCAGGGGTTATCCCGGCACGCCGGAAAGGGGCTCGGTCATCCGCGGCGTCCAGGCGGCGGCGGGTGAGGGCGTCGAGATATTTCATGCCGGCACCGCCATCAACGGCGGCGCCCTCGTCGCCAATGGCGGTCGCGTGCTCAACATCACGGCGACCGGCCGCACGGTCGGCGAGGCGCAGAAGAAGGCTTACGCCGCGCTCGAGCGGATCGACTGGCCGCAAGGCTTTTGCCGCCGCGACATTGGCTGGCTGGCGGTGGCGCGCGAGCAGGCGGACTGATGCTCGGGCGGCCTTCGGCCTCAGCGCAAGCCGTGGTCGAATTCGGTCGAGACGCTGCTGACCGCATCGGCGGTGGAGACAAATCCTGGCACCGATGCCGCACGCTTTTCGTTTCGCGTCCAGGCGACATATTCGGCAATCCCGCGCGGCAGGGCCGGCGCCGCCTTCACCGCAGCCATTTGAAAGCCGCTGCTGAACCTGGCCAGGCGCGCCCTGAATACCGCGACCATCTCCTCGAAGCTTGCTGGCGTCACGCTTGCGTAAGTGATGGTGCCGCCGGCGAGCCCCGCCTCGCGTGAGAGCGGCACCGGTATCGAGGCGAGATAATCCGGCTGCACGTCGATCAGGCCGCCGAACGGCCACTGCGCGCGCAATTCCGTGGCGTTCATCGGCGCGACGCTGACGTCGATATCGTTGGGTGTGCCCACGACCCTGTAAGGGCAGCGGAACCGGCCGCAATTTGCTCCCGCCGAAAACTGCCAGAGCGCATAACCCTGCCAGTTGCCCATCGGAAAATGCACGCCGATGTCTGGCTTGTAGCGCGCATACCACAGCGGCAGCCGGGACAGGAGCGGGTATTTATACTTGTTGTCGGCGATATGCCGGGCTGTCGTGCCGTTGGTGTAGAGCACTGGAAAGCGGCCAACCCGACGATGCACATGGCGCACGAATTCCTCGGCATCATCGAGCGACATCCATTGGGTGGGATCATCGTCCTCGATGTCGAGGGCAAGCAGGTCATCCGGCCCGGGTTTCACGAAATTGATGAAATTATTGGCCTGTCCCACGGGGTTGCCGGGGCGGGCGAGATGATAGGCACCCCATTTCAGGCCCAGCGCCTTGGCCACCACCTTGCGCGTCTGGAACAGTTCCTGTGCCATCGCATGGCGTTTCCAGAGCGTCTTGCACAGCCGCGTCTCGGTCTCGTCGCCGAAACAGAAATAGGGTGGCGGCATTCCGTCGGATGCCTTGTTGATGAAGCCGACAAGACGCTTGTCGGCGGCTAGCCGGGTCCAGTCGATGGAATTGTATTCGTAGGCGTCGACGACCAGCGCCCGGTCGGCATCCTTCCAAGGTTCGGAGAAATCCGAGGCCTTTGCCGGCGTCAGCATCAGGGTCATCGCGGCCGCGACAAGGAGAAGCGCTGAGCGGACAAGGGGGCGCGCCGGCGTTTTCAAACAGCAGATCCTTGCTGGCCAAAGCCAAATCCTGAACCGCCATGGTTAAGGAAATGCTTCGGGTGCCGAGTGGGCGAGTTGGAGCGCTGGCGAAGCGATCCTTGGTGCTCCTCAAGAGCAAAGCGATGGTTGCGATTGTCAGCCAAATAGCTTCAACGCTGTTGCTATGGGCAGGAACAGTGATAGCGGGCGGCTCTGAAACGAGGTGAAGCCATTCCTGCGATAATACGCGACCGCCTGGTCATCCTTGGCATCGACAATCAACGCGAAGGCTGCTGGGGCAGCGCTAACGCTACGTCGTAGCGCATCCACGATCAGCGCCGACCCGACCCGCCGCCGCTGGTATCGGGCATCGACGGCCAGCCTGCCGACCAATATCGCGGGCAGAACCGGGTAGCGTGGCAGATGTTTTGTCTGTTCGTCAGGCAAGGACGCGATTGGTATGCTCGACGCCGCCAAAGTGTAATATCCGGCGATCGCGCCGCCATCGCGATCCACGGCAACGAAGCAATTGCCGACTCGGCGTTTGACATCCTGGCTGGCTTGCTCCCGAATGTAGCGGTCGAGCGCCGGTACCCCGCAGCTGAACGCCTTGCGATCATGCGATCCGCCGAGCGGTTCGATAATGACGGCGAAAGTCACCGGGTTTCGACGACCAGCCGTTTGTGGGCGTCGGCAGCTTTGCGCAGTGCCTCATTAGGCTCGGGCGGATTGAGAATCGCCTCCATCATGGCGCGCTGATCTTCGATGGAGATACGCATGATGGTGGTGTTCTCGATAGTACGCTGGGCCGCCTCTTGAGCGGCGGCGACCACGAAGTCGCTGACGCTGCGGCCCTGGATTTCGGCGGCACGTTTCACCACGTCCAGCATATCCGGCGAAATACGGGCTTCGAGACGGGCGGTGCGGGTCTGTTGGTTTGGCATTATCGTCACCCCTGATACTGCCTTGTACGGGAAATAGCCGTACAAATCAAGTGCGTCGTCCGGCTCTAAATAATTTTGCAGACGAGCCAGCAACTGCAAAATCCGCGTGACAAAGTTTGACGTTTACGTAAAACGAGGTGGACGGGGAGCGTCGGCACGGATCTTGAGTTGACCTGCCGGACTGAGGAGAGCCGGACAGAGGAGGAGCGAGCGCCATGTATCGGGCACCGGTCGAGGAGATCGCCTTCACCCTGAAGCATGTCGCCGGCTTGAAGCCGGCGCTCGATACCGGCATCTTTGGCGAACTCGGCGAGGACCTCGTCGACGCCATTCTGGCCGAGGCCGGCCGCTTCGCCAGTGAGGAGGTGGCGCCGCTCTACAAGATCGGCGACCAGCAAGGCGCGGTGCTCGACGGCGCTGCCGTCACCACCCCGCCCGGCTGGAAGGAACTTTATCGCCGCTGGATCGGCGGCGGCTGGAATGCGCTGTCCGCGCCTGAAGCGTATGGCGGCCAGGCGCTGCCGGCCATGCTCGGCGTCGCCGCGCTCGAAATGTGGAACTCCGCCTCGATGGCGTTCGGCATCGCCCCGACGCTGACCATGGGCGCGGTCGAAGCACTCGACAAACATGGCTCGCAGGCACTCAAGGCCAGATATCTGGAAAAGCTGGTCTCCGGCGAATGGATGGGCACCATGAACCTGACCGAGCCGCAGGCAGGGTCGGACCTGAATGCCTTGCGAACCCGCGCCGAACCGGCCGGCGACGGCACCTACCGCATCTTCGGGCAAAAGATCTTCATCACCTATGGCGAGCACGATTTCACCGACAACATCATCCATCTGGTGCTGGCGCGGCTGCCGGACGCGCCGGCCGGCACACGCGGCCTGTCGTTGTTCCTGGTGCCGAAATTCCTGGTCGGAGACGATGGCGCGCTGGGCGCACGCAACGACGTCTTCTGCTCCGGGCTGGAGCACAAACTGGGCATCCACGCTTCGCCGACCTGCACGATGATTTATGGCGATGGCTTCGAAGGCACCACGCCCGGCGCGATCGGCTGGCTGGTCGGCGGGGAGAACAAGGGCCTCGCCTGCATGTTCACCATGATGAACAATGCGCGCCTTGCCGTCGGCATTCAGGGTGTCGCGGTCGCCGAGGCGGCGACGCAGAAGGCGCTCGCCTATGCAAACGATCGCCGCCAAGGCAAGGCGGCGAGCTATCGCGGTGCCGGCATGGCGCCGATCGTGCATCACCCCGACATCCAGCGCAGTCTTCTGACCATGAAGGCGCTGACCCAGATTGCCCGTGCCATCTGCTATTCCTGCGCCCACGCCATCGATCTTGCGTCGCAGAGCGAAGATGCAAAGCACTGGCAGGAACGCGCCAATCTGTTGACGCCGCTGGCCAAGGCCTTTTCGACCGACGTCGGCGTCGAGGTCGCCTCGCTTGGGCTGCAGGTGCATGGCGGCATGGGGTTCATCGAGGAGACAGGGGCCGCAGCACTTTATCGCGACGCGCGCATCGCGCCCATTTACGAAGGCACCAATGGCATCCAGGCGATCGATCTGGTGACACGCAAGCTGCCGCTCGGCGGCGGCCGGCATGTGCATGGCTACATCGCCGAACTCAAGGCCGTCGCCGATGCGGTGCGAGCGTCGAACCTTGAAGGCTTCGGCCGCACCGCCGATCGCCTCGACCAGGCGCTCGACGAGCTCTCCCAGGCAACCCGTTTGCTGCAAGACCTGCAAGCCGAAGGCCGATCGGACGAGGCGCTGGCCGGCGCCACACCCTATCTCAGGCTGATCTCGCTTGCCGCGGGCGGGGCCTATCTGGCGCGCGGCGCGCTTGCCGACCAAAACCGCATCGCGCTTTGCCGGTTCTTCGCCGAGAACCTGCTTGGCGAAGTGGCCGCGCTCAAAGAGCGCGTCGTCGGCGGCGCCGACAGCCTTGCCGTTGCCGGCAAGGCGCTGATTTCAGCCTGACGTTCGCACGCGCCGAAATTCACAAAGGCCCGAAATTCACAAAGGACCAATCCGTGACAGAGCACATCCTCGTCGAGCGCCAGGGCGCCATCCAGATCATCCGCATGAACCGTCCGGACAAGAAGAACGCCCTGACCCGCGCCATGTACGCGACGATGTCGGCGGCTCTTGCCGGCGGCGACGCCGATCCGGCGATCCGCGTCCATGTCTTTCTCGGCGTCCCCGGTGCCTTCTCGTCCGGCAACGACCTTGCCGATTTCATGGTCGTCGCCTCGGGCGGCGAAGGCGGTTCCGAGGTCTGGGATTTCCTGATGGCGCTGGCCAAGGTGGAAAAGCCGATGGTTTCCGGCGTCGACGGCATTGCCGTCGGTATCGGCACCACGCTCAACCTGCATTGCGACCTGACGTTCGCCACGCGGCGCACACTATTCCGGACGCCCTTCGTCGATCTCGGCCTTGTGCCGGAGGCCGGTTCGAGCCTGCTCGCGCCGCAGATCCTCGGCCGCCAAGGCGCCTTCGCGCTGCTTGGCCTCGGCGAGGGCTTTTCGGCCGAGCGCGCGAAGGCCGCCGGGCTGATCTATGAGGTGGTCGAGGAAGAGGCACTCGAAGCATCGGTATTGGCGGCGGCGGGCCAGATCGCTGCCAAACCGCCGCAAGCGCTGAAGATCGCGCGCGACCTGATGCGCGGCTCGCGCGACGCCCTTGTCGAGCGCATCGGCCAGGAAAGCCAGCATTTCCGCGAGCGGCTCAAATCCGACGAGGCCCGCGCAGCCTTGACGGCCTTCATGACCAGGAAGAAGGCCTAGACCTTCTGGCCTTGTCTCGCATCGTGGACCCGCCGGCAGCAACCGGCGGGTTTTCTTGCCATGATCTCTTTGTCACATCGCCATTTTTTTACATTCGGCCTGGGCCTTTGCCGAAGACGTGTCGATCATGAACGTCTTGCCTTTGGCGTCGGTCATCAACATCATGCAATGCTTGATCGGTTTCGCCATTTTCATCATTTCGGCGCTCATCTTCGCGTCGGGCATCATGGTGCCCATATGCCCATCGGGCATGATCGCCATAACCTCCCCACCCTTCATCACCGTCATTGTCCCCATCGCGTCCTCCGCAAAGGCTTGCGAAGCGAAAAGGCAGGCAAGACCGGCTATCGTGACCAACCTGAGTGAATGCATTGCTTCCTCCTGAATTTGCGCCGGCGGCGCGTTGAGCCCTTTCCTGGTTCGTTGCGGCAAGCTGGAACGTTTCACGCACACGAGATCGTGATCGTAGGAATTTGGAAATCCGGCAGAAGCGGCCCGGCCTTGGCCGCCTTCATGACCAGGAAGAAGGGCTGAAAAAATGGGCGCCGGTGCGGAAGCTGCCTGTCTCCCTACAAGGGGGAGATCGGCGGTCCACCGTCGTCCCCTAGGGATAAAGCCTCACCTTGTCCCAGCCGCCCTCGGCGTTGCGCGAAAACACGACACGGTCGTGCAGCCGGAACGGACGGTCGTGCCAGAACTCGATGGTCTGCGGCACGATGCGAAAGCCCGACCAGTGTTTTGGCCGCGGGATGTCGCCGATCGCGTGGCGCGCCGTATATTCGGCAACCGCCTTTTCCAGCGCGAAGCGGCTTTCCAGCGGCCGCGACTGCTTGGAGGCCCAGGCGCCGATGCGGCTGCCGCGCGGACGGGTCGCGTAATAGGCATCGGCTTCGGCCTCGGTGACGATCTCCACCGGGCCGCGCGCCCGCACCTGCCGGCGCAACGATTTCCAGTGGAAGCAAATCGCCGCTTTCATGCTGCTAAGAATCTCGCGGCCCTTGGCGCTTTCGAAATTCGTGTAGAAGACAAAGCCGCCCTCATCGACCCCCTTGAGCAGCACCATGCGGACATTCGGCATGCCCTCGGCGTCGACCGTCGCCAGCGCCATGCCGTTGGGGTCGTTGATCTCGCTCTTCGTAGCGTCGTCGAGCCACGCCGCAAAAAGCCGGAACGGCTCCGCCGCCTCGGTAAAGTCACCGCTTGTTAACCCGGTTTCGCTCATAGTTTTCCCAAATTTGTCGCCGGCTGGGGAGATTGCCGATTGTCGCGTATCGCGCAAGCTTTTGACAGTGGGCAATGGAGCGTTATTGCTTCGGCCAGCGCCAAAACCATGATCGTGACAATCATCCTGCCGCTTGCCGCCTGTGGCGGCGGTGGCTTCAGCCTGGAGCAGGCGGAGGTCGACCGCTCGATACTGACCTCGAGCACGCCGGCCTCAGTCACGCCGCTCGATCAGGACCGCGCTTCCGACCAGGCTACGATCCGCAACGCCGTGTCCTCCGCCGACGTCGAGCAACTGGCCGGGCAGGCCATTCCCTGGGCGAATGCCGACACCGGCTCGCGCGGCTCCATCACCGAGCTCGCAGAATTCAGGGCTAACGGTGAGACATGCCGTCGCTTCACCGCGTCGCGCGAGAGCTTCGACGGCGTCGCGCTGTTCAAAGGCGAAGTATGCCTGGCCGGCGGCAGCGCCTGGCGAATGCAGGACTTCAAGGCGCTCTGATTTTCCGCCGGCTATATAGCGGTAAGCCACTGGAATTTCTTCCTATGCAAGCGCATATAGGAGGCGATCATGGAACCACTCCTTCTCCAGGGCAGTAAGCATGCGCGACCCCTATGAGGTGCTGGGCGTTGCCAAGAACGCATCGGCCAAGGACATAAAATCGGCGTACCGGAAGCTCGCCAAGAAGTATCATCCGGACCAGAATCCGGATCCCAAGGCAAAGGAGCGTTTTGCCGCCGCCAATCAGGCTTACGAGATCGTCGGCGACGAGAAGAACCGGGCGGCTTTCGATCGCGGTGAGATCGACGCCGAAGGCAAACCGCGGTTTCAGGGTTTCGAGAGTGCGGCCGGCGGCGCCGATCCTTTCGCCGGTTTCCGCCGGCAGCAAGGGCCGGGCGGCGCGCATTTCGAATTCCGCACGGGCCGTCCCGGTGGTGACCCGTTCGACGGCAACAGCGACATCTTCAGCCAGATCTTCGGCGATGCTTTCAGCCAGCAGCGCGGCTCCGGCATGGGCGCCGGCCGCCGGATGCCGACCGCAGCCGACCTCAACGTGACGCTGGACGTCACCATCGAGGAGGCCGCAACCGCCGAGAAAGTGACGGCGATGTTCCCCGACGGCCGCAAGATGGCGGTCAAGTTGCCGGCCTATGTCGAGGACGGCCAGACCATCCGGTTGAAAGGCCAGGGTGAGCAAGGACCGGGGCAGCCGGGCGATGCGCTGGTTAAAATCCGTTTCCGCCGGCACCCGCGCTACCGCGTCGAGGGCCGCGACCTGCATGTCGACCTGCCGGTGGAACTGGCCGATGCGGTGCATGGCGCCAAGGTGGCGGTCGAAACCCCGACCGGCAGGATTGCGGTCAACGTTCCCCCTTGGTCGAGCTCGGACAAGGTTCTGCGGCTGAAGGGCAGGGGCCTGCCGGAAAAGGCCGGCGGTCACGGCGACCTCTACGCACACGTGCGGCTGATGCTGCCGGAAGGCGGCGACGCCGATCTCGAGGCGCTGATGCGCCGGCGAAAGGGCTGACGGTCGAAAAGGCCGGCGCTTGACGTCGTAAGCGGGCGTGAGTGGTTTCATGCCATCGATTATCGACAGCAAGCGAGCAATCAGCGCCAGGAGCCGCCATTTGGCCGAAGTAGGTTCAACGTCAGCTAACGCCTCAAAGGCCGACATTTGCACGCGCCGTAGTTCCGCTTCGCGAACACGGTCGAGGCCAGTCGACCGACTGGCGATGAGCCAGTTCGGCGGGGGTTAGCCGCACAAGCTTGTAGGGGTCGATCGATGGAGTCGCCAGGCCAGCAAGGTGGAGGGTCGCACCGCTGACCATCACCAGCGCATCGACGCCTGCGCCATTCTCCCTCTTGCCAGCCTGCTCGACGTGGCGGGCGAAATTTACCTCCGACCCGACCAGAAAAGAGAAATCCCGCTGGCGATCGTTGACGAACATCACCTCGCCGGAGTGTAAGCCGATCCTGATGCGGCGCGACAGGGAGCCCATTGAACGCTTCCAAGCGTTGCCGAGCGAGATTTCCGGTACCAGTTCCGCGACGGCGGCCAGCGCCTTTAGCGCCGTTTCGCTGGGCGTCATTTCGCTCCCCAGCCAGAGAGCTAGCACGCCGTCGCCTGTAAAGTTTTGAACGATCCCCCCATTGGCCACCACGACCTGGCGGGTCAACGTGAAGTGCTCGATCATGAACCGCGTGGTTTCGATCAGGCCAAGTGCGCTCGCCAAGCCGGTCGAGTCCTCCACGTCGGTAAACATGATCGTGGCGATGGCGCGCTGGAATTTCGTTTCACCCATGCCGAATGACGGGAGCACGCGGTCAGTCTGTGGATTCGTATAGGCAGTGATCGGATGCATTGGAGTCCGGCCCCCGAGCGGTTTCAAATGTCGCTCGAATATGACTGGACGGCGTAGGCGGATCGTAAGCCCGCCGTGGCGGGCACGTCAGAATTACGTCAGAAATCCATTCGGGCCCGGCTTTGGCGGCTTGCAGCCGACCTTTTAGTCAAATTCGGCGGGACCCTCAGCTCAGCAACTTACGGAGGTCAAGCAGCCCCGCTCCAAACTGCTGATCGAACGAAGGCACCCTTCTCTCGCAATTAGGGCTGTCCGGTAGAATCGGAACGTCAGCTTCAAGCCAAGGCCATGAAACCTCCTTTGCGCCTGACTGGGTCATCTTCGCCTTAACCTCTATGCCGTTGAGCGGCCTACCGGCGGAGCGATGTTTCGACTGCAACAAAGCGGCTGCTCCCGCGACGATGGCCGAGGCTGCAGATGTTCCGCCAAATACTGTGTAGAGCCCGGCGCGGTCTCTGCTTTCGACGCCCGGTGGCTGGATTCCTTCCAGCTGTCCGCCGGAATAGCCGTGGTGGCCCGGGATGTCGGTGGTGAGCACGCCCTGCGGCGCGTATTCAACCTGGAGGAGCTTCTCGTAGATCTCGAAATTGTGGTCACGTGAACGCAGCGACTCACGGTCCAGT
This sequence comes from Mesorhizobium sp. M1273, assembly GCF_040318195.1. NCBI lineage: Bacteria > Pseudomonadati > Pseudomonadota > Alphaproteobacteria > Hyphomicrobiales > Phyllobacteriaceae > Mesorhizobium > Mesorhizobium sp. M1273. The sequence goes on along the minus strand of NZ_JAMYLV010000001.1, from coordinate 227,678 downwards.
CGTATTTGGCAGCGTGTACACACCTCCTGGTCGTCGGACGGCGCGGAAATGGTGACGGAATTGTCGGTCGGATCGCCGCTGTAGTTGGAATATGCTGAACGTCTCGCCCGATAAGTGGCGGCCGCCACCGCAACCACGCCATTGCTTTCGCCGGCCTTGCTCGCCGGGTAAATCAGATGGTCGTAGCCATCGTTGCCGGCTGCGCAGATGATGGGGATTTCCTCGCTGATCGCCTCGAAAAGCGTCTCGAAATAATCCCAAATTGGCTTTGCCTGTTCGACCGAAGTATATCTGCTGTCGCCATATCCAGGATAGGAACGGTGCGCTCGCCATGGATCGGGTACTTCCCGGGGAAAGTGTATGACTGAAACCTTCTGGTCGCGGGCATAGAGGAACGCCAGAATGAGCTGCGCTGCGTCGGGCCGTGCTGAAATCTCGATCGGCAGGAGTTCAGCGCCTGGGGCGACCCCCCAATAAGGTATTGCGCCTTCACCGTTGCTAAATTGCCTCAGCTTCGCGGGCGGGGCCGCAGGGGCGCCGACCATCAGCCCAGCGCAGGCGGTCCCGTGCGCTGAGTAGCGCATACGCGAGGTCTCAGCAGTCTCCTGAATTACGCCGCGCCCATCTTTCAGTGCTCGAAGCAGCGATTTCTGAACCTCGACTTCCTGCGCATTGTTCCTCGATTTGATCAGGCTTGCCGCCCACGCCCAGGTATCGTCGCCCACAAAGCTCTTGCTCTGCTTTTTTTCCGGCCCTCGCAAGACGAGCGGTTGCTGCTTGGGTGTGACGTAACTCAACCCGAAAGGGTGAGTGGCGAAGCTGACCGCAGAAAGGATACGAGGCTCGAGATTGGGATGGCTTGAGTTCACTCCCGTATCGATCTGGGCAATGACCTCGCCGTAACCGGGCTTGTCAGTACCCAACAAATCCCAGGCGTCGGCCTCCAGCAGGTATGCGGCCTCGTGCGGCAACCGCGCTTCAGGGATGCGCGGACGATCGCGTAAGGCGCCGATTGCGATCAGGTGCCACAGGTAGTGATACCAGTCATAACAAAGATGGCCTTCGCCCTTCTTGATGTCGTCCATCATGGCACCCACCTACCATTCGCTCTGGGCGCGTCGGATCGTTTCATCCATCGCGTCCACCAAGTACGGAGAAATGCGCGCAGCCAGTTCCTCGCCGGCATCGGTGTCGCTGGCGTAGTGCAGCCCGGCCCATTCCCTGTTCTCGGCCACCCGGCGGGCGCGCTCATAAACCGCGGTTACGCCGGCGTGCTCAGGCAGCATCCGTTGCAGAACGTTCGCCACTGCAAATGACTGAAATGAATGGTTGGACGGGTAGGAAGCGTGCGAGGGAACCGGAAGCGCCGGCCGCAGCCTCGGCTCAATGATGTTGGGCCGTGGCCGATTGAATCGATCTTTGTAGTTGAGCCCGATCTCCTCCGTGAGTTCGAGGATCGCAACGATCAATGCGCATGTCCCCTCGAAGCCCGCGAGAGTGTCTATTCCGAGCGGCGCCGTGTAGTCCAAAATCCCGAACGATGCTTGGCGGACGATCTCCTCGCGCCGCAGCGGGTCACCTTCCCTCCTCTTCTGCAGATCGATAAGCGCTTCTGTCTCCCTGAGGCTCTCTGAAGGTCCGGGCGGGGGATCGATAAGAATGTCCTCCCAGATCGCACCGAGATATTTGTTGGCGACGCTTAGTCCGATCCTGTGCAAGGCACGCTTGTCGTGCCACGCCGGCAAAGCCTCCTCGCCAGTTTCGAAAGCCGTTTGCCCCCTGCCGCGTCCCCGTCCTCGTCCGCGCCCTCTGCCCCTGCCTCGACCTCGACCTGCGCTCGGCCCCGCCAGGAAGGCTGGCGAAAGGCGCATGGCACCCTCCACAGGGTCATCAGAAATCGTTATCACGATCTGCTCTTCTTGAATCGACAGAACGCTGCTCTTGGTCATCATAGACGCGAAAGGATGCAGTTTTTCGCCGCCTCTATTTTTGATGTATTCCTCAAGAGATTTTTCAGGACTTGCGTCACCCAATATCAGCGGATATTGCCTTATGGCCGATCCACTTACTAAGAATCGGGCGCTAAACAACTTGTTATTGAGATCAATTGTCGACATCATGTCCACCCCTCAACTAAAGCTTCCAAATTTGATCCGCGCCAACTGGTGGTCGGAGCCTCGACGTAACGCCTGCGGTGCGCAGCGCTAGGGTGCGTACCTTGGCAGCGTTATCCGCGACAACCCGCTCTTGATAACCGAAACTCCGAGTACGCCTGCAATTGGATAATTCTCCTCCGAAAGCAGCTCGAGCGAGAAATCCGGCTCCCAGGCGCGCAAGCGTTCGATAGTTCGAACTGCCTCCACAGTCTGCCCCAAATGCCCGTGGCAGGCAGCCGAGTATCTCAAGGCGGGTAGGTATGTGGGTTGCTGCGCAAGGACACGCTCGCCGTGACGTATCCCCTCCTCGAAGCGCCCGTTCAGAGTTGCCAAGATGCAGCACGTGGTATCGATGCAGTAACGATACAGGGGAGGCCCGCCCAGTGCACGTGCGCGCATCGCATCCTCATAGCCACGCTTCACTTCGCCGAGATAGCCGAGCGTCAAGGCACGCATGTCCCAGCAAATGGCTTGTAGCGGGTTAGCGGCTATCGCTCGATCGGCGAGTTCCAGTGCCTGTGCGTATTCACGAAAGACGAACGAATGGGCATGAGCGGCCAACGCCAGGGTGATAGGATTGAAGGGGGCCACTTCGACGGCGCGACTGGCGCATTCCCGAACCTGATCGTGAAAGGTGCCCGAGCGGCCGACCCGTCTCTCGCCAAAGCGGGTGACAAACACAAACAGCTGCCACGCCAGATACGTGCTACGCGGGTCGAGCTCATATGCTTCGGCGAGCATGCGCTCCGCCGAATCCAGGTCCGTATCGCGCATGCGGAATACCTGTCGCAGCGCTGTCAATGCAAGCCGAGACGCCCGGTGTCGGGGCTCGTCGCGGATGGACTTAGGATCGAGAACGAATTCGAGGATCGAAAACACGATCTGATTGACCAACGACATCAGCTTCAGGCTCGCCGGGCCAGTCAGGTCGGCCGGCTCGAGAAAATCCGTATGCGACCACAAGAGCCGGCTGTCACCGGGCGCAATTAATGCAAATGTCAGGCCCACTCTGTCGCCCACCACCGTTGCCCTGGTTTGCAACAGCCAGTCTGGTAGCGCTGTGTCAGGCGCTTGGGTCAGCGGTCCCTGCGCTTGAAAATCCACGACGTCGACCACTTCGAAATTCAGGATCGATCGAACCACTAGATCCAGGACAAGGTCGCTGACGGCCCTGTTAGCGGAGCCTTCCGTCCACCTGGCATCGCGAACCAGGCCCAAGCATAGCCGCGACGAATTCAGAAGTGAGGCGCTTCGCTGTCCGGACAACTGATCTGCCGCGGCAACAGGAGAGACGTTTGCTGGCACTGTGCGAGGCCGGGGCCATTGGCTTCTTTGCTCACGAAGCCAATCCTCGAACTCTGGATCGCGAATATCGAGGCCCTCAAGCAGATCACGCGTGGCAGAGCCTTCGGGTGGATCGTTCAAATCGATGCCGATCGAAGCGACGTCGAGTCGAACCACATCACGATCGGTCGAGATTAGATCAATGCCGGCGCTGCGGAGCGACTTCCGAACCTCGGACAGCTCCTGCCGCAAGCTTGCTGCACCCTGCTCCTCGCCGCGAGTGCTCCAGAGCTTGCTTTGCAGCCATTTTCGGCTCCGCGTACCGTTGGGTGCCAGGGCGAGCATGGCCAAGAGCGCTTTAGACCGTCTGCCATGCGGCGTGACGTCCGCGCCATCCGCGCTCTCAATCGCGAATGGCCCAATCAATCTAAGGAAAGGACGGCAATCCGAGTACACTAGCGGCCCCTCGCGTCCCCGCACCCTAATATAGCATCTGCTAATATAAGTCTATCTGTAATTCTCGGCTTCCGTGAGGTCAAACCTACACGTGGCAAAGGATTCGAGACGGGATTTCTGCTGTGACGGAAGGACTCGGTAGCGACATCAAGCGGTCGTTCGATGTAAGCGGTCCCATTGTCGGCTTGGGGTCATGAGCGTGACTTCGGGCGCTGGCCAACGAAACTTCCGCCAAAGGGTCATCTTCCGCCGTGCCACACGGACAGCAAGTGTCGGATTTGCCCACCGGCCCACGACCGCAAGGTCAAGGCGCTACAGCGTCCTTTGCGCCGCCCAAAGGACGCGCGGCTCTGTAGACCAGCGGCTTTGTCCCCCGAACTGTCCGCTTTGAACGCTTGAAGGGGCACTGTGGCTGTGCGATAGGCACTCCACAAAACAGAGAACCTTGCGGAGAGTGCTGACATGGCGGGTGGACGGGGCCTTATGGCCGGCAAGCGCGGCCTTATCCTTGGCATCGCCAACAATCGCTCGATCGCTTACGGCATCGCCAAGGCCTGTGTCGACCATGGCGCCGAGATCGCGCTGACCTATCAGGGCGAGGCGTTCAAGAAACGCGTCGAGCCGCTCGCGGCGGAACTGGGCGCGCATGTCGCCGGCCATTGTGATGTGACCGACCCGGCCAGCCTCGATGCGGTGTTCGAAAATGTCAGCAAGCACTGGGGTGGCAAGCTCGATTTCCTCGTCCACGCCATCGCCTTTTCCGACAAGGACGAACTGACCGGCCGCTATGTCGAGACGACGCGCGACAATTTCCTGCGCACCATGGATATTTCGGTCTATTCCTTCACCACCATCGCCAAACGTGCCGAGGCGCTGATGACCGACGGCGGCTCGCTGCTCACGCTGACCTATTACGGTGCGGAAAAGGTGATGCCGCACTATAACGTCATGGGTGTCGCCAAGGCGGCACTCGAAGCCAGCGTGCGCTATCTGGCCGTCGACCTCGGCGCCAAGAAGATCCGTGTCAACGCGATCTCCGCCGGCCCAATCAAGACGCTTGCCGCATCCGGCATCGGCGATTTCCGCTATATCCTGAAATGGAACGAATACAATTCGCCGTTGAAGCAGACGGTCACGCAGGAGGAGGTCGGCGATTCCGGCGTCTATTTCCTGTCCGACCTTTCGCGCGGCGTCACCGGCGAGATCCATCATGTCGATTCCGGCTATCATGTCGTCGGCATGAAGGCGGTCGACGCGCCGGATATTTCGACGGTCAAGGACTGACGCCACCGCCTGACCTCTTCCGGAAGACCTGATGTACCCGCTCGTCTATATCGTGCGCCACGGCCAGACGGCGTGGAACGCCGAGGCCCGGCTGCAGGGGCAGGCCGATACCGACCTCAACGAGCTCGGCCGCGAGCAGGCTAGCCGCAACGGGCGCAGGCTGGCCGAACTCATCGACAAGCCCGAAGATTTCGATTTTGTCGCCAGCCCGATGCGGCGCACGCGCGAGACGATGGATCGCCTGCGCGCGGCGATGAAGCTCGATCCGTACGCCTATCGTACCGAGCCGCTGCTCGTGGAATTGAGCTTTGGCGACTGGCAGGGTTTCACCTTTGCCGAACTCGAGGCGAACAATCCCGGTTCGACCAGGCGCCGCCGCCTCGATAAATGGAATTTCCAGCCGCCCGGCGAGGGCGCCGAAAGCTACCAGATGCTGCTCGAACGGGTGAAGCCGTGGTTCGACGCGCTCGATCGCCAGACGGTCTGCGTGACCCATGGTGGCATCATGCGCGTAATGTTCCGCTTGGTACTGGGGATGTCCGAACAAGATGCGGTCAGCATGGAAGTGCCGCAGGATCGCGTGCTCAGACTGGACGGCCGGCGCCTGGAGTGGCTCTGAGACCGATGACCTAGCGTATGTTGAGATCAGGTCGGGCCGGCATCAGCTGAATATCGACGCGTCCTACTCGGTCGATCCGGTGTCCGGCAGTTCCATGTCGGTGACGACGTTCTCGCCATTCGTCACGTCGTAGGCGAGGACGATGTCCATGCCTGGCTTCAGCGCATCGAGGTCGGTTTCGGCGTTCAGCTTGTAGGACTTGCCGTCGTCCAGCGTCAGCGTCAGCGCATCCTTGTCGACCTTCTTGATCAGGCCCTCGGTCTGGCCGGCGAAGGCGGCGGTGGAAATCAACAGCGTGGCGGCAACAGCGCCAATCAGGATACGCATCATCGTCCTCTTTAATCATTGCCGGTACAGCGGCTCCGTCCAACGGAACGGAACTGAGCAGAAACCAATCGAATGTGTCAAAACTAAATCCGCGGGATCACAGTTTGACCACTGTGGAAAACGCCAATAGAAGGCAGGCGACAGCGCCGCGCGTCCTCCTGGAGGCGCAAGGGGACGCTGTAGCACTTTTGATTTTGTGCATGATCCTTTCCGAAAATCGCTCCGATTTTCGGGGTCATGCGCTAGGCCGGCTCCGACGCCGGCAGGGCTGGTTCCATGTCGCACAACACGTTCGGCCATCTTTTCCGCGTCACCACCTGGGGCGAAAGCCATGGGCCGGCGCTGGGCTGCGTCGTCGACGGCTGTCCGCCAGGCATCCGCTTCACTCGCGACGAGATCCAGGCCGAACTCGACAAGCGCCGCCCCGGCCAGTCACGTTTTGTAACGCAGCGTCGCGAACCTGACGAGGTCAAGGTCCTGTCCGGCTTCATCCTCGATGAGGACGGTGAGACGATGGTCACCACCGGCACGCCGGTGTCGATGCTGATCGAGAACGTCGACCAGCGCTCCAAGGACTATGGCGACATCGCCCGCCAGTTCCGGCCGGGCCATGCCGATTACACTTACGAGGTCAAATACGGCCTGCGCGATTACCGCGGCGGCGGTCGCTCCTCGGCGCGTGAGACGGCGGCGCGGGTGGCGGCCGGGGCGCTTGCCCGCAAGGTCGTGCCCGGCATGGTGGTGCGCGGCGCGCTGGTGTCGATGGGCGATAAATCGATCGATCGCGCCAATTGGAACTGGAATTTCGTCGGCGACGCCGAAAACCCGTTCTTCACGCCTGATCCGGCGTCCGTCGCCGTCTTCACGAAATATCTGGACGGCATCCGCAAGGCGGGCTCCTCGGTCGGTGCGGTCATCGAGATCGTCGCCGACGGCGTTCCGGCGGGGCTTGGCGCGCCGATCTATGCCAAGCTCGACCAGGACATCGCCGCCGGCCTGATGTCGATCAACGCCGTCAAGGGCGTCGAGATCGGCAACGGTTTCGAGGCCGCCCGCATCACCGGCGAGGAGAATGCCGATGAGATGCGCATGGGCAATGACGGCAAGCCGGTCTTCCTGTCCAACAATGCCGGCGGCATCCTCGGCGGCATCTCGACCGGCCAGGCGATCGTCGCGCGTTTCGCCGTCAAGCCGACCTCGTCGATCCTGACGCCGCGAAAGTCGATCGACAAGGACGGTAACGACGTCGAGATCATGACCAAGGGCCGGCACGATCCATGCGTCGGCATCCGCGCCGTACCGATCGGCGAGGCGATGGTTGCCTGCGCCATTGCCGATCATTATCTGCGTCATCGGGGACAAACGGGAAGGGAGTAGGGGAGTAGGGGAGTAGGGGAGTAGGGGAGTAGGGGAGTAGGGGAGTAGGGGAGTAGGTTACGCAGCTCCCACGACAGCATTTTTTCCTTTTCCCTACTCCCGTACTGCCCTACTCCCTTACTCCCCTGTTCCCGCGAGCGAAGCGAGCACCCATGCCTTACGACCAGAAGAAAATCGTCGAAGCCCTGCGCGCCTTCGAGCGCGGCGAGATCGTCGTCGTTATGGACGATGACGGCCGCGAGAACGAGGGTGACCTGATCGTCGCCGCCGTCCATTGCACGCCGGAAAAGATGGCGTTCATCGTCCGCAACACGTCGGGCATCGTCTGCACGCCGATGCCGCGCGAGGAAGCAAAGCGGCTCAACCTGTCGCCGATGGTGGCTGACAATGATTCCGCCCACACCACCGCCTTTACCGTCAGCGTCGACTTCAAGCACGGCACCACGACCGGCATTTCGGCGGACGACCGGACGCTGACGGTGCGCAATCTCGCCAACGGCAATGTCGGCGCGTCCGATTTCGTGCGCCCCGGCCACATCTTTCCGCTGATCGCGCGCGAAGGCGGCGTGCTGATGCGTTCGGGCCATACCGAAGCCGCTGTCGACCTCTGCAAGCTCGCCGGCCTGCCGCCGGTCGGCGTCATTTCCGAGCTGGTCAATGATGACGGCACCGTTATGCGTGGCCCGCAGGTGCAGGCCTTCGCCGAAAAGCACGGGTTGAAGCAGATCTCGGTTGCCGACCTTATCGGCTACCGGCAACGCAAGGAAACGCTGGTCGAGCGCGTCGCCTGTTCCGACATCGAGACGCCGGGCGGCAAGGCGCAGGTCTTCACCTACACGCTGCCCTGGGACTCCATGCATCACGTGGCGGTCGTCTTCGGCGATATCCGCGACGGCGTCGAGGTGCCGGTGCGCCTTCATTCCGAGGACGTGGTCAGCGACGTCTTCGGCACCAGCCACAGGCTGGACGCCATCATGAAGGCAATGGGCGAGCGCCAACGCGGCGTCATCGTCTATCTGCGCGAAGGCTCGGTCGGCGTCGCCCATCAGGAGCGCAAGCGGCCGGCTGCCGGCGACCGCGAGGACCATGAAGAGGCTCGTCGCCGCGAAAACGAATGGCGCGAGATCGGCCTCGGCGCGCAAATCCTCAAGGATCTCGGCATTTCCTCGATCAATCTGATCGCCTCGCGCGAGCGCCATTATGTCGGCCTCGAAGGTTTTGGCATCCACATCGCCAAGACCGAGATTCTTTAGGCCATTCTCACGGTGCTGGTATGCGTCCGGCCCCGGCTCGGGCCGAACGCACCGGAAACTATTCCGCAGCGACCGCGGCTGCGTCGCATGCAGGCATGTCGCAGTTCGGCGCGGCAAGGCTGCGCTGGCCGGCGAGCACGATGACCAGCGCGATTGTGCCCGATGCCACCGATACCCAGAACCCGTTCTGCGCGCCGAAAGCGTCCACTACCCAGCCGGCGGCGAACGAGCCGAGCGCCATGCCGATGCCGATGCCGGTCATCACCCAGGTCACGCCCTCGGTCAGCACCGCCTCGGGCACGCGCCGTTCGATCAGGCCAAATGCCGTGATGAAGGTCGGCGAGATTGCCACGCCGCTGACGAAGACGGCCAGTGCCAGCAGCGGCACGGTGTCGGCGACGAGCAGCGGCAGCGAGGTAAGCGCAATGATGGCGATTGCGATGGCAAGCTGAATCTGCAGCGGCACTTTCAGGTTCAGGGCGCCGATGATGATGCCGACGACGAACGATCCGAGCGCGTAGACGCCGATGACGAAGCTGGCGGCGCCCGGCTGGGCAAGCTCCTTCGTGATCGCCACGGTGCTCACCTCCGTGGTGGCGAAGGTCGCGCCGATGAAGATCAGGGCCAAGGTGATGATCTGGACCGGCCGCAGCCGGATTGCCGAGCCGCCCGAACCGTGTTCCACCGGTCGGGCTCGCGGTTCGGTCGAACGCTGCAGGATGAAGGCCGTCGAACCGAAGGCGAGGAACAATGTGCTCGCGAGCACTCCCGCTTCCGGGAAAAGCGCGACGCTCAGCCCTACCGACAGCGATGCGCCGGCGATGTACACCAGTTCGTCCGCCGCCGACTCGAAGGCGAACGCCGTGTTCAACTCGGGGCGGTTGCGAAAAATCTCGGTCCAGCGTGCGCGCACCATTGCCGGTATGCTGGGCATGATGGCGGCGAGCAGCGCCGAGACGAATAGCGTCCATATCGGCCAATGCTGATTGGCCGCTGCAATCAGGATCGCAAAAGCGAGCGTGGAAATCATGGTGGTCGGCACCACAATCCGCGTCTGGCCGAGGCGGTCCACCAGTCGCGATACCTGCGGGGCGACAAAAGCGTTGGCCAGCGCATATGTCGCGGAGACGGCACCGGCCAGCCAGTATTCGCCATCGGTCTGCGACAGCATCGCGACGATCCCGATCGGAGCCATGGCCATCGGCAGCCGGGCAACGAAGCCGGCGGCGGCAAAGCCCTTGGCGCCCGACGCGCGAAAGATCTGGGAATAGGGATTTTGCATGGTCTGGCTCCTCGACAACGGCCGGTTCGGCGATTACATACGTAGCGTATGAGTTTAAATAGATCATACGCGGCGTATGTCAATTGGCATACGAGACGTATGGTAATAGGGCCAGAGCATGCATAGACCACGCAAGGAGATGATTGCCGAAACCCGCGCCAAGCTGATCGGAGCGGCGCGCCAGGCCTTCGGCACGCTCGGCTATGCCGAAGCCTCGATGGATGACTTCACGGCATCGGCCGGGCTGACGCGCGGTGCGCTCTATCATCACTTCGGCGACAAGAAGGGCCTACTCCAGGCGGTTATCGCCGAGATCGACGCCGAAATGGCAGCCCGGCTGAAGGTCGTTTCGGCCAAGCCGGGCAATCTCTGGCAGGGCTTTGTCGACGAATGCACCGCCTATATCGAGATGGCGCTGGAGCCGGAGATCCAGCGTATCGTGCTTCGTGACGGGCCGGCGGTGCTCGGCGATCCATCGCAATGGCCAAGCCAGAGCACATGCATCCGCTCGATGACGGAGAGCCTGCAAAGACTGAGCGACGAGGGGACAATTCTCGCCGTCGATCCCGAAGCCGCGGCAAGGCTGGTCAGCGGCGCTTCGTTGCATGGGGCGCAGTGGATCGCAAATTCGAACGATCCCGAAGCGACGTCGAAGAAGGCAGTGAAGGCGTTCAAGGTTCTTCTGGAAGGGCTGCTCAATCGCACCGGCAAGCTGCCTAAGCCTGATCGATCGTCAGCGAAGCAGCCCCAGATTGACCGATCACCGGCCTGAGGTCATTCTTTTCGCCGATCCCAGGCGGCTCGCGGTGGGCTCAGCCGACGCCGGTTGCCTAAACCCTGTTGAACATCGCCTCACCAGCGCGCGAAAACATGGCCAAAGCGGCGAGGCGCGCCTATATCGGGGCATGGTCACGCGACTTTATACCCACCCGATTTTCCTCGAGCACATAACACCGCCCGGTCATCCGGAGCGGCCGGACCGTTTGCGCGCCATAGAGCGTGTGCTTGACGACGAGGCGTTCGCGGCGCTCGATCGCGTCCAGGCGCCGGAAGGCAACGAGGCAACCATCCTCTACGCACATCCGCCCGAATTCGTCAAACGGGTCCGTGCAGCGATACCGGACACCGGCATCGCCCGTATCGATGCCGACACCACCGCCAGCCCGAAGAGCTGGCAGGCGGCCGTGACCGCGATCGGCGCAGCCAACGCCGCGGTCGACGACGTCTTCACCGGCCGTGCCGAAAACGTCTTCGTCGCCGCACGGCCGCCCGGCCATCATGCCGAAAAGACCACCTCCATGGGTTTTTGCCTGTTCAACACCGCCGCGATCGCGGCACGCTACGCGCAGAAGAACCATGGCGCCGACCGTGTCGCCGTCGTCGACTGGGATGTACATCACGGCAACGGCACGCAGGACATTTTCTGGGACGATCCATCGGTGCTCTATTGCTCGACACACCAGATGCCGCTTTACCCGGGAACCGGGGCTGTGAGCGAAACCGGCGCCGGCAACATCGTCAACGCGCCGCTGGCGCCGCAGAGCGGCAGCGATAGTTTTCGCGACGCCTTTCTGTCACGCATCCTGCCGGCGCTCGACAATTTTGCGCCCGATCTCATCATCATCTCCGCCGGTTTCGATGCCCACCACCGCGATCCGCTGGCCGAGATCAACCTGACTGAGGATGATTTCGACTGGGCGACCGGCCAGTTGCTCGAACGAGCCGGGCGCCATAGCCGCAACCGGCTCGTCAGCGTGCTCGAGGGCGGCTACGATCTGCAGGGATTGGCATTTTCAGTCGCCGCCCATGTTGGGCGGCTGATGAAGGGATAGATGATGGCTGGTGAGACCAACGAGGACGTCAAGGCGATGAGCTTCGAGCAGGCGCTCGAGGCGCTGGAGAGGATCGTCGACGATCTGGAGCGCGGCGACGTTCCGCTCGACCAGTCGATCCGCATCTACGAGCGCGGCGAGGCGCTGAAGGCGCATTGCGACCGGCTGCTGAAGGCGGCCGAGGACAAGGTCGAGAAAATCAGGCTGTCGCGTGACGGCAAGCCGGTGGGGACAGAGCCGTTGGACGCGGATTGAGGCGCGGCGTCGAACGACAATTTTGCTTACCGGCTTTGGACATCATCACGATTGAGGGTAAAACTCATCCCGTTTGAAACGGCTCCAGGACGAGAGGAGATTGCGAAGGATGTGCAGAAACATCAAGACCCTGTTCAATTTCGATCCGCCGGCAACCAATGACGAGGTCCGCGATGCCGCACTTCAGTTTGTCCGCAAGCTGAGCGGAACGACGCGGCCGTCGAAACAGAACCAGCATGCGTTCGACCATGCCGTCGAGGCCATTGCCGCCTCGGCGCGCGAATTGCTCGACAGCCTCGAGACGACGCAGCATCCGCGCAATCGCGAAGAGGTGGCGGCCAAGGCGAAGGCCAAATCCGCACTTCGCTTCGCCTGAGGGGACCGCGTGAGCTTCTTTCCCGGAAACGATCCGCAGATGGGCGATGCCTTCGCCAGCGATCAGATCGAGCTGATGGTCATTCCGAATGCCAAGGATATTGGCGGATTTCAGGTTCGCCGCGCCTTGCCGACGGCCAGGCGCCGGCTGGTCGGACCCTTCATCTTCTTCGACCGCATGGGTCCAGCCGTTCTGCGAGCGGGCCAGGCGCTCGACGTGCGTCCGCACCCACATATCGGCCTGTCTACGGTGACTTACCTGTTCGACGGCAAGATCAGGCACCGCGATTCGCTCGGCACCGAGATGGTAATCCAGCCCGGGGACGTGAATTTGATGACCGCCGGCCGTGGCATCGTCCATTCGGAGCGCACGCCGGAAGAACTGCGCGGCGCGCCGATGTCGGTTTCCGGCCTGCAGACATGGCTGGCGCTGCCGGACGGCAAGGAGGAGGTCGCGCCGGTCTTCGAGAACACCGCAGCCCTGCGCCTGCCCGAAGTCGAGGCCGAGGGGGTCAGCGGCCGTGTGATCATCGGTGCGTTTTCCGGACTGCGCTCCCCGGTCGCCACCGCTTCGGACACGCTTTATGCCGATCTCAGGCTGGCGCCGGGTGCCAGCGTGAAAATCCCGGCCGATGCCGAGGAGCGCGCCATCTATACGCTGGAAGGCGAGGTTTCGATATCCGGTGACCGCTTTCCGGCCGAGCGGCTGCTGGTCTTCCGGCCCGGCGACGAAATCGTTGTCTCATCGGAACGCGGCGCCCATTTCATGCTGTTTGGCGGCGCCTCGCTCGGTTCGAAACGCTATATCTGGTGGAATTTCGTATCGTCCTCAAAGGAACGCATCGAGCAGGCGAAAGAAGAATGGAAGACAGGCCGCTTCGATATCGTTCCTGGAGACGAGCAAGAGTTCATCCCGCTGCCCGAAAGCTGATGCGCGTTACCGCCACATTTACATTCGCCGGCCAGCGGCATATTTCACGATGAACAGAAAATCTGACCAGGCTCGCAAACAGTGAACGCAAAGCCCGATACGCCGCTTCTCGACAAGGTCCGCGTCCCAGCCGATTTGCGCACGCTTGCCGAAGGCGACCTGCCGCAGCTTGCGTCAGAGCTTCGCGCCGAACTGATCGACGTCGTTTCCCACACCGGCGGCCATCTCGGCGCCGGCCTTGGCGTGGTCGAGTTGACCGTCGCGCTGCACTACGTCTTCAACACGCCGGACGACCGGCTGATCTGGGACGTCGGCCACCAGGCCTATCCGCACAAGATCCTGACCGGCCGCCGCGACCGCATCCGCACGCTGCGCCAGGAGGGCGGCCTGTCCGGCTTCACCCGTCGCGTCGAGAGCGAATACGATCCGTTCGGCGCAGCCCACTCCTCGACCTCGATTTCAGCCGGCCTCGGCATGGCGATGGCGCGCGATCTGTCCGATGGCCGCAACAATGTCATTGCCGTCATCGGCGACGGCGCCATGTCGGCCGGCATGGCCTATGAGGCGATGAACAATGCCGGCGCACTCGATGCCCGGCTGATCGTCATCTTGAACGACAACGATATGTCGATCGCTCCGCCGACCGGCGCAATGAGCGCCTATCTGGCCCGTCTGGCGTCGGGCAAGACCTATCTGGGCTTGCGCGATTTCGGCAAGAAGCTGACGTCGTATCTCGGCGAGCGCGCCGATCGCGCCATCAAGCGAGCGGTCGAGCATGCGCGCGGTTACGTCACCGGCGGCACGTTGTTCGAGGAAATGGGGTTCTACCACATCGGCCCGATCGACGGTCACAACCTCGAGCACCTGATCCCGGTGCTGAAGAACGTCCGCGACAATGCCGACGGCCCGGTGCTGATCCACGTCGTGACCCAGAAAGGCAAGGGCTACGCCCCGGCCGAGGCAGCGGCCGACAAATATCATGGCGTCAACAAATTCGACGTCATCACCGGCGCCCAGACCAAGGCGCCCGCCAATGCGCCGAGCTACACCAAGGTGTTTGCCGAAAGCCTGATCCAGGAGGCCCGAGAGGACGACCGCATCGTCGCCATCACCGCCGCCATGCCGAACGGCACCGGGCTTGACCTGTTCGGCGAAGCGTTTCCGGCGAGGACCTTCGATGTCGGCATCGCCGAGCAACATGCGGTGACCTTCGCCGCCGGTCTTGCCACGGAAGGCTTCAAGCCTTTCGCGGCGATCTACTCGACCTTTCTGCAGCGCGCCTACGACCAGGTCGTCCACGACGTGGCGATCCAGAAATTGCCGGTGCGCTTTCCGATCGATCGCGCCGGCTTCGTCGGCGCCGATGGTGCCACCCATTGCGGCGCCTTCGACACGACCTTCCTGGCGACGCTGCCCGGTTTCGTCGTCATGGCCGCGGCCGATGAGGCCGAGCTGCGCCATATGGTACGCACCGCTGCAAGCTACGATGACGGCCCGATCGCCTTCCGCTACCCGCGCGGCAACGGCGTTGGTGTCGAGATGCCGCAACGCGGCTCGGTATTGGAGATCGGCAAGGGCCGGATCGTCAGGGAGGGCACCAAGGTTGCGCTGCTTTCCTTCGGCACCAGGCTGCAGGATTGCCTGGCCGCGGCCGAGGAGCTTGGCGCGGCCGGGCTTTCGACCACGGTCGCCGATGCCCGTTTTGCCAAGCCGCTCGACGAGGACCTGATCCGGCGGCTGGCCCGTTCACACGAGGTGCTGGTGACGGTGGAAGAGGGCGCGGTCGGCGGCTTCGCCAGCCATGTGCTGCAGTTCCTGGCCCATGAAGGGCTGCTGGAGAGCGGCTTGAAGGTGCGCCCGCTGGTGCTGCCCGACACATTTGTCGACCATGCCAAGCCGGAAAAGATGTATGCCGATGCCGGGCTGGACAGCGCCGGCATCGTGCGCACCGTGTTCGTGGCGCTGGGGCATACCGCGCAGGCCCAGCGCGCCTAGTTTTTAGACGCATTTCCGGCGACGCCGAAGCGATTCAACTTGGCTGCAAGATGCTAGCCTGAATCAATATCTCAACTGCCTGAATCAAATTGCCGGCGAACAGTCGTAACCTGCTGTTTACGCTGCCGTTTGGCGATTTGCTTACCGTGTCCTTTGGCCGTTCTTCAACGCTGCCCTGCTAGAAGGCAACCAGGCAGGGGAAAGAAGACCAATGAGATCGCTTTTGGGCGGCATCGCGCTTGCGGCCATCTTCGCCGCGTCGGCCGGGGCCGAAACGCGCTACGACCGCAAACTCGAAGAGGCGGTGATGGGCATCGTCGCCGGCAAGATCGGGGAGATCCGTGGCGGCTTTTCCTACAAGCAGGCGCCGCAATTTGTCGTCATGCCAGATACCTCACCGAAGGCGTCAATTTCCGTTGACCGGCCGCGCCCGCAGGTGTTCGGCGACAGCAGCGACGGTCTGACGCCGGCCGTCGAACGGCGGGTTTCGCGGACCATATTCTAAAGCATGATCCCGAAGAGACTCTAGAAACTAGAACCACATATCCCGCACACAGCGACCATCTCTCGGCAAATCCTCGAATGCATCGAGACCATCGAAATGGTCGATCGGGAGATCGGCGACGGCCTCGGGCGGCGCAAGCCTCACATTGACGGCGATGCGGTAGCGCCCAGCCGCATCGGGATGCAAACCGCGCCAGGCCAGGACGCAAGCGCAGGTTGGGCAGAAGAGAATCTCAAGCGAAGGATGAGCCTTTCCGACGCGCCGATAGGCGCTTACGGGCCCGGCAAGGCGGATGCGTTCGTCGACATGGTCATAAGCCCAGAGCGTGCCGTAGCGACGGCAAAGTGTGCAATTGCAGGCAGTGATCGAACCGGGATCGCCCTCCAGGGTCCAGTGGGCTGCGCCGCAGTGGCAGGTTCCCGTCAGCATGTTTCCTCCTCCACGTTTCGACGGCTAAACGGCATCTCTTTCTTAGCATTGCGTCGGATCTCGTGCGAGGTTCGACAAACAGCGGAGTGGCTTGATGCGTTCACCCGTTGCCAACTATGCATTGTCTCATCGCCAATATCCTTGCCATCATCGTTGGCATTCGCCATGAAGGCCGATGACTTCCCTTCCGCCAGCCAGCATACGCCAGCGGCTCGACGAATTGCTCGTCCAGCGCGGTCTGTTTGCCAGCCGCTCGCGTGCCCGCGACGCGGTCGAGCGCGGCACCGTGACGGTCGATGGCATCGTCGCCCTCAAGCCGGGCCAGGCCGTTCTGCCTGAGTGCAACATTGTCGTTGACGATCCGGCGCAGGGTTACGTGTCGCGCGCCGCACTGAAGCTGAAGGCTGGTCTCGAGCATTTCGCCCTCGACCCCACCGGCAGCGAAGCGCTCGATGTCGGCGCCTCGACCGGGGGCTTTACGCAGGTGCTGCTCGAACGCGGCGCGGCGCATGTCACCGCGATCGATGTCGGGCACGGCCAGATGCACTCCGACATTGCCGGCGATCCGCGCGTGACGGTAATTGAAGGCCTGAATGCGCGCCAACTATCGGCCGCCGATCTCGGCGGCCGTGTGCCGGATTTCATCGTCTCGGATGTCAGCTTCATATCGCTGAAACTGGCGCTGCCGCCGGCGCTTGCCTTGGCCAGGAATGGCGCAAAAGCTGTGTTTCTGGTCAAGCCGCAATTCGAGGCCGGCCGCGAGGCGATCGGCAAGGGCGGCCTGCTTAAGGACCCCTATGATGCGGCGCGCATTGCCGGCCTGATGCAGGACTGGCTCGATGCCATTCCCGGCTGGCGCTCGCTGGGGCTTCATCTGTCACCGATAGAGGGCGGCGACGGCAACCGCGAGTTCCTGCTCGGCGGCATCAAGGACGTCGAGACCCAGAAGCGATGAGCACCCGTTTCACGATCGCAAGGTTGGGCTCGCAGGGCGACGGCATCGCCGAGACGGAAACCGGCGAGATTTTCATTCCGTTCGCGCTGCCGGGAGAGGTCGTCACCGCCGCGCGGGAGAAAGATCGCGCCACCTTGATGTCGGTCGTTGAGGCTTCGCCGTTGCGGGTCGATCCGCCGTGCCGGCATTTCGGCGCATGCGGCGGCTGCGCCGTCCAGCATCTCGAGACTGAAGCCTATCACCGGTGGAAGCGCGAAAAGGTCGTGCATGCGCTGAAGAGCAAGGGCATCGCTTGCGATGTCGGGGCGCTGGTGCCGTGCGCGCCGCACACGCGCCGCCGCGTCGTCTTCACCGCCCGGCGGAGCGAGGCGGGAATGCAGTTCGGCTTCGTTCGCGCGCTGTCATCCGAGATCATCTCGATCGAGGAATGCCCGATCTCGGCGCCGCAGATCGTCGCTGCGCTCGACCGTTTGAGGATGCTTGCCGGACTGATCTGCACCACGACCAAATCGTTCCACATGGCGGTGACGGTGACCGGTTCCGGCCTCGATGTCGCGGTTCACGATTCCGGCAAGCTCGGCGAGAACCAGCGCCGCGTCGCTTCCAACTTCGTCATCGCCGAGGGGCTGGCCAGGCTGTCGGTCGACGGCGAGATCATTATCGAACCAAACAAACCGGTCGTCCTGTTTGGTGGCGTCGCCGTCGCAGTGCCTCCGGGCGCTTTCCTGCAGGCGACCGAGGCTGCCGAACAGGCGATGGCCAACATTGTCGGCCAGCATTTCGCGCGCGCCAAAAAGGTCGCCGATCTGTTCGCCGGCTGCGGCAGCTTCGCGCTGCGCCTGGCCGCAAGATCGGAGGTTCATGCGGTGGAAGGCGATGCGGCAGCACTCGCGGCGCTCGACCGGGCATTCCGTTTCGCCAGCGGCCTGAAGCGGGTGACCGGCGAACGTCGCGACCTGTTCCGGAGGCCGCTCACATTCAAGGAGTTGAATGCCTTTGACGGCGTTGTCTTCGACCCGCCTCGCGCCGGCGCCGAGGACCAGTCGAAGCAGATCGCGCGCTCCTACGTGCCGCTCGTCGCTGCGGTGTCTTGCAATCCGGTAACGCTGGCGCGGGACCTACGCATCCTCATGGACGGCGGCTATACCCTGAAGAGCGTGACGCCGATCGACCAGTTCCTGTGGTCGCCGCATGTCGAGGCCGTGGCGCTGTTGGAGAAGCCGAGACGAAGACGCTAGCAGCCAGGGCCTGAAACGCGCACCAAAAAAGCACATTTTTAGCGCACGTCGTTCAGACCGTGCTAGGGAATTGCCACGAGCACCGCAGCCTTCGAAATTTCGCCATCGTGCTTCGGCGAGGAGCGGGCGCCGTTTCTCTCGCCAAGGCGGGTCGCTGAACTGCTAGGGGTCAATACGACAGAACTGGCGGGGCTGACCGGTCTCGCGCGCAACACGCTTGCCGCCGAGTCCGGTGCGCGCAAGGTCGACGCCGCATTGAGTCCCATCGTCCGTATCCTGGCGATGGCCGGCGAGATGGCCGGTGATGAACATCGTGCGGCGATCTGGTTCAAGCATCAGCCGATCCCCGGTTGGGCCGGAAAGACCGCCTACGATCTGGTTCGCGAAGGCAAGACGGACAAGGTGCTTGCCTATCTGGAGGCAGTCCGCTCCGGCATCTATGCCTGAAACCAGGCTGACCCTGTGGCGCGCTTTTGTGCCGCGCTGGGCCGCTGTGAGCTGCTATGCTTCTTGCACGCGTTCGTATCCGGCCGCCTTCGCGGCCCTGACGAACTTGCGGTCAAAAGTCGCGAAGCCAGCGCAGTGAGCGGACTTGCCCAGATGCAGCGCATCAGCGAAATCCAACCCCTGTTCCGAGAGGTCGAGCGCGGACGACACGACCGCCCCGTCTTCCACCTCTACCGTGGGAAGCCCGCTAAACACCCGTAGCGTACGGGCGATTTCAAGCGGCGCAAAACCGTAGGCGCTGCGCAACACCCATTCGACTTCCAGCATCACCGTGACGGCGACAAAGACCGGCTGGCTATCGATCAGCGCCCGGGCGCGGGAAGACTGCGACGGGTGATCGCCCGTCAGGTAGCGGACGATCAGGTTGGTATCAATTGCGAGCATGGCGCCGCCGCGCTTCGGCGAGCACGCCCGCGTCCATTTCCTCCAACGTCTTCGGCCTGCCACTATAGCGCAGCGATCCAAACACGTCCTCTGGCCGTGTCTCGGCGAAGACTGGCGCAGGCTTCAGTAGCACGCCCTCCGGGGTATCCTCGACCAGAAGGCGTGTGCCGGCATGCCATTCCCTCCGTTTCCGGATCGCGCTGGGCAGGATGACCTGTCCCTTGGTCGAGACCGTAGTTACGAGCTTCTTTGCGGCAGCCATCTGCGCACGTCCTTAGGTGTAAGACGAATGTAAGATAGTCGAAGCTCTCCGCAAATTCAAGGCGCAAGCTACTCCTACTTAAAGCGATGACAAGGCAGTGGGCGGCGGGGATTGGTTGTTCCGGAGCGGCGATAATTCGTCGTCAACTCCATCAAACCCTGGTGCCGCCGACTGTCATCTGGTTCATCCTGAGATGCGGCTGGCCGACGCCGACCGGCACGCCCTGTCCGGCCTTGCCACACATGCCGATGCCGGTGTCGAGCTTCATGTCGTTGCCGATCATCGCCACACGATGCATGGCATCCGGCCCGTTGCCGATCAGCATGGCGCCCTTGATCGGTTGCGTCACCTTGCCGTTCTCGATCATGTAGGCTTCGGTGCAGCCGAACACGAACTTGCCCGAAGTGATGTCAACCTGGCCGCCACCGAACGACACGGCATAGATGCCGTTCTTGACCGAGGCGATGATCTCGTCCGGCTCCATGTCGCCCGCTGTCATGTAGGTGTTGGTCATGCGCGGCATAGGCTCGTGCGCGTAACCTTGGCGTCGCCCGTTGCCGGTGGCTTTCATGCCCATCAGCCGGGCGTTCTGGCGGTCCTGCATGTAGCCGACCAGCTTGCCATCGTCGATCAGCACGTTATGGGCCGATGGCGTGCCCTCATCGTCGACGGTAAGCGAGCCACGCCGCTCGGGCAGGGTGCCGTCATCAACGACGGTGACGCCTTTCGCTGCCACCTGCTGGCCAAGCAGGCCGGCAAAGGCCGACGTCTTCTTGCGGTTGAAATCGCCTTCCAGCCCGTGGCCGACGGCCTCGTGCAACATGACGCCCGGCCAGCCGCTCGACAGCACGATGTCGAAAGTGCCGGCAGGTGCTGGAACCGCTTCGAGATTGACCAGCGCTTGCCGCAATGCCTCCTTGGCCGCGTGCCGCCAGCTGTCCTCGATCAGGAATTCACCAAAATCCTTGCGGCCTCCCATGCCGTAGGAGCCGCTCTCCTGGCGGTCGCCGTCGCCGACCACCACCGACACGTTGATCCTGACCAGCGGACGGATGTCGCGCACCATCTGGCCGTCGGCGCGCATGATCTCGACATGCTGCCAGGAGGCGGCGAGCGACGCCGTCACCTGCCTGACGCGCGGATCCTCGGCCCGCAGCCATGCATCGATTTCCTGAAGCAGCTTGGCCTTGGCCTCGAAGGAAGGCGAGGGGATAGGGTTTCCGTCGCCGTAGAGGTGGCGGTTGGTGCGGGCAGGCGCTGCGGCAAGCGTGCCGGAATAGCCGCTCTTCACCGTCGAAACGGCATCGGCGGCGCGCAGCAGCGAGGCTTCGGAGAGATCGCTGGAATGGGCGTAGCCGCTGGCTTCGCCGGCGACGGCGCGCAGGCCGAAACCCTGGTCGGTGTTGAAATTCGCGGTCTTCAGCTTGCCATTGTCGAACATCAGCGATTCGCTTTCGCTATATTCGAGAAACAGTTCGCCGTCGTCGGCGCCGTTAATAGTCTCGGCAACGATTTGCTTGATGCGATCGTCGGAAATGTCAAATTGGCCGATCAGGCTGTTCATGGCAGGTCCATTCGCAGGAGGATTGTTTCCCACGATGTAGGCGCGAAGGCCCGCACAGACAATCTGAAATGAGATTTGCCGTGACCTCGGCCGGTCAACATCACTGGATCGTGCTACAAGACCCAGGCTCAAGGCAGGGCGGCGAAGCCGTCGGCGAAACCCTTGAGGTCGACGGGAATGCCGATGCCCTCTTCCGGCGTCTGGAAGACGATGAAGGTGGCGGACGTACCGGTCTTCAGCGTGTCGAGCAGCGGCTTTTCCAGGATGACCTCGGCATAGCAGCCGTCCTGGAAACAGCGCACGAAATAGGCGCGGCCGATATCCTTGCCGTCGACATTGAGGCCGAGGCCGTTCGGCAACAGCACGCCGAGCGGCGCCAGCACACGCAGGATTTCGGCCTTGTTGTCGGCTGTGCGCAGCACGACGACGGAAAGACCCATTTCCGGACGGTCCTCGGCGACGACGTTCTGCATCATCACGCATTGTTCGGATGTAGCACCGGCGGGCGTATCGCAGATGATCGACCACGCCCCATGCGTTGACTTCACCGTGCCGCTTGGCTGCGCGGCATTGGCCAGGCCGGCGCCGGACAAGGCTATTGCGGCGGCAACAAAGATGACCTTCGCCAAGGTTCTCGAAAGCCAAGGGTTCATGACGGCTCCATTGCGAATCACGGCACTTTAAGCCGCACTAAACCCAAGTAAAGGACGAGACCCCGGCGATCTGCCCCGACACAGGCGACAATGCGCTTTTCAGTGCCAATTTCGCCCTAATTGCGACGGCTCCGCACGCCGCGCGGCTCATTCTACCCGGATGCCGCTCTGGTGATTCGCGGCGAGCCGTCACCGCACGAAGCCAGCGCCGCGCTTGCGCGCAAAAATGCCGCACGGGTTCCGGCGCTCCTTTCTTGCGGAGGCAAATAGAGTATGGTTTGAACCAGCCTTGAATTGTCCGGGATTCCCGTCCCGGCCATTGTTCGACATTCTTGCGGTCCGATCGCGAGGAACTGGGAGATGACGAGGGCGATGAGAAAATTCCTGGCAACCGCCAAAATCGTAGCTAGTGCCGCCGCCACGTTGTTTGCCGCTGCATCCGCTCATGCAGCCCAGCCCCAACCTTGGGAAACCAGTTTTCAGCCTCCGGCGACCGACATTATGCGGCAGATCGAGTGGTTCGGGAACTACTCGTTCGCGTTCATCATTGTGATCACCGCCTTGGTGCTTTTCCTGATTGCCTACTGCATTTTGCGGTTCCGGGCGAGCGTCAACCCGACGCCGTCGCGCACCAGCCACAACACGCTGATCGAGGTCATCTGGACTGTCGGTCCCGTCGTCATCCTGCTCTGTCTCGCCATTCCCTCGTTCCAACTGCTGACCGCGCAATACACGCCGCCGGAAGAAGCCAAGCTGACCGTCAAGGCGACCGGCAATCAGTGGAACTGGGACTACGAATACCAGGTCGACAACACGCTTTCCTTTAATTCCGCGATCCTTCAGGATGCCGACAGGGCTGCTGCCGGCAAGGAAGATCGCGCCGCGTATCCGCGCCTGCTCGCCGTCGACAATGAGATGGTGGTGCCGGTCAGCACCATGACCCGCGTGCTGGTGACGGCGACCGACGTCATTCACGCCTTTGCCATGCCGTCCTTCGGCATCAAGACCGATGCGGTGCCGGGCCGCATCAACGAGGTCTGGTTCAAGGCGGACAAGGAAGGCCTCTATTACGGCCAGTGCTCGGAACTCTGCGGCAAGGACCACGCCTTCATGCCGATCGCCATTCGCGTCGTCTCCGATGCACAATACAAGACCTGGCTGGCGGCAGCCAAAACCGACCTTCCCGGCGCCAACAAGGCGCTGATGGCCGAGGTCGATGGCACGAACAAGGTAGCGGCCGCCGGCAATTGATGCCGCGACCAGAAAAGATTCAGGGAACGGAGCCGACCATGGCGCACGCTGCAGCTCACGACGACCACGACCACAAGCCGTATCATGGCTGGGTCCGGTGGGTGTATTCGACCAACCACAAGGACATCGGTACGCTTTATCTGATCTTCGCGATCATGGCGGGCTGCATCGGTGGCGCCTTGTCGGTCGTCATGCGCATGGAATTGCAGGAGCCGGGCATCCAGATATTCACTGGCCTGGCGCAGATGGTCTACGGCATGAATGGCGACGCCGCCATCGACGGGGGCAAGAGCATGTACAATGCTTTCACCACCGCGCATGCGCTGATCATGATCTTCTTCATGGTGATGCCGGCGCTGATCGGCGGCTTTGCCAACTGGATGGTGCCGATCATGATCGGCGCGCCGGATATGGCCTTCCCGCGCATGAACAACGTCTCGTTCTGGCTGCTGCCGCCGGCTTTCATCCTGCTGATTTTCTCGGCCTTCGTCCCGAGTGCGCCCGGCGCCTACGGCGTCGGCGGCGGCTGGACGCTTTATCCGCCATTGTCGACATCGGGCCAGCCCGGACCGGCCATGGACCTGGCGATCCTGTCAATCCACATCGCCGGCGCCTCCTCGATTCTTGGCGCCATCAACTTCATCACCACCATCTTCAACATGCGCGCGCCCGGCATGACCATGCACAAGATGCCGCTTTTCGCCTGGTCTGTGCTGATTACCGCCTTCCTGCTGCTTCTGTCGTTGCCGGTGCTGGCCGGCGGCATCACCATGCTTTTGACCGACCGCAATTTCGGCACCACCTTCTTCGCCCCGGACGGCGGCGGCGATCCGATCCTGTTCCAGCACCTGTTCTGGTTCTTTGGCCATCCGGAGGTCTACATTCTGATCCTGCCGGGTTTCGGTATCATCAGCCATATCATCTCGACCTTTTCGAGGAAACCGGTGTTTGGCTATCTCGGCATGGCCTATGCGATGGTTGCCATCGGTGCGGTGGGCTTCATCGTCTGGGCCCACCACATGTACACGACGGGCCTGTCGCTCGATACCCAGCGCTATTTCGTCTTCGCCACCATGGTCATCGCGGTGCCGACGGGTGTGAAGATCTTCTCGTGGATCGCCACTATGTGGGGCGGGTCGATTTCGCTCAAGACCCCGATGCTGTGGGCGATCGGCTTCATCTTCCTGTTCACTGTTGGCGGCGTCACCGGTGTGCAGTTGGCCAATGCCGGCCTCGACCGCCCGCTGCACGATACCTATTTCGTGGTCGCGCACTTCCATTACGTGCTGTCGCTGGGCGCGGTCTTCGCGATCTTCGCCGGCTGGTACTACTGGTTCCCGAAAATGACCGGCTACATGTATTCGCCGGTGATCGCGAACACCCACTTCTGGGTCACTTTTGTCGGCGTCAACCTAGTCTTTTTCCCGCAGCACTTCCTCGGCCTTTCCGGTATGCCGCGTCGCTATATCGACTATCCGGATGCCTTCGCCGGCTGGAACATGGTGTCGTCCTACGGCTCGTACATCTCGGCTATCGGCGTCGTCATCTTCCTGTTCGGCGTCTTCGAGGCGTTCCAGAAGAAGCGGGTCGCCGGCGCCAATCCTTGGGGCGAGGGTGCGACCACGCTGGAATGGCAACTGCCTTCGCCGCCGCCGTTCCACCAGTGGGAACAGTTGCCGAAGATCAAGTAGGCGGTTGCCTCCTTTAATACGGAGCCGCCGGCCGACCGGCGGTTTTGGCCAACGGAATGATGGACTTTAAGTACGCATGGCCCTTGCCGAAGACAGACTGATTGACGAGCCGGGCTTCCGCATGTCGGAAGCGACGGCGGGCGATTTCTTCGCCCTGCTGAAGCCGCGCGTCATGTCGCTGGTGGTGTTCACTGCGTTTGTCGGCATGGTCGCCGCTCCGGTGACCATCAATCCGCTGCTGGCGGTGATCGCGATCCTGGCTATTGCCATCGGCGCCGGCGCCTCCGGTGCGCTCAACATGTGGTATGACGCAGACATCGATGCGGTGATGACGCGCACCGCCGGCCGTCCCGTGCCGGCCGGCCGTATCCGGCCAGGCGAGGCATTGAGTTTCGGGCTGGTGCTGTCGGTTCTGTCGGTGATGACGCTCGGCGTGCTGGTCAACTGGTTGGCAGCATCGCTTCTGGCCTTCACCATCTTTTTCTATGCCGTCATCTATACGATGTGGCTGAAGCGCTGGACGCCGCAGAACATCGTCATCGGCGGGGCTGCCGGTGCCATTCCGCCGGTCATAGGCTGGGCGGCGGTAACCGGATCGGTCAGCCTCGAAAGCTTGGTGCTGTTCCTGGTCATCTTCCTGTGGACGCCGCCACATTTCTGGGCGCTCGCGCTGTTCAAGTCGGAGGACTACGCCAAGGCAGGCATTCCGATGATGCCGAATGTCGCCGGTCAGGCCTCGACCAGACGCCAGATCTTTGCCTATGCGCTGGTCCTCGCGCCGGTTGGCGTGCTGCCCTGGGTTCTCGGGTTCACCACGCCGGTCTATGGCGTCGTTGCATTGCTGCTCGGCGCCGGCTTCGTCTGGTATGCGTGGAAGGTGCTGCAAATGGCCGATGACGACCGGGCGATGAAGCCGGCCAAGGCCTTGTTCGGCTATTCGCTGCTCTATCTCTTCGCCATCTTCGCCGCCTACCTTGGCGATTGTGTCGTCGCGCGCGCGCTGACCATTGGTGGAGCATGAGCATGGCCAAAAAGAAGCTTGAACTGGTCACGTTGACCGAACGTCAGCAGAAGGCCCGCCGCAATCGCTCGGCCGCAATCGGTTTCGCGCTGGCGGCGCTGGTCGTCATATTCTACGTCGCGACCATCGTGAAATTTGGTCACAGTTTCCCCGGCTCGATGTGAGCTTAACATGACCAGGCAAACAGTCACCGATCCTAAGAAGAAGAATACGAACCGCGTCGTCGCCGGCGTCTGCATCGCGTTCTTCGGCGGCATGATCGGCATGGCCTACGCCGCGGTGCCGCTCTACGCGATGTTCTGCCAGGCGACAGGCTACGGCGGCACCGTCAAACGGGCGACCCAGCAATATGCCGATCGGGTGCTCGATCGCGACATCACCATCCGCTTCGACGCCAACACCGCCGGCGTTCCCTGGCAATTCCAGCCGGTCGCTCGCTCGATCACCATCAAGATCGGCGAAACCGCCGAGGCGCATTTCAGCGCGACCAACAAATTCAGCCGTCCCATCACTGGACGCGCCACCTTCAACGTGCAGCCGGAACTGGCCGGACCTTACTTCAACAAGGTCGAGTGTTTCTGCTTCACCGACACGACGCTGAAGCCGGGCGAGACACTGGACATGCCGGTCGTCTTCTATGTCGATCCCGACATCGTCAACGCGCCGGAATTGAAGGATCTGACGACGATTACCCTGTCCTACACGATGTTCCCGGTCGACAAGACCAAGCCGGTCGCATCATCGGTGCCGGCCGACGGCCACCGCAACAAGATTTCAGATACCGAAGCAAGCCTCGGGGGTTGATATGGCAGACGCACACGCAAAACCACAACATGACTACCACCTTGTCGACCCGAGCCCGTGGCCTTTCCTGGGCTCCGTCGGGGCGCTGGTGACCGCGTTCGGCGGCGTCTGTTACATGCAATACCTCAAGGGCGGCGATTTCCCGATCTTCGGTTTCAATGTCGCCAATCCATGGCTGTTCTTCATCGGCCTGCTGATCGTCATCTACACGATGTTCGCCTGGTGGTCGGATACGATCAAGGAGGCGCATGAGGGACACCACACCCGTGTCGTGTCGCTGCATCTGCGCTACGGCATGATCATGTTCATCGCCTCCGAGGTGATGTTCTTCGTCGCCTGGTTCTGGGCCTTCTTCGACGCCAGCCTGTTTCCGGGCGAGGTCCATCAATACGCCCGTACCGCCTTCACCGGCGGCGTCTGGCCGCCCAAGGGCCTCGAAGTTCTCGACCCCTTCCATCTGCCGCTCTACAACACCGTCATCCTGCTTCTGTCGGGTACCACGGTGACCTGGGCGCACCACTCGCTCATCCACGGCGACCGCAAGGGCCTGATCAATGGGTTGGTGCTGACCGTCGGCCTCGGCATGCTGTTCACCATGGTGCAGGCCTACGAGTACATGCACGCGCCGTTCGGCTTCAGGGATTCGATCTACGGCGCCACCTTCTTCATGGCGACCGGCTTCCATGGTTTCCACGTCATCATCGGCACGATCTTCCTGTTGGTCTGCCTGATCCGCGCCATAAAGGGGGACTTCACGCCCAAGCAGCATTTCGGCTTCGAGGCCGCCGCCTGGTACTGGCACTTCGTGGACGTGGTGTGGCTGTTCCTGTTTGCCTCGATCTACGTCTGGGCATCGAACGGCGCGATGATCGAACCGCACTGAGATCGAACTGAGGAAATCGACAAGGCGGCTGCGGCGACGTGGCCGCCTTATCTTTTGCGGCAAATGCTCCTAGGATGATCCCATGAGCGACGACAAGGCGATCTGGCCACCAATCGATCCGATCTCGGCCGGCTTGCATGGCCGCTGCCCCCGCTGTGGCGAGGGCAAGCTGTTCTCCGGGTTCCTCACGGTCGGCAATCGCTGCACCAATTGCGGCCTCGATTATTCTTTCGCCGATGCTGGTGACGGGCCGGCGGTGTTCGTTATCCTGATCATCGGCTTCATCGTCGTCGGCCTGGCGTTGTGGATGGAGGTGACGCTCAATCCACCGCTTTGGCTGCATCTGCTGCTGTGGATTCCGCTGACGCTGGTGCTTTGCCTGGCGGCGCTCCGGCTGATCAAGGGCGTGCTGCTGACGCTGCAATACCGCAACAAGGCGGCCGAGGGCCGGCTGGACCGCGGCGAATGAGCGAGGCATCAGGTTCGGTGGCCGGCCGGTCGCGGCCCAAGCGCGCATTGGCGCTCGGCCTGGGTATCGTCGTGTTTTTGATCCTGCTGGCGCTCGGCACCTGGCAGGTTCAGCGCTTGCACTGGAAAGAGGGCCTTCTCCAGACGATCGACCAGCGTACGCATTCGGCGCCTGTACCATTGGCCGAGGTCGAAAAGCGGTTTGCTGCCGCCGGCGACGTGGACTACACGCCGGTGATAGTGACCGGCACTTTCCTGCATCAAGACGAGCGGCATTTCCTCGCCACCTGGGAAGGCCAGTCCGGTTTCGACGTCTTCACGCCGCTACAGCTCGACGATGGCCGTTTCGTGCTGATCAACCGCGGCTTCGTGCCTTACGATTTCAAGGATCCAGCCAAGCGGCCGCAGGAACAGGTAACGGGCAAAGTGACGGTGACGGGGCTCGCCCGTAACCCGCTGCCGGCCAAGCCCTCGATGATGCTTCCCGACAATGATCCGCAGAAGAATATCTTCTACTGGAAAGATCGTGACGCGATGGCCTCGAGCGCCGGCCTGCCGACAGGTGCGGCGCTGGTGCCGATCTTCATCGATGCGAACGCCACGCCCAACCCCGGCGGGCTGCCGGTTGGCGGTGTCACCGTCATCGACCTGCCGAACAGCCATCTGCAATATGCGATAACCTGGTACGGCCTTGCCGCCGCCCTTGCCGGCGTCCTGATCTCCTGGCTCCGCCGCCCGGCGAAAGACCAATGATCGCCGCCATTACCCTTGACAGGGCAGGGCCGCGCACCTCATTTCGCGCCTTGAGCTCAGAAGTCATAGTCCGATCAACCGGCCTACAATCAGCGTAAGATGCAATCATGCTTCACACAAAGCCGCCGCTGACCATCCGGCTCTGCCAGCCCCGCGGTTTCTGTGCGGGCGTTGACCGTGCCATCCAGATCGTCGTGCTGGCGCTGAAGAAATACGGCGCGCCGGTCTATGTCCGCCACGAGATCGTGCACAACCGCTACGTCGTCGAAGGGCTGCAAAGCCTCGGCGCGGTGTTCATCGAGGAGCTCTCCGAGATCCCGCCCGAGCATCGCCAGAGCCCGGTCGTCTTTTCGGCGCATGGCGTGCCGAAATCTGTGCCGGCCGACGCCCAGTCCCGCAACCTGTTCTATCTCGACGCGACTTGCCCGCTGGTCTCGAAAGTCCACAAGCAGGCGATGCGCCATCAGCGGCTTGGCCGCCACGTGCTCTTGATCGGCCATGCCGGGCATCCGGAGGTGATCGGCACAATGGGCCAGTTGCCGGACGGCGCGGTAACTCTGATCGAGACCGAGGCCGACGCCGCAAGCTTCGTGCCCGCAGACCCACAAGCGCTCGGCTTCGTCACCCAGACGACGCTGTCGGTCGAGGATACCGCCGGTATCATCCGCGCCCTGCAGCAGCGTTTTCCCGAGCTGCACGCGCCGGCGGCGGAATCGATCTGTTATGCCACCACCAATCGCCAGGAAGCCGTCAAGGAAACAGCGGCCGGCGCCGATCTCTTCCTGGTTGTCGGCGCACCTAACTCGTCCAACTCGCGGCGCCTGGTCGAAGTGGCCGAGCGCGCCGGCGCCTCGATGTCGCTTCTCGTGCAGCGCGCCTCCGAAATTCCGTGGAATGAGATTGCCGGCATTTCGACGCTCGGCCTGTCGGCGGGCGCCTCGGCGCCGGAGATCATCGTCGACGAGATCGTCGATGCGTTCAGGCAGCGCTTCGACGTGACCATCGAGCTGGCCGTGACGGCGACGGAGACGGAGGACTTTCCGGTGATGCGGGTGTTGCGCGATGTCGAACTGACGGCTGCCGACATGGCCTTCGTCAACGGGGCCGCGTAGCAACGATGGCGGTTTACACCGA
The DNA here is from genome assembly GCF_040318195.1 of Mesorhizobium sp. M1273. Classification (NCBI taxonomy): domain Bacteria; kingdom Pseudomonadati; phylum Pseudomonadota; class Alphaproteobacteria; order Hyphomicrobiales; family Phyllobacteriaceae; genus Mesorhizobium; species Mesorhizobium sp. M1273. Next base: position 197,750 of record NZ_JAMYLV010000001.1, on the reverse strand, counting down.
CGTCAACGAGGGCGAGCTCGGCGCATTCCTCAGGAACTATCCGGTCGGCGACCTCTTGTCCTACAAGGGCATCGCCGAAGGCACCGAAAACTCGAATTTTCTGCTGCACACCAGCAGCGGCTCCTACATCCTGACGCTTTACGAGAAGCGCGTCGACAAGGCTGACCTGCCGTTCTTTCTCGGCCTCATGGCCCACCTCGCCAGAAAGGGCATTTCGTGCCCGCTCCCGGTCACCGCACATGATGGCGGTGTGATCGGAACACTTGCCGGCCGGCCGGCGGTCATCATCACCTTTCTCGAAGGCCTGTCGCTGCGGCGGCCGACGGCTGCACATTGCGGCGAGGTCGGCAAGGCGCTGGCGGCACTGCATCTCGCCGGCGCGGATTTTCCGATGACCCGCCCCAACGCCCTTGCCATCGATGGCTGGCGCAAGCTGTGGAATGCCGCCCGCGCCCGCGCCGACGAGGTCGAGCCGGGACTGGCGGCCGAGGTCGATGCCGATTTCGCCGATTTCGAGCGGAACTGGCCGAACGGTCTGCCGCAAGGCATCATCCATGCTGATCTTTTCCCGGACAATGTGTTTTTCCTCGGCGAGAAACTGTCCGGGCTGATCGACTTCTATTTCGCCTGCAACGACCTCTATGCCTATGACGTTGCCACGTGCCTGAACGCCTGGTGCTTCGAGAAGGATTTTTCCTTCAATCTGACCAAGGGCACGGCGCTGCTTGCCGGCTACCAAAGCGTGCGGCCGTTGAGCAGTGACGAGAAAGCTGCGCTGCCGATGCTGGCGCGCGGTTCGGCGCTGCGCTTCATGCTGACCCGGCTCTACGACTGGCTGACGGTCCCGGACGGCGGCCTGGTGATGAAACGCGACCCGACCGAGTATATCCGCCGGATGCGCTTCCACCGGGCGATCAACTCTCCTTCCGAATATGGACTGACATGACCAAGCGCGTTGAAATCTTCACCGATGGTGCCTGTTCGGGCAATCCCGGGCCTGGCGGCTGGGGCGCAATCCTGCGCTTCAACGGCGCAATCAAGGAGCTCCATGGTGGCGAGGCTCTGACCACCAACAACCGCATGGAGTTGTTGGCGGCCATCTCGGCGCTCAATGCGCTCAAGGAGCCTTGCGTCGTCGATCTTTATACCGACAGCAACTACGTCAAGGACGGTATTTTCGGCTGGATCGACGGCTGGAAGCGCAACGGCTGGAAGACCGCCGCCAGGCAGCCGGTGAAGAATGCCGAGCTGTGGCAGCAGCTCGACGCTGCGCGCAACCGCCACCAGGTCACCTGGCATTGGGTCAAGGGCCATGCCGGCCATCCCGAGAACGAGCGCGCCGACGAATTGGCGCGGCTCGGCATGGCGCCATTCAAGACGAAGTCGGCGAAACCCGTGCTCGCGTCCGTGCCGCCGGAGGAAGGCACCCAGTCCAGGCAATCGGCGGCCAAGAAGGTTCGGCGCTCGACCCAGAGTTATTGATCCGGTTGAACTGGCGTGTCAGCGGATCAGAAGGGCGGTGCCGAACAGTCCGATGGCAAACACCGTATGCGACACAAGATTGAGGGCGCGGACCTGCATCGGATTGGGCCGCTTCGAAGCGGCCCAGCCGGCGCCCAGGCCGGGCGCCAGCAGAAACCACCCGGCGCCGACGGTGACGATGCCGAGCATAAAAGCCGGCAGGAAGGTCGGCGCGGTGAGCCAGGCCGTTCCGGCCAGCACGACCAGTATGACGCCGTAGACGATGCCGACAGCATAATGAAAGGCCCAGCCAAGTACTGATTCATGCGGGTAGGGCGAGGCCTCGCCAATGTCGTCATGGAAGACCTTGCCTTCCCTGAGATGCCAGACCCAGCGGCCGACCAGCCCCCAGTTCGGCCGCGGCTGAGCAAACGCCTTGTTCAGGAAAATCGCCCAGACATCCATAAGCGCGGTTGCGCCGATGCCGATCGCGACGCTGCGCCAGACGATGTCAGACATAATCGAGGTCCCCAGAAGCAAGCAGTCCCGAAGGGCCGACGCATGGTCCCGAAAAACCGGGTCGGCTTTCGGAAGGATCATGCGCCGATGCAAAGTCAGCGTCCTTTGGACGTTGAGCGCTCGAAGGCGCCCTTTGCCGTGCCTGGCCTAGGCTGTCGCCAGGACGGAAAGCTGTCCGAGAATGTGAGCCGCACCGGATTCGTCGACGCCGGGCTTTGTCTCGACATTGAGTGCGGTGACCTTGCCGTCATCGACGATCATCGAAAAACGCTTCGAGCGTAGCCCCATGCCGCCGCTGGAGAGGTCGGCGTCGAGGCCGACGGATTTGGCGAAATCGCCATTGCCATCGGCAAGATAAAGGATTTTGCCTTCACCGCCGCTGAAGCGGGCCCAGGCCCCCATAACGTGAACATCGTTGACCGAGACAACGGCGATAGTGTCGACGCCGCGCGCCAGGATGGCGTCGTAATTGTCCAGGTAGCCGGGCAGATGATTGTTGCTGCAGGTCGGCGTGAAGGCGCCTGGAACGCCAAACAGCACGACCTTCTTTCCTGAGAATATCTCGCCCGTCGTTATCGGCTTTGCACCGTCGGCGGTCATTGTCTTGAAGGTCGCATCGGGCAGTTTGTCGCCAACGGAGATCGTCATGATGGTCCTCGCTTGGAAATGGAAGGGAGTGTCCTTGCGATAGCGAATTAAGGCGCGCCCGGCAACCGTCCAGACGTTGGCATCACGGGAATGGCAACAGGCCTTCGACCGCGCCTGCGGCACTTGTCAGTGTGTAGTGCAGGCCGCCATCGGTTGGCGTTGTCGACGGCCTGTCGAGGATCGGCACAGTAAAGATCAGCTTGCCATCCTTTTCGCTGCGTGCCGGGGCACCGAACATGTAGTCGCGTTCGCCGGCAACGAAGAAGTCGGCGCCCTCGGGGCTGCCCGGAAAGCTCGCTTCGACAATCAGCGTTTCGTGGTCGCCCGGCAGTACGTTTATGCCGAAATCGGGCGTTGCCGTGGCAGGCAGGGTGGCAAGGCCTGCCTTGACCAGTGCCGCGTCCCCGGCGTTGTCCGGATCGGCGCCGGGATCGACGGTCAGCCTTGTCTGCACCGGGATGCAGATGGTTTCGCAGATGCCGAGGAAAATGTCCGCATCGATGACGGCCGGCTGGCCGGGCGCGGCAAGCGTGAACGTCACCGGCAACGAAACGGGGTGGTCGTAGCCGGCCCATTTGCCGTAGCCGTCGTCGTGGCGCTGCGGCGGCGGAAACGAAAGCGTCGCGTCGGCAATGTTGGTGCTGGCCGAGACGTCGATCTGTGGCGGCACGCCCGCATCGCCCGGATCGCGCCAATAGGTCTTCCAGCCGGGCTTCAGCGCAATGTCGAGGACGCCCTGGAGACGCCCGGCCTCATCGGCCTTGCCGCTCGTCACCAGCCGCACCCTGCCGCCTTCGCTGTTGTACCAGGCCGATGAGGAGGCTGAGGCGGGGAGGCCGGTCGCCGATCCAATGGCTACGCCAAGCAGCAGGATTTTCAAGCTTTGCATGGCAATGATTTGATCGTCTGTTGATGGCCGCACAATGATTTCATGACGCCGCCGGCATCATATTTGCGTGACCTTCGATTTACGAGCCTGATCAAATCGGGCGCCGCCCATCTTTTCGACGCCCCGGAAACGCGTTACGCTGTGGCCATGGATTTGTTGCGCCATAAAAGGACGGCCGCAGGACCCGGCTTTCTCGACGATCAGTTCCTGATTGCCATGCCCGGCATGAAGGATGACCGCTTCACGCGCTCTGTCATCTACATTTGCGCGCACAGCGACGAAGGCGCGATGGGGCTGATCATCAACCAGACGCAGCAGATGCTGTTTCCGGACCTGCTCGTGCAACTCGGCATCATGAACGAGCTGGAGGCAATTCGCCTGCCGCCACCGGCGCGCGACTTCGTCGTGCGCAATGGCGGACCGGTGGATCGTAGCCGCGGCTTCGTTCTGCATTCGGGCGACTACCGGGTGGAATCCTCGCTCGCCGTGTCCGACGATGTCTGTCTGACCGCGACCGTCGACATATTGCGCGCCATCTCCTCCGGCCGCGGACCCCGGCGGGCTCTGATGGCGCTTGGCTATGCCGGCTGGGGTGCGGGCCAGCTTGAAAACGAGATCGTCGAGAATGGCTGGCTGACTTGCCCGGCAAGTGCCGAGCTTCTGTTCGACGCCGACATCGATCGCAAATATGACCGGATCCTCGCCTCGATCGGCATTGATCTCGCGCATCTCAGCCTGGCTGCCGGTCACGCCTGAACCTCATTACGTCCTGAAACTTGTCACGCTTGGGTCAACGGATACTGTTCCTTCAGCGTCTTCAGCACCTGGTCGCCCGGCATCGGCGCGCCGAACATGAAGCTCTGCACGTACTCGCAGCCCATCTGCCGCAACTCCAGCGCATCGCTCTCGTCCGAAATGCCTTCGGCGACAACCGACAGGCCGAGTTCATGCGCCATATTGACCATGGATTTGAGCAGCACCGCACGTTTCGGCGTCGCGTCGTCGACGAAGCTCTTGTCGATCTTGATGGTGTCGAATGGAAAGCGCGTCAGATAGGCCAGCGATGAATAGCCGGTGCCGAAATCATCCAGCGACAGGCCGATGCCAAGCTGCTTCAGCTTGGTCAGCACATGGGCGGTCTGCTCGGGATTGTCCATCACCAGCGATTCGGTGAGTTCGAGCCGGAAGCAGCGCGGTTTCAGGTTGGCTCGCGCGATCACCGAGCGGACGTCGCTGACCAGGTCGCGGCGGATGAGCTGACGGCTGGACAGATTGACCGAGACCGACAGCGGCGCATCGCCGATCTGCTTTTGCCATCCCGCCAGGTCTTCGGCAGCCTGTTGCATGGCGAACAGCCCAAGCTGCACGATCAGGCCGCAGTTTTCGGCGACCGGAATGAAATCAGCCGGCGGGATCATGCCGCGACGCGGATGGTCCCAGCGCAGCAGCGCTTCGAAGCCTGCGACGCTGCCGTCCTCCAGCCGCACGATCGGCTGGTAGGCAAGCGTGAATTCGCGTCGTTCGATGGCGCGGCGCAGATCGGACTCGAACTGCAGCCGGTCGGTGCCGACGGTGCGGAAGGCGGGACGGAACGGCTCGATCCGGTCGCCGCCGAAGCGCTTGGCCTGATGCATGGCAAGCTCGGCATCCTTGACCATGTCCTCGGCCGAGGTCTGCGTGGCGGTCCAGGTGATCAGCCCGATCGAGGCCGTCAGCACGATCTCGCGCTTGGCGAAGGTGATCGGGTTGTTGATGGCGTGCTTGATGGCATCGGCAATGGCCGCGATGCGGGCCGGATCCTGCTCCGACAAAAGCATCAGCGCGAACTGGTCGCCGGCAAAGCGCGACAGCGAATCCTTCGGCTTGAGCAGTCGGTGCAGCCGCCGCGCGATAGTCAAAAGGATGGTATCGCCGGCCGAGATGCCGAGCCCGTCATTGACCTGCTTGAAGCGGTCTATGTCGATGACGAAGACGGTCGGGCGCACCTTCTCTTCGGTGCGGGCGATCGAAATGATCGCCTCCAGCCGGTTCATGAACAACTCGCGGTTGGGCAGGCCGGTCAGATTGTCGTGCACGGCGTCATGCAGCAGCCGTTCCTCGGACTTCTTCTGCTCCGTCACGTCGACCATGGTGCCGACGCAGCGGATGACCTCGCCGTCCGAGCCGATCACCGGCCGGGCGCGCAGCGAAAACCAGTGATAGTGCCCGTCGGCGCCGCGCAGGCGGAAGTTTTGCGACACCCGGCCGCGCCGGTGCTCGAGCACCACGTCGAGTGTCGTGCGAAACGTGTCGCGGTCGTCGGCATGCAGCACCGGCAGCCAGTTGCGGGCGGGCCCGCCGAGACTGTTGGGGGCAAGGCCGAGCTGACTGCTGACGTCGGGACGAGTGACGACGCGGTCGCGCAGCACGTCCCAGTCCCACACGGTATCGCCCGATCCGGCAACCGCCAGCGCCTGCCGCTCGAGATCGGAGAACAGGCCCTGATGCAGGGCGCCGCCGGCAAACGCGTGCTGCATCACCGTAAAGCCGATCAGCAGGATGATGAGGATCAGCCCGCCGCCCAGCGCCGGCTGGGCGATATCGTTGTCCAGCATGCCGGTGATTGCCATCCACGATCCGCATAGCCACAGCAGAACCATCACCCAACTGGGCACCAGCATGATGGCGCGGTCGTAACCGCGGATACCGAGGAAGATGATCAGGCCGAGCCCGGTCAGCGCGGTGGCGGCGAAGGACAGCCTGGCAATGCCGGCGGCGACCGCCGGATCGATGATGGCGACACCGGCGATCAGCACCAGCCCGAGAATCCAGACCAGCGCGCCGTAGCTGAAATGGCCGTGCCACCGGTTGAGGTTGAGATAGGCAAACAGGAACACCACGAAGGTCGCCGCGAGCGCCACCTCCGTTCCGGCGCGCCACATCTGCTCATTGCCCGGTGAGATCTCTATGATCTTGTTGAGAAAGCCGAAATCGACGCAGATATAGGCAAGCACCGCCCAGGCTAGGGCCGCCGTTGCCGGGAACATCGAGGTCCCCTTGACGACGAAAAGAATGGTCAGGAACAGCGCCAGCAGGCCGGCAATGCCGATGACGATGCCACGAAACAGCGTGTAGGAATTGACCGAGTCCTTGTAGGATTCAGGGTCCCACAGATAGACCTGCGGCAGCTTGGGCGAGGCGAGCTCGGCGATGAAGGTAATCACCGTTCCGGGGTTCAACGTCACCCGGAACACGTCGGCGTCGGGGCTGGTCTGGCGGTCGAGCGCAAAGCCTTCGCTGGGCGTGATCGCGGCGATACGGGTCGAGCCGAGATCCGGCCAGAACAGGCCGGAATTCACCAGCCGGAAATGCGGTGCGACAATCAGCCTGTCGAGCTGCTGGTCGGTGGTATTGGCCAGCGCGAACACCGCCCAGTCACCGCTCGAGCGCGCATCATTTGCCTCGACCTCGATGCGCCGCACGATGCCGTCCGGGCCTGGCGCGGTCGACACCTGAAAATTCTCGCCCTGGTTCCGGTAGATCAAGACGGCCCCCGAAAGATCGAGCGCAACGTCGTCGCGGGCGATCTTGATCGGTTCTACGGCAAAGGCCGAGGACGCCGCGCAGAGCGTGACGATTGCCGCCAGCATAAAGGCAAGCAGCGACCCCTTGCGCAGAAAATTCGTCAAAATCAGCCCTTTGTTCCAACGCCCGGCGGATCGTCCGCGATTCGGGCGTATAGGTAATGGTCCTGCCAGATGCCGTTGATCCTGAGATAGGATCGTAGCAGTCCTTCGCGCCGGAATCCGGCTTTTTCAAGCACGCGGATCGACCGGGCGTTGTCGGGAATACAGGCAGCTTCGATCCGGTGCAATCGCAGCGTTTCGAAGGCGAAACGCGTCACCACTCTTACGGCATCGGTCATCAGGCCGCGTCCGCTGAAGCGCTCGCCGATCCAGTAGCCGATATGGCCGCTTTGGGCGACCCCGTGGCGGATATTGCCGAGGGTGATACCGCCGGCCAGCTTGCCGCTGCTTTTCTCGAAGATGAAGAAGGCGATCGCCGTCCCCTGCGCGTAGTCCTCGCGGTAGCGCCCGATACGATGCCGCCACGCCGGGCGGTCGAGTTCGTCAGGGGTCCATCGCGGCTCCCACGGCTCAAGGAAGGCGCGGCTTTCACTGCGCAGCACCGACCACTCGCGATAGTCGTTGGTCAGCGGTACGCGCAGCGTGACAAGCTCGCCCTTCAGTGCCGGCAGGTCGCGGCGAAAGAAAGGGAGCGCGAACACGACGCTCGAGTAGGCTTAGACGGCGAGCTTGCGGGCAGTGGTCTGCGTGCCCGAAAGCGAATCGAGGATCGCCTCATAGGGCGCGAGCGTACCCACCGGCCCGACGGCTGTAAGCGTCGGCTTGGTCGAAAAAAGCCGCGATGACAGGTCCGTCAGCCGCTCGACCGTCAGCGCCGACAGCCGCTCCATCAACTCTTCCTTGGCTATCGGCCTGCCGAACAGAAGCAACTGCCTGGCGATCTGCGAGGCGCGGCTGGCCGGGCTCTCGGCCGACATGATCAGCCCGGCGCGGTACTGCGCACGCGCCCGGTCGAGCTCCTCCTGCAGGATGTTTTCACCGGCCTTTTGCAGCTCGTCGATGATCACAGGCACCAGCTCGGCAATATCGCTTTGTCCGGTCGCCGCATGGACCCCGAAGACGCCCGTGTCGGAAAAACCCCAATGGAAGGCGTAGACCGAATAGCACAGGCCGCGTTTCTCGCGGACTTCCTGGAAAAGCCGCGACGACATGCCGCCGCCCAGGATCATCGACAGGACCTGGGAGGCGTAGAAATCGCGGACGTGATAGGCGCGGCCCTCGAAACCCAGCACGATCTGCGCGTCCATCAGGTCGCGGTCCTCGCGAAAATCGCCGCCGACATACTGCGCATATTGCGGGATGGTGCCGTCGGCCTTGCCGCGGAAGCTGCCGAGACGCTTTTCGACCTCCCGCACGAAATCGTCGTGCTTGATATCGCCGGCCGCCACCATCACCATGTTCTCGGCGCCGTACTGTCGTTCGATGAAGTCGTGCAGCTGCTTCGAAGTGAAGGATTTGACGGTTTCCGGCGTGCCAAGAATCGAGCGGCCGATAGTCTGGTGGCGGAAGGCGGTCTCGGTAAAGTGATCGAAAACGACGTCGTCGGGCGTATCGTGCGCGGCGCCGATCTCCTGCAGAATCACATGCTGCTCTCGTTCCAACTCCTGCGGATCGAATTCGGATTCCTGCAGGATGTCGGAAAGGATATCGACGGCCAGCGGCACGTCGTCGCTCAGAACCCTTGCATAATAGGAGGTCGTCTCGACGCTGGTGGCGGCATTGATCTCGCCGCCGACGTCCTCGATCTCCGAGGCGATCTCGAAGGCGCTTCGCCGACTGGTGCCCTTGAAAGCCATGTGCTCGAGCAAGTGCGCCATTCCGTGCTCTTCGTCACGCTCGTTGCGTGCGCCCGACTTGACCCAGGCGCCAAGGGCAACAGATTCGAGGCTTGGAAGGGTTTCGGTGGCGACTGTCAGGCCGTTCGACAGACGGCTTACCTCAACACCCATATGGCAATTACTCCCTAACGCGCCGCCCGCGTGTGGCGGCCGACATAATCTTCCACCATTTTCAGGTCGGATGGAAGTACCGTGTATTTTTCCTCGGCACTCATCAACCCGCCTAGCCATGCAGGCAGGGCAGGCGACACGCCGCTGGCGGCTTCGACGGCGGCGGGAAACTTTGCCGGGTGCGCAGTGCCCAGCACCACCATCGGCACCTCACCCGCAGCCTTGCCGGCGGCCACATGCACGGCCGCGGCGGTATGCGGGTCGAGCAGATAGCCGCTCGCCGCAAGTGTGGTGCGGATGGTGGCGGCGACCTCGTCCATGGTGGCGCGGCCGGCGTCGAATTCGGACCGGATCTTGGCGATTTCGCCGGCCTCGATGGTGAAGGCGCCGGACTGCTTGAGCCCGTTCATGTAGCGCCGCACGGCCGAGGCATCGCGGCCGGACGCTTCGAACAGCAAGCGTTCGAAGTTCGAAGACACCTGGATGTCCATCGAGGGGGACGTGGTCGAAAAGACCCCCTTCATGCGGTATTCGCCGGTTGCCAGCGTGCGCGCCAGAATATCGTTGTCGTTGGTGGCGATGATCAGCCGTTCGATCGGCAGCCCCATCTTCTTGGCGGCATAGCCGGCGAAGATGTCGCCGAAATTGCCGGTCGGCACGGTGAAGGAAACCGGCCTGTCGGGCGCGCCGAGCGACAGCGCGGAGGAGAAATAATAGACGATCTGGGCCATGATGCGGGCCCAGTTGATCGAGTTGACGCCGGACAGCGATACCCGGTCACGAAAACCGTGGTCGTTGAACATGTCCTTTACCAGGCTCTGGCAGTCGTCGAAATTGCCTTCGATCGCCAACGCATGGACGTTTGCGGCGGTCGAGGTCGTCATCTGCCGCTGCTGTACCGGCGAGACGCGGCCGTGCGGGAAAAGCACGAAGATGTCGGTGCGGTTGCGCCCGGCAAAGGCATCGATGGCGGCCCCTCCGGTGTCGCCGGAGGTGGCGCCGACAATGGTGGCGCGCTGGTCACGCTCGGCCAGCACATGGTCCATCAGCCGTGCAAGAAGCTGCATCGCCACGTCCTTGAAAGCGAGCGTCGGGCCGTGGAAGAGCTCGAGCACGAAGCTGTTCGGCCCGGTCTGCACCAGCGGGCAGACGGCCTCATGGCGGAAGGTTGCATAGGCTTCGCGCACCAGCCGTTCGAACACCGGCGCCGCGATCTCGCCGCCGAGGAACGGCGACAGCACGCGGATGGCAAGATCGGGATAGGCAAGGCCGCGCATGGCGCGGATCTCGGCTGCGGAAAAATGCGGCCAGGCGCTCGGCAGGTAGAGCCCGCCGTCGCGCGCCAGTCCGGCCAGCACCGCGTCGGAAAATCCAAGCGCGGGCGCTTCCCCGCGGGTACTCACATATTGCATCGTCACGTTTCCATTGCTGCCGGGAATTTTCGCCCGCCGCGAGGTGGTGGATTTCTGCGCTGGATCAGTCGCATTTTTGCCGCGCGGTTGATATACGTCACCGGCTTTGCGAGAGGGAAGTGCAGTTCATGGCGTTTCATTCATTCAACGGTCGTTTTGTCGCGGGTGTGGCGCTCACCGGCTTTATGCTTGCCGCCGCAGGTTGCCAATCGAGCGACAATGGAATTCTCGGCTTCGGCAAAAAGGATGCGACGCCGCCACCGCCACCCGATCCAAAGGTGCTTTCCAGCCAGTTGCAGGCCTATTGCCCGAAAGTGACGTTGCGTGACGGCACCGCCTTCTTCAATACCTACGCCAAGAGCGGTCCGAAGCCGAAGAAAAAACCCGATGTTGCCGCCGAGGAAGCCGCCCAGCCGGCAGTGGACGCGGCAGGCGTCGATCAGCCGGACGATTCCGCCAAGATCATCTATCAGGCTTCGATCACCGATGTGACCCGCGACTGCAGCCGCGCCAACGGCTCCTTGTCGATGAAGATAGCCGTCGCCGGCAAGGTCGTGCCTGGCCCGATGTTCACCCCCGGGACCATCACCATGCCGATCCGCATCGCGGTGATGCACGGCACCGAAGTTCTCTATTCGCAGCTTCACTCCTATCAGGTCCAGGTTACCGATCCTTCGAGTGCCACGCAGTTCGTCTTCACCGATTCCAACGTCGTCGTTCCGGAGCCGACGGCGAAGGACTACCAGGCATATGCCGGGTATGACGAGGGCGCTTCGAAAGTAGCGACAGACAAGCCGAGGAAGAAGAAAGCCGCCGCGACCAACTAAGCCGCTGCATTCGTGCCACGGCGGTTGGAGGCGGCCTCTCAGGCGTCCGCCGACCATTCCGACAGCGCGGCGATCACGCTTTTCAGCTCCGCCCAGCGGCGGATGACCGTTTCCGCGCCGGCCTCGGTCAGCGCATCGGCGTGGCCGGGATAGCTGTGCGCCGCGCCGGTGAAGCCGATGACGCGCATTCCCGCCGTCTTGGCGCCGGTGACGCCATGCACCGAATCCTCGATGACAAAGGTGTTCGCAGGATCGGCCTTGAGCTTTTCCGCGGCGAACCGAAACACGTCCGGCGCCGGCTTGGATTTCCCGGTCGGGGTTTCCAGCGAGGAAAAGATACGGCCGGCAAAGAACGGCAAAAGCTGCACCTTCTCCAGCATGAATTCGATCCGCTCCGAGCGCGAATTCGAACAGACGCAGCGCGGCACTGCTACCGCGGCGACAGCCTCGTGCGCCCCGTCGATGGCACGCACGTCGCTGCGCAGCCTACGATCGACCAGCTGTTCCTCCTTGTCGATCAGCGAGGCCTGGAACGGGATCCGGGACTTTTCCTCGACCCGCATCATGATGTCCTTGAAAGTCAACCCGGCATAGACCTCGGAAATCTCCTCGGCCGATATCTCGTAGCCGGCCGAGGTCAACAGCTCGGCATCGATCCGCGCGGCGATGATTTCGGAATCGACGAGCACGCCGTCGCAATCGAAGATGACAAGGTCTGGCTGGGGCATGGTGATCCGGAAAGCGGGATGAAGGGAATGCCGAGGGCTTTTTGGTCCAAACGGCTCAGGCGGCGCGGCATACACCAACAGGCCGGGCTTCGCAAATTCGGCGGGCTGCTTCACTGAATATTTACGCTGATCGGTAACCATAACGGACAGTAAACAGTAACGCGTGCCTTGGGTGTCACAATGTCTGCCGTGCGTCTTCTCGACGAGCTTTCCGATGTTCCCGAGCAATCCGAGTGGCTGGATACGATCCTGAAGGGCGACTGCGTCGCCGCGCTCGAACGGCTGCCGGAAAAGTCGATCGACGTGATCTTCGCCGATCCGCCCTATAATTTGCAGCTCGATGGCGATCTGCACCGGCCCGATCAATCCAAGGTCGATGCCGTCGACGACCATTGGGACCAGTTCGACAGTTTTGAGGCCTACGACGCCTTCACCCGCGCCTGGCTGCTGGCGGCGCGCCGTGTGTTGAAGCCCAACGGCACGATCTGGGTTATCGGCTCCTACCACAATATTTTCAGGGTCGGCGCCAAGATGCAGGACCTGGGCTTCTGGATCCTCAACGACGTCGTCTGGCGCAAGACCAATCCAATGCCGAATTTCCGTGGCCGCCGTTTCCAGAACGCGCATGAGACGATGATCTGGGCATCGCGCGACCAGAAGGGCAAGGGTTACACATTCAACTACGAGGCGCTGAAGGCGTCGAACGACGACGTCCAGATGCGCTCGGACTGGCTGTTTCCGATCTGCACCGGCGGCGAGCGCCTGAAGAACGACAATGGTGACAAATTGCATCCGACGCAGAAGCCGGAAGCGTTGCTTGCCCGCGTCATGACGGCATCGACCAGGCCGGGCGACATCGTGCTCGACCCGTTCTTCGGTTCAGGCACCACCGGGGCTGTGGCCAAGCGGCTTGGCCGCCACTTCGTCGGCATCGAGCGCGAACAAACCTATATCGATGCCGCCATGGAACGTATCGATGCGGTCCGGCCGCTGGAAGGCGCCAATTTGACGGTACTGACCGGCAAGCGCGCCGAGCCGCGCGTCGCCTTCGTCACCCTTCTCGACAATGGCCTGGTGGCGCCAGGCGCCACGCTCTACGACGCCAAGAAGCGCTGGGCGGCAAAAGTGCGCGCCGACGGCACGCTGGCCATCGGCGACAGTGCCGGGTCGATCCACAAGATCGGCGCCGAGGTCCAGGGGCTGGACGCCTGCAACGGATGGACCTTCTGGCATTATGAGCGCAGCGGCGGCCTGACCCCGATCGACGAGCTTCGCCGCATTGCTCGGCTAGGCATGGAGCGGGCGGGCGCCTGACGGCTTCCGAGTTGCGGCAGATCGGTTAATGCGAAGGCTCAACCAACTCCTGGAACCGATTCAAATCACACTTTGATCCCAAGACTCTCAAGGTCCGCCCTGAGCGTCTTTGCATCGGTGAACAGCACCGACTGCCAGCCAGCCGCCTTGGCGCCGTCGACGTTCTTCTGGCTGTCGTCGATGAACAGCGTCGCTGACGGCTCGAGGCTGAACGCGGCGACGTGGTGGTCATAGATGGCGCGATCCGGCTTGATCTGGCGGATGTCGCCGGAAACGGTGACGCCGCGCGGCCGATTGAGGAAATCGAAGCGCTCGCGGGCCTCGGCGAGCGTATCTGCAGCGAAATTGGTGAGCATCGTCACGTCATGGCCGCTGTCGATCAGGCCGATCATGATGGCGACGCTGTCCTCATAGGCGTGAGGCACCATCTCGTGCCAGTGCCGGCGGAAATTGCGGATATTTTCGGCGTGCTCGGGATATTGCGCGATCGCCAGCGCTTCGGCCTCTTCCCAACTGCGGCCGCGATCCTGCTCGATGTTCCAATCATGCGTGCAGACATTGTCGAAGAACCATTTCCGTTCGTCGGGATCGGGGATCAAGCGACTGAAGGGCAGGTCCGGATCATAGTGGATCAGCACTTTGCCGATGTCGAAAACGATGTGGCGGATTTCAGTCATTCTTCTCTCTTTCAACGCGGCCGCTGCTTTTTCGTCGCGCCCGGTATCGCCGCTTCGATTACCTTTTTCATGACGCTCGGCAGCGCTTCCCCGGAAATTTCATGGGCCAGCGACCAGAAATGCCCGACCGGGGCGGCAACGTCGGTCTCCGCCTTGAACACGTCGAGTTCAAGCGCAAAATGGGTAAAGATATGGCCGATGCGTCCGGCCTGCTGCCAGTTGCCGGGGAGCGGGGCCGCCGCTTCCGTGGTAGCGCCGTCTATGCGCGCCGTCCAGCCGGTCGTCGGCACCTCAGTCATGCCGCCGAGCAGGCCTTTGTCCGCGCGCTTGCGCAGAAGGATGGCGCCGTCGCACCTGACGGCAACGAAGGCGGCACCGCGGCGTAAGGGTCTTTCGGCCTTGGGCAGGCGGACCGGAAAGCGTTCGGGGTCGCCCGAAATCGTGGCGCTGCAGTCCACCCGAACAGGGCACAGAATGCAGCGGGGCCGGCGCGGCGTGCAGATCGTCGCGCCCAGGTCCATCATCGCCTGCGCGAAGTCGCCGGGCCTTGTCGGGGGAACCATGCGTTCGACCTGGCCGCGTATCTCGCCCTTGGCTTCGCCCAGCGGCGTGGCGATCGAAAACAGCCGTGAGACGACCCGTTCGACATTGCCGTCGACGACCGCGGCTGGTCGGTCGAAGGCGATCGCTGCGATCGCCGCCGCCGTATAGGCGCCGATGCCGGGCAGTTCCTTCAAGCCGGACTCGCTGTCAGGAAAGCGGCCGCCTTGCCGCGCGACGAGATCGGCACAGGCTTTGAGGTTACGAGCGCGGGAATAATAGCCGAGCCCGGCCCAGGCCTTCATGACGTCTTCGGTCGGTGCCGCCGCCAGCGCCTGGACCGTTGGCCATTTCTCTGCGAACGCCCGAAAATAGGATTTTACCGCCTCGACCGTGGTTTGCTGCAGCATCACCTCGGAAAGCCAGACCAGATAGGGATCGGGCCGCGCTCCGCCCGCCAGCGCGCGCGGCGAAACGCGCCAGGGCAAGTCGCGGTGATGCGTGTCGTACCAGGCAAGCAGCCGGGAGGCGATCTCGACATTGTCTCCGGATACGGCCTTGCGGGTCTGGTCGTGCAGTGCCATTGATCGAGGGTCGGCCCTAATCCACTGGTGCTGAAGCTGGAGAACGCACATGGCAGGGAAAAGGCCCTTCGGCAATCCCGTTCCGGTGAGCGATCTCGCAACCGAGATCCTCGACCCAGTGCTGCGCAAACGGGCCGGTATGTCGATCGGACTGGTCCAGTCATGGGAAGAAATTGCCGGGCCGCGGCTTGCCGGCCGCTCGCGCCCGGAAAAGATCCAGTGGCCGCGCCGCATACATGAGGACGATCCTTTCGAACCGGCGGTGCTGGTGATTGCCTGCGAGGGTGTGGCGGCGCTGCATCTGCAGCACGAGACCGGCCAGATCATCAACCGGGTCAACGCCTTCCTCGGTTTCAATGCGATCGGTCGGATCAGGATCGTGCAGAAGCCGGTAATGGCGGGCAAGGACAAGCCGAAACCCAGTTTGCGGCCATTGACTGCGGCCGAGAAAGCGAAGCTGTCGGGCACCGTTGGTTTGATCGAGGACGGCGGGCTGCGCGCCTCGCTAGAGCGGCTTGGCGCCACCATTCTCGGTCAAAAGAAACCGTGATCTCGCGCTATCGTGATGGTATGCCCGGATTTGGCGATTGGAATAGGGGCGGTAATGCCTTAATTCGCGCCAACTCTCGCTTTTTGTAGACTTTGCATTGCAAAATCCAACTATTGCCAGGTGATTCGTATGATCCGTTCCTTGTCCCGCAGAAACCTTTTGACTTCGCTGGCCGCAATACCAGCGGTGGCGCTGCTTGCCGCCTGCAGCGATTCGGGCGAGAAAGCCGAGGCGCAGGATGTGAAGCCTGCGGCTCCGGAACCTGCGAAGCCGGCCGCTCCGGCCGCCGCGGCGGCGCCGGAGGCTCAGGGCACGGTCGATATGGCGGCACTGCTGAAGCCCGGCGCATTGCCCGACATGCAACTCGGCAAGGACGATGCAAAGGTCACCATAGTCGAATATGCATCGATGACCTGCCCGCATTGCGCGCATTTCGCCGAGACCACTTTTCCGGAGCTGAAGACGAAATATATCGACACCGGCAAGGCCCGTTACATACTGCGCGAGTTTCCGTTCGATCCCAGCGCCGAGGCCGGTTTCATGCTGGCGCGCTGCTCCAAGGACAACTATTTCCCGATGGTCGACGTGCTGTTCAGGCAGCAGGCGAACTGGGTTGGTGTGAACAATACCAAGGACGCACTGCTGCAAATCGCCAAGCTTGCCGGTTTTACACAGGAGTCCTTCGAGGCCTGCTTGACGGACCAGAAACTTCTGGACGATGTGAGATCCGTCCAGAAGCGCGGCGCCGACGAATTCAAGGTCGATTCCACACCGACCTTTTTCATCAACGGAAAGACCTACAAAGGGGCGATGTCGATTGCGGAAATGTCGGCCATCATCGACCCTCTGCTCTGACGTTTCGGCAGCGCCGAAGCGGCGTCGCTTCGGCGTGCGCACTTCTTTGTCTTGCCGCGGGGTCTCCTTGCAAAACCGCGGAACAGCGTTGCGAAACTTGGCTATGGGCCGGCGCGAATGAAGTTCTCGCGCCTTCGCCTGCTCGGCTTCAAATCCTTCGTCGAACCCGGCGAGTTCGTCATCGAACGCGGCCTGACCGGCATAGTCGGGCCGAACGGCTGCGGCAAGTCGAACCTGGTCGAGGCGCTGCGCTGGGTTATGGGCGAAAGCTCCTACAAGAACATGCGTGCGTCCGGCATGGACGACGTCATCTTTTCCGGCTCGGGAACGCGTCCGGCCCGCAACACCGCCGAAGTCACGCTGTTCCTCGACAATAGCGACCGCACCGCGCCGTCCGCCTTCAACGACGCCGATGAGTTGCAGGTCTCGCGCCGCATCGAGCGCGAGGCCGGCTCGCTCTACCGCATCAACGGCAAGGAGGCTCGCGCCAAGGACGTTCAGCTGCTGTTCGCCGACCAGTCGACCGGCGCCCGCTCGCCCTCGATGGTCGGCCAAGGCCGCATAGGCGAGCTGATCCAGGCAAAGCCGCAGGCGCGCCGCGCGCTGCTGGAAGAGGCGGCCGGAATTTCCGGCCTGCATACGCGCCGCCACGAAGCCGAGCTGCGGCTGAAGGCGGCGGAACAGAACCTCGAAAGGCTGGACGACGTCGTCGGCGAGCTGGAAAGCCAGATTGAAAGCCTGAAACGCCAGGCCCGCCAGGCCTCGCGCTTCAAGAACCTGTCGGCCGACATCCGCAAGGCCGAAGCGACGCTGCTGCATCTGCGCTGGACGCTGGCCAAGACGCAGGAAGGGGAAGCGCGTTCGGCGCTGGCGATTGCCACCGCGCTGGTCGGCGACCGTGCCGCCGCCCAGATGGCTGCCGCCAGGGAACAAGGTATCAACGCCCACCGGCTGCCGGACTTGCGCGATGCGGAAGCCGCTGCCGCCGCCGCCTTCCAGCGTCTGTCGATCGCCAAGGCGCAGATCGAGGAAGAGGCGGGCCGCATCCGCGCCCGCCAGGCAGAGCTCGACCGCCGACTGCAACAGCTCGATGGCGACCTTGCCCGTGAGGAGCGCATGGTCCGCGATAATGCGGATATCCTCGAACGCCTCGCCGCCGAAGAAGCCGCGCTCAATGCCGAAAACGCCGGCGCCGCCGAGCGCGAGGCCAGCACCCGCGCGGCTTTCGAGCAGGCGGCATCGACGCTTGCCTCGAGCGAGGTCAGGCTCGCCGCGCTGACCGCCGAACGGGCGGAGGCTGCCGCCTCGCGCAACCAGATCGAACGGACGCTGCGCGACACCGCTGAGCGCCGCGACCGCTTTGCCCGCCAGCTTGCCGATGTCGACCGCGAACTGTCGGAGATCGTCTCCAGGGTCGCCGGCCTGCCCGATCCCGCCGAGAAGCGGCTACTGGTCGATCAGGCGCTGGCGCTGCTCGAAAAGGCCGAGGCAGCCGCCATTGCCGCCGAACAGGCGGTCGCCGAGGCGCGTGCAGACGAAAGTGCTGCCCGCCCACCGGTTCAGGACACAAAGGCCGAGCTGGCGCGGATCGAAACCGAGGCCCGCACGCTGGCCAAGATCCTCAACGCCGCCAGCGGCGATCTATTTCCCTCGGTGCTGGAGCAGATCAGCGTCGAGCGTGGCTACGAGACGGCGCTGGGTGCCGCGCTTGGCGAAGATCTCGACGTGCCGCTCGACCGCAGTGCGCCGGTGCATTGGGGCCAGAGCGAAATCCAGCCTGCCGACGCCGCATTGCCCGAAGGCATAAGGAGCCTCGCCAGCGTTGTGCGTGCGCCGGCACAGCTGGCCCGCAGGCTGGCCCAGATCGGCATTGTCGAAGCCGCCGACGGAAGACGGCTGCAGACGCTGCTTGCTCCCGGTCAACGGCTGGTCAGCCGCGAAGGCGCGCTCTGGCGTTGGGACGGCTTCACCGCCAGCGCCGATGCCCCGACCGCCGCCGCGCAGCGGCTGGCGCAGAAAAACCGGCTGGCCGAGCTCGATGCCGAAGTAGTCCATGCCACGCGCGCCCTGCGCGAAGCTGAACAAGCCCTTGCCCGGGCCGAACAGGCGCGTGCCCAGGCGAGCGAGGCCGAACGCAACGCCCGACAGGCCGGACGCGATGCCCAGCACGGGCTCGATGCTGCCCGCAATACGCTGGCCGAGGCCGAAAGAGCCGGCGGCGAGCTGTCGAGCCGGCGTGCAGCACTTGACGAGGCGCGCGCACGCATTGTCGACAGCCATGAGGAAACGGCGGCGGCATTCGTCGAGGCGGAAATGCTGCTGCAGGACGCGCCCGATCTCGGCGATCTGCAATTGCAGCTCGAGCAGTCGGCGGCCAACGTCGCCCGCGACCGCGCCGCCCTTGCCGATGCGCGTGCCGTTCACGAGGGCCTGAGGCGGGAAGCCGAGGCACGTGCGCGTCGGCTCGATGCCATCGGCGCGGAACGGTGCAACTGGGTGGAGCGAGCCGAAAACGCCTCGACACAGATCGCGGCGCTCGGCGAACGCAAGGCGGAGGCCGAGGCCGAGCGCGAGCAACTGGCCGACGCCCCCGACGAGATCGTCGCCAAGCGGCGCGCCCTGCTGTCGCAACTCGCCGAGGCCGAAAGCCTGCGCAAGGCGGCGGGCGACCGCTTGCAGGAAGCGGAGAACCGCCAGTCCGAGCTGGACAAGGCTGCGACTGCTGCCATCCAGTCGCTGGCCGAGGCGCGCGAATCCCGCGTTCGCGCCGAAGAGCGGCTGACCGCCGCCGACGAGCGTCGGCTGGAAGTCGAGGCGCGCATCCAGGAAACGCTGAACACGCCGCCGCATCTGGTGATCCGCCACACCGGCCTCGAACCCGACAGCCCGATGCCCGAAATGGCCGAGATCGAGCGTCAGCTCGACCGGCTGAAGGTCGAACGCGAACGGCTCGGTGCCGTCAATCTGCGCGCCGAGGAGGAGCAGAAGGAACTGTCGGACCGGCTGGAGACCATCGTCTCCGAGCGCGACGACATCATCGAGGCGATCCGCAAGCTGCGGCAGGCGATCCATAGCCTGAACCGCGAAGGCCGCGAGCGGCTGCTCGCCGCCTTCGAGGTGGTCAACGGCCATTTTCAACGGCTGTTTTCGCATCTGTTCGGCGGCGGCACCGCCGAGCTGCAACTGATCGAGTCCGACGATCCGCTCGAAGCGGGGCTCGAGATCCTGGCGCGTCCGCCCGGCAAGAAGCCGCAGACGATGACGCTGCTGTCCGGCGGCGAGCAGGCGTTGACGGCGATGTCGCTGATCTTCGCCGTGTTCCTGACCAACCCGGCGCCGATCTGCGTGCTCGACGAAGTCGACGCGCCGCTCGATGACCACAATGTCGAGCGTTTCTGCAATCTGATGGACGAAATGGCCGCAACCACCGAAACGCGCTTCGTCATCATCACACACAACCCGATCACCATGGCGCGCATGGACCGGCTGTTTGGGGTGACCATGGCCGAGCAAGGCGTCAGCCAACTGGTGTCGGTTGACCTGCAGGCGGCCGAAGCCATGCGCGAGGCAAGCTGACGCATCAGCTTAATGGTGGTCTCCACCTCGGCTTTCGACTATAGCACGACAAAATGGGCCGGATCTGCCGCTCCAGATACCGGCCCGGCTATGCGCGTGGAGAAGCTTGTTGCCTATACTTGTCACCGGAGCCGCGGGGTTCATTGGCAGCCACGTTTGCCACCATCTGCTCGACCGGGGAGAAGCGGTCGTCGGCGTCGACAACATGAACGACTATTACGACCTGGCGCTCAAAAAGGGGCGGCTTGCCGGCCTTCTGCCCCATAAGGATTTTTCGTTCCACCAGATCGATATTGCCGAACAGGGCGCGCTTGCAGCCGCTTTGGCCGGGCAAGGCATCGTTAGGATCGTGCACCTTGCCGCGCAGGCGGGCGTGCGCCACTCACTCGACAATCCGCGGCTCTATATCCGCTCCAATGTCATGGGCCACCTCGAAGTGCTCGAATTCTGTCGCGCCGAACCGGCATTCGAGCATCTGGTCTATGCCTCGTCGAGCTCGGTGTATGGCGGCAACCGCAGCGTGCCGTTCAGCGAAGCCGATCAGGTCGACAAGCCCGTTTCGCTTTACGCCGCCACCAAGAAAACCGATGAGTTGATGAGCCACACCTACGCCCATCTGTTCGGCATACCGCAGACCGGCCTGCGGTTTTTCACGGTCTACGGTCCCTGGGGCCGTCCCGACATGGCCTATTGGATGTTCACCCAGGCGATGCTCAAGGGCAAGCCGATCCGGGTCTTCAACAATGGCGAAATGTGGCGCGATTTCACCTACATAGACGATGTTGTGAAGGCGGTTGTCGCCGTGCTCGACAAGCCGCCGGCGGCTGACGTTCCGCCGAACAGGCTCTACAATGTCGGCAACAACCGGCCGGTGCGTCTGGGCGACTTCATCGACATTCTGGAAAGGCTGCTCAAGGTCAAGGCAATCCGCCACAACGAGCCGATGCAGGCGAGCGACGTCGAGAAGACCTACGCCGACATGACCGCGCTGGAGCGGGATTTCGGCTTCAGGCCTAGCGTTTCGATAGAGGACGGGCTGAAGAAGTTTGTCGACTGGTACCGGCCGTACTCGAAGCAGTGATTTGCACCGCTCGCCGTGATGCCTTCAAGCTGACATCTGAAGTGGGGCGCAAGTCGGTCCGCAAAAAGCATCATTTTGTCCTAACATCCTGTTAACCACATGCTCGCTGAAACGTATCCGATTAACCTTTGAGGCGCTTATGACCGCTATGTTTCGTGGCTTGCTGTTCAGTATGAGCTGTGTGGATGTGCGGATTCGGGGGCTATTTCGGTTCAGTCCGGGATGCGGAAGCTTTGCTTGCGCGCATGACGTCTGCGATCGCCCATCGCGGGCCGGATGAACAAGGGAAATTCGTAGCGCCCGAGGCTGGACTTGGGCATGCGCGGCTGTCGGTGATTGGGATTGGTGATGGCCAGCAGCCGATGTCCGACGAAACCGGCGATTTGACGGTTGCGTTCAACGGCGAGATCTTCAACTACGTGGAATTGCGCGAAGGGCTGCTGGCCAAGGGCCGACGCTTCCGCACGTCGAGCGACACAGAGGTTCTCCTGCAGCTGTATGACGAGATGGGCGAAGACTGTCTGTCGCTCCTGAACGGTGATTTCGCCTTCGCGATTTGGGATAACCGGCGGCGGCGGATGGTGCTTGCAAGAGACCGCATGGGTGTTCGGCCGCTGTTCTACACCAGCAAGGACGGGGTGCTCTACTTTGCGTCGGAGATAAAGGCCCTGCTGACGGTACCCGGCGTCTCGGCCGAAATCGATCCAATTGCACTCGACCAGATCTTTACGCTGTGGGCGCCGATCGCTCCACGCACGGCTTTCCGCAACATCCACGAGCTGGAGCCGGCAAGCGTGATGATCGCGACACAGGGGCAAGTCACGGTCAAACCATATTGGCACCTAGACTACCCGTATCCGGATAGGCCATCGAAGATCACCAATGAGGACGACGCGGCCGAGGAACTGCAGGCCCTGTTGACCGACGCGGTGAGGCTTCGCATGCGCGCCGACGTGCCGGTCGGTTCTTACCTTTCGGGCGGGCTCGATTCATCCCTCGTTTCGGCACTCGCGGCCGGCATGACTCCTCTTAAGCTGCAGACATTTTCCGTGACGTTCGACAGCGGCGAGCATGACGAAAGCGCCTTCCAGACCGAAATGGCGTCAGCACTTGGCACACGCCATCGAACCATTGCGTGTCGTGCCGGCGATATCGCCGGTGCGTTTCCCGAAGTCATCCGCTTTACCGAGCGGCCGATCATCCGCACGGCCCCAGCCCCCCTCTATCAACTGTCCGGCCTCGTTCGCCAGGCCGGTTTGAAAGTAGTGCTGACAGGCGAAGGCGCCGACGAGGTCTTTGCCGGCTATGATGTCTTCAAGGAAGCGCGGGTTCGCCGTTTCTGCGCGCGACAGCCGGCATCGCGCATAAGGCCACAACTGTTCCGCAAGCTTTATCCCTATCTGCCGGGCCTGCAACAGCAGTCCGTGGAGTACCTGGCTGCGTTCTTCGGAACCGGCAGCGCTGCCCTGGACGATCCGCTGTTCTCGCATCGGCCGCGTTTCAAGACCACATCAGCGGCGAAGATGTTCTTTTCCGGTGACCTGCGCGCGACATTGAAGGGGTATGACGCAGCCGAGGACCTGGCCAGCCGGTTGCCTGAGGCGTTTTCCCGGTGGCATCCGCTGCATCAGGCGCAATATCTAGAAACCCGCTTCCTCCTGCCGGGCTACATCCTCTCCAGCCAGGGCGATCGCATGGCCATGGCGCACGGTATCGAAGGGCGGTTCCCCTTCCTTGACCATCGCTTGGTGGAGTTTGCGGCAAGACTTCCGCCGGAGATGAAGCTGAAGGGACTGGTGGAAAAACACATATTGCGCAAAGCTGCCAAGCACCTGCTTCCGACGGCCATCCGCGAGCGCACCAAACAGCCTTACCGGGCGCCGGAAGCCCGCTCCTTCGTGGGAGCCGGAGAATTGGACTACGTACGCGACTCGCTGAGCGAGGCGAGTATCGCCTCCGGAGGACTATTCAACGCCAAGGCGGTGGCGAACCTGCACGAGAAATGCCGCTTGCAGCCAGCGTCCGGATTCCGCGACAATGCGGCTTTCGTCGGCATTTTGTCGGCGCAACTGTGGCAGAAGATTTTCACCGGCGAAAGGTCGGTGAAGCACGAGCGGCCTGAGAAATCGAGGGAATGAAAAATCATGGTAGCAATCAAGGACAAGGTCAAAACCTTTATCGTCGACAACTTCCTGTTCGGCGACACGTCCTACGAGCTTGCAGACACCGCATCACTGATCGAGAACGGCATCATCGACTCGACGGCCGTGTTGGAGCTAGTGGCATTCATAGAGGATGATTTTGGCATAGCGATGGTCGATGCCGACATCGTACCGGCCAATCTGGATTCGATTGACCGTATCTCAGCCTTCGTCAAGGCAAAAGCAGAAGCGCTGGCAGCATAGGCGCCATCGGTGAGGAGCGTCCGTGCGGATCGAACATTTTCTGACGGCGAAGGCCGCTGCCCATCCAGCCAAAACGGCATTGATCACCGAGCACAAAAGGCTGTGCTACAAAGAGCTGGACGATCTCTCGAGCCGCTTGGCCGCCGCCCTTTTTTTGAATGGCGTCAGGCGCGACGACCGGGTGCTGATCTTCATGGACAATTGCTGGGAGGCTGCGGTTTCGATTTTCGCAGTTCTTAAAGCAGGCGCGACTTTCAGTCCGATCAACGCATCCACCAAGGCCGAAAAGCTAGCCTACATCATCGCCGATTGCGATGCCGCCGCGATCCTCACGCAAGCAAGACTGATGCCCGTGGTCGCCGAGGCGTCCGGATCCTCCGGCGAGACGTCCTCCGGCAAGACCGGCATCTTCGTGGCTTCCACCGTTGCTGCCGATAGCCAATGCCCGGCAGGGGCCACATCCCTGGCGGAGTGCTTGACGGTCCAAGTCAGGGAGATTGACCATCGCGGCGTTGACGTCGATCTTGCGATGTTGATCTACACCTCGGGCTCGACCGGCCGGCCCAAGGGTGTGATGATGACGCACCGCAATTGCGACGCGGCGGCCGACTCCATCACCAACTACCTGCGCAACTCGCCCGACGACATCATCTTGAATGTTCTGCCCCTCGCTTTCGACTACGGCCTCTATCAATTGCTGATGGCCGTCAGGCTCGGCGCCACGCTCGTGCTCGAGAAGTCCTTCGCTTTTCCCCAGGCGGTCTTTGAACGCATCCGCCAGGAAGGCGTCACCGGGCTTCCGCTCGTGCCCACGATGGCAGCGATGATCCTGCAGTTGAGGGACCTGGCGCCGGGCTTCCTGCCCAGCCTTCGCTATATTTCCAACACGGCGGCTGCCTTGCCGCCGCCTCACATAGAACGCCTTCGGTTCCTTTTCCCCGGTGTCAGGCTCTATTCGATGTATGGCCTGACGGAATGCAAGCGCTGCACCTATCTGCCGCCCGAGGAGCTCGACCGCCGGCCGGGCTCGGTCGGAATAGCCATTCCGAACACCGAAGCCTTTGTCGTCGACGACGAGGGGCAACGGGTGCCGCCGGGCGTAGCGGGTGAGCTGGTCATTCGCGGGCCGCACGTCATGCAGGGTTATTGGCGAAACGAAGCTGCGACGGCACGAGCCCTGCGCCGGGGTCCGAACCCTTGGGAGAAGGTTCTCTACACCGGCGATCTTTTCAGGGCCGATGAGGAAGGCTTTCTTTATTTCGTCGGCCGCAAGGACGACATCATAAAGTCGCGGGGAGAGAAGGTGGCGCCCAAGGAAGTGGAAGCCGTGCTTCACGCTCATCCGGGCATCGCGGAAGCGGTGGTTGTCGGTGTGCCGGATCCCGTGCTCGGGCATGCGATCGGCGCAGTTATAGTACGGTCCGACCCGGCGCTTACCGAAAAGGATATCATACGTCACTGTGCACGCCACCTTGAGGACTTCATGGTCCCCAAGGTCGTCGAGTTCCGCCGCGAGCTGCCGAAGACCGATACCGGCAAGGTCAGCCGTCGGCTTGCGGCAGAAACCATGGAGGCCGCGCAATGAATGTTCGCCCGACCGAGGATGCGCGGACCTTTCTGGCGCAGGCTCTGGCAATCGACCTGATCACCGAAACGGACCGTATCGTAACGGCCTTGCGCCAGCAGTTGCGCGGGCTTCGCAAGCGGGGCCTTGTGCTCGGTCTTTCGGGCGGGATCGATTCGAGCGTGTCGGTCGCGTTGGCGGTACGAGCCGTTGGCCCCAAGAATGTGCTTTGCCTGTTCATGCCGGAAAGCGATTCCGATCCTGAAAGTCTGCGGCTCGGCCGCCTCGTCGCCGAAACTTTCGGTGTCGAGGCTGTGACGGAGGATATCGGGCCGATCCTGCGCGCAATGGGCTGCTACAGGCGTCGCGACGCCTTCATCCGCGAATTGGTCCCGGAATACGGCGAAGGCTGGGCTTCGAAGATCGTGATCGCGAACGCCCTTGAGGGCGGGGGCTACAATATCTCGTCCCTGGTGGTGCAAGACCCGGAGGGCAAGCAGACGAAACGGAGAATGCCGCTGCCTGTCTATCTCGGCGTCGTCGCCGCTACCAATATGAAGCAGCGCACCCGCAAGCAGATTGAATACTATCATGCGGATCGCCTGAACTTCGCCGTTCTTGGAACCCCGAACCGGCTGGAATACGATCAGGGTTTCTTCGTGAAGAACGGTGACGGCGCCGCGGACGTCAAGCCGATTGCCCACCTCTATAAAACACAGGTCTATGCGCTTGCGGCCCATCTCGGTATTCCGGAAGAAATCCGCAACCGGCCTCCGACCACCGATACCTACTCGCTGGCGCAGACCCAGGAGGAGTTCTACTTCTCGCTTCCCTATGACCGTATGGATCTTTGCCTTTACGGTCTCAACAACGGCGTGGCGGCTGAGGTGGTGGGGCAGGCGGCGGGGTTGGCCGCCTCACAAGTGGAACACGTCTGGGCCGATATCATCGCCAAACGCAAGGCGACGCGTTATCTGCACATGCGTCCGCAACTCGTCGAGGAAGTCGAAGAACTCGGTACCTGACCTGCTTCGAGACCGGCCACGTCCCAGGCCGCCGTCATGGCCGAGATGGGCGGGAAGTTGCCGTTCGTCTCATCTGCGAGAACGAGCACGTTGCGCCATATCCGGACCCATGCCAGTGATGCCGTGAATGTTAAGTCTCGGCTCCGATGCCGACGTTCCGCCCGAGTTCGAAGACTGACCGCGACCGTTCTGCGGCCTTCGCATCGACAGCGCCAATGAGCGGCGTCCCACATCCCACTCCTTGTGTCCATTGGGAGGGGTCGTTGTGGACCAAGCCCTACTACCCAGGCTTGTGACGAAGCCGATCCAGCGCGTCTCGAAGTGCATTGGCGGCATCGCCACGCTCGTCAGGGGACATCAGCTCCGGTTCAAGTTCCAACCTGAAGTGCGGCAGCTCGGTCCGAACAGCACGACGAGCGGCCGCCAAATTGGCCTTCAGATCGATGACGCGGTAGGTGGCGACGGGATAGGCGATCCCCTTGACCTGGACTTGCCCCAGTTCTTCACAGTCGATTGCGTCCTTCACTTGCGCAAACGTCTCGTAGGAAATGAGGATTGTCCCCGGCGGCGCCTCCTGCTCCAGGCGCGAGGCGAGATTCACGGCGCCGCCGATTATCGTGTAGTCCATCCGGTCCTCGCTGCCGAAGTTACCGACGGTGCAGTAGTCGGTATGGATGCCGATGCGACAGCGCAGCGGTGTTTCGATCCCCATGTCCCGCCAGACTTCGGCAAGCTCGCTAATCCGCTTTTGCATTGCAAGTGCCATCTGCGCGCAAGCCAGCGCGTCCTCCTTGACGCCGCGAGTCTCGGGATCGCCGAAAAACATCAGGATCGCGTCGCCGACATATTTGTCGATCGTAGCGCCGTGATCCGAAGCAATTTTCGACATTTCCGTCAGATAGTGATTGAGGAGTTGGGTGAGATCCTCGGATTCCATTTTGTCAGTGGTCTCGGTAAAGCCCGCGATATCGGAGAAGCATATTGTCAGTTTCTTCCGCTGGCTGGCGATCCTGACCTCCTGGCGGCCGGTGAATATCGAGCGATACACTTGGGGCGCCAGATACTTCGCCAGCTTGCTGGAAAGCGCCTCCAGAACCACGGATTTCTCGGCGAGGTTCTCCTCCCTTTGCTTCAGCTCAGTGATATCCGAATAGACGGCGACCGTGCCGCCGGCGCTGATCCGCCGCTCGCTGATCATGACCCATCGCCCGTCGCCTCGCCGCTGCACCCAAGGTTCGCCAGGGTTGCGGTGCCGCGAGAGGCGCTCGGCGACCCACTCCTCGACCCGCCCCTCGGCGTCCCTGATGTAGCCGCGCTCAGCGGATCGGCGAATGATTTGCTCGAATATCGTGCCGGGCGTCAGTTCGGTCTCCAGACCGGCGTAGAGCAATTCGCGGTAGCGGCTGTTGCTGAGGACGAGCCGGTCCTCCCCGTCGTACAGAGCGAATCCTTCGGAGATGCTTTCGATGGCATCGATGAGCCGCTGACGAGCTTCCGCAACGTCGCGCAGGTTCTTTTCCTCGACCTCGACGGCAGTATCCCGGAAAAGTCTCAGCGCTTCGGCCATGCGCCCGATTTCGTCGCTGCCCGCGGCTGGCAGCGGCGCACGAAGGTTGCCCCCCGCAATCGCGAGCATGCCCTGGCTCACGGCCCCCAGTCGGGCGAGGAGGCTGCGGTCGACATAGAGCCAGACAACCAGAACCGAACTCAGGAGGCTGAGGAAGGCGGAGCCGAGCACAACCGCGGTGCCGTAGCGCTGGACGAGCGCGGCTTCGCGACCGGACGCAGCGATCTCCTGGTCTGCCGTGGCGACCAGGCGATCGACGCCAGCGGTGAGATTGCGCGACAGTCGATTGTTCTCGGCCAGAAGCCTTTCGCCCTGTGCCAGGACAGCAAACTCGTCCTCCCGCGCCTTGGGGATGCTGTCCTCGCCGTCGGTCAAGCCCTTGAACTCATCGACACGCTGCCGAAAGCGGGTCCGCAGCTTTTCGTCGATCTCCGTGGAAACCTTTTCAAGAGCAGTGAGCGAACGGCGTAGCGGAAAAAGGATCAACGCCAGGTCGCCCGGCGTCGGCGCGTTCGCGACCTTCACCAGCGCGTCGTTGACTGCCGAGATCTCCAGCTGCGCCTTCTGCTGGGGGATGTAGGCCGCAATCGCCTGGACCAGGTCGGCCATCGCCGCTGCGCGTCGATCGGGCGACAGCGACGTGTCGGCCGCGACCGCCCGCCATTGCGGCAGCCTGGAATCCATCACTAGGATGCCGGTGGCGACAAGGCGCTGGCTTCCGGTTGTCGTCGCGGCGAGGCGGTTCAGGAGCTCCTCCTTGCGGGCGACCACGTCGAGCCGGGCGACAACAAGAGAGTCGAGCTCCTTCAGGTTGCGCCTCAGAACAATCGCGGCTTCCTCAATCTCGGCCAAAGGCACTGTGCCCAACGTGGCATCCCGGAGGTCCGTGCGCAGGGCCTCGAGGCGGGACATCTCGAGCGCGACGGCAGCCGAGACCTCGCTGTGCTGAGCCCTGCTTGTCGCTGCCAGCACCGATGGCGCGGCAGCAGCGACCCGTTCGGCCTGGCGCGACAGCTGGAGGGAGGCGAGCGCCGACGGCACTCGATCCGTGGTAATTCGGTCCACGACGTCGCCAACCTGGAGGAAGGCATAAAGCGCCGCAGCCGTTGCCAGCACCGCAAGGGCGCTGATCCCGAAAAAGGCGAGCAACAGCCGGCCACGTATGCCGAGGCGTTCAAGCATCTCGGCGAGTCGGAACAGTCCGGCCACACTGGTCTGCATCAGACTAGACATCTCAGCCGGCACGCCGGCGATCAGCGAACCCTATTCAACCGGCACGTACTCTCCGCCGCGCCAGACGTACCAAACCCAGCTCTGCTTCGTGAGGTCGCCCTTGTCGTCGAAATCGACCCGGCCGATCACGGTGTCGAATTCCTGTTCGTGCAGTGCCGCAATGACGGCCTTCGGCTCCAGCGAACCTGCCTTCGAGACCGCCTGGGCCCAAACCTGGACCGCGCAGTAGCTCAACAGCGTGTAGCCCGCGGGTTCGAAATTCTCCGCACGGAACTGCTCAACGACCGCGGCCGCTTCGGGGCTTCGCCTCGCGTCCGCCGGGAACGTGAAGAGGGTCCCCTCCGCCGCGGGGCCGGCGATCAGGGCAAATTCCTCGGTCGCCAAAGCATCTCCGGATATGAGCTGAACCGTGTAGCCACTGTCGTGTGCAGCGCGAGCAATCAGCGCAACCTCGGCATGATACCCACCCACATATAAGGCGGAGACGCCGGCGGTCCGCAACGTAGCGACCTCGGCCGAATAGTCGTCCTTCCCGGGAATGTATGCGTCGTAAACGGCCTCAGTCACGCCCCGCTTGTGCAGCTGCTTCCTGGTCTCGTCGGCGAGACCCTTCCCATAGGTCGAGTTGTCGTGGAGGATCGCAATCTTCTTGTTGCCCCAGCGATCGGCAAGGTAGTTGCCAGCGATGAAACCTTGCGCGTCGTCGCGGCCAATGGTGCGAAAGACATTGGCACGGCCCTGTTCGGTCAGCTGCGGATTGGTCGAGCCTGGGGATATCTCAACGACGCCCGCCTCCTCGTACACTTTTGATGCGGGGATCGAGGCCCCGGAGCAATAATGCCCGACGACGAGCACGACCCCGTCAGCCACCAGCTTCTTGGCGGCCGCCACAGCTTGCTCGGGATCGCAGAAGTCGTCGACCGAGATGAGCCTCACCTTCTGGCCGAGCACGCCGCCCGCCGTGTTGACGTCGGCCACTGCCATCTCCGCGCCGCGCTGTCCCTGCTCGCCGATCCAGGCGAGCCGTCCCGTCATCGCAGCCGAGACGCCGATCAGCACCTCCGCCCGTGCGGAGCTGAACACGGCCGCGAGAACCAAGATCAGTATGGCGATGATGCGGTGCATGTGTGCACCCCCTTAACTGTAGCTTACGCCAATCCCGTCAAAGCCGACAGCCCCTTCGGCAAGCGCGACTGTCTCGGGCTGCTATTGCAGCGCACACCCAATTTGGCGAAGCAAGCATACACTGGAATGGCGTGTCATAACTTCGTTCGCTGAGGTCGGAATCGCCCGCCAAATCCGGACGTTACCACTGACCGGAGTGAGCGTCGTGATTGGGTCACGGAGCGTCATGCGACGCTC
The DNA here is from genome assembly GCF_040318195.1 of Mesorhizobium sp. M1273. Taxonomy (NCBI): domain Bacteria; kingdom Pseudomonadati; phylum Pseudomonadota; class Alphaproteobacteria; order Hyphomicrobiales; family Phyllobacteriaceae; genus Mesorhizobium; species Mesorhizobium sp. M1273. Next base: position 167,358 of record NZ_JAMYLV010000001.1, on the reverse strand, counting down.
CCAACTGGATGACGGCAAAGGGTCGAACTCGGTCGTTCAGAGTGATTGGGTTTTGACCCAAGCACTCTGCAGCCAAGTGGAAACGCGCCTAAAATAAATAGTTAGAGCGGGATGCCCGCTTCAACTTGAACGCATCCCGCTCTAGCTGAAGCGGCTCCCGATAAGCCGGCTCCACTGCTCGCCCGCAAGGCCGTTCAGGAAGACTTGCGAGTTCTTCATCGCGTCCAAAAGCTCTGGATCGCGTGAATGTACCACCGTTGAGGCAACGGTCAGGAAAGCAATGCGTCGTCCAAGCATCGCCTCCAGAAGTGCAGGTTGAATACGTCCGCGCAGGCCGCTGACGCCGCGCGCGGCGGCGTGATCGATCAGGCAGTCAATCACCGGGCCCGCCTGGCCGGGGAGGGCGAAGATCTGCAGCACGCGACCAATTTCATACTTCCGTGCGTAGTAGGCGAAAGCGCCGACATTGGTGCCGACTGGCGACGTCACACAAACGTAGACAAGCTCCCCCAGATCCGGCTTTTGTGCCGCATCTGTCAGGATGTGGTCGAGTTGATCTTCCGTCCAGTCAGGCCGCAGGGCGAATTGAGCGGTAAACGGTTCGATGAGCCTGGCAAATGCATGGCTGTCGATTTCGGATGTACGAAATGCTCCGTGGCCTGCCCCGTCCACCGCCACACCCGACCAACGTCGTTCGCTGGACGTCATCCTTCTGCAGTAAAATCGGTCGACTGCACGCGCCAGCGGATTGAGCATTCGCGCAAGCGCCATGCGATTGGCGGAAAGGCTGAGCATGAAGGCCGCGGGGCGCATCACACGGACCCAGTCAAGGCTGTATTGCGGCAGGACCACGCCGCGCAGCCGGGTCCACAATTTCACGGAAATATCGTTGGCCGTCTCGCTGAAGGAGATGTCCTGCGGACCATCCAGGTAAGCTTTCAGCAAGCGGGCGCCGGCCAGCGGGTCGTGCTCATGGTCCTCGACCATGAGCGAGCTACAGATGGCCGCGCGTAGTTGTCGGCCGTTGAACGTCATCGGCAGGACGTGGACGCCGACAAATCCGGAGACGCGACCGGCGTCGTTGACATGGACAAGCGACCGGAGGTTGTCTGCGCAACCGGGCGCATCCAGATAAAACCGTTGCATGTATTCCACGAGAGAGGCCGGCGCTTCGGTCCTCTCCTTCAACAGCACGCGCTGAAACATGTTCGCAACTGCCGGGAGGTCGGCGCCTTGCAAGGCGCGAATGACGCTCAAGCCCGGCTCCCGCCACCAAAGTCCCATCCACCGAGCTTCCGGGCCAAGGCGACGCGAGGCACGAGAACATCGGGCGCGCGTTCCAACTCGACGCCCATGAAGCCGTGCAACCTCGGCCAGTTGGCATCGCCCCGGTGACCGAACGGAGTGCTGAATTGCTGCGGCAAGGTGGAACCCTTTGCTTGACCGACGAAAACCGGCGTCATTGCTGCTAGCAGATTCAGGTAAACCGATATTAAAGTCGTTGCTTTGAATGGTAGCGAACCGGGTTTGTCCGGGCCCCATAGCTGGACATCAGCAATTTTGGTTCCTGGCGGACTCTAAACGACCAGCGGCATGAGTTGCGTGCTGCGCGCCGAACCGTTTCGGCTGGCCAAAGTTTCGCGTGGCGGCTCTTGACTGGGAGCGCGGGCGTAATACGGTGAGGACAAATACCGGCTCCGACCGCCGGGCGGCAAGAATGCCTCGTATGCCTCGCCCTGCGGCGGTGGCTGCGGGGCATTGTCATTTTTGAGGCATTGCTTGAAACGGCATATCGACATCGGCATTCTCTATTCGCGGTCCGGCAACTACCGGCTGGTGTCCGAATCCTGCCGTGCGGGTGCGATGAACGCCATCGCCGACGTCAACGGCGATCTCGCTATCCCATTCGAATTCATCCCGATCGAGCGCGACCCGCAGGGCAACATCGATCGCTATGCAAGCGGCTGCGCGGACATTCTCGCCAACAGCGGCGCGCGTCACATCATTGGCTGCGTCACCTCGTGGAGCCGCAAGGAGGTCATTCCAATCCTGGAAAGGGCAGGCGGCACGCTGTGGTACGCCTGCCCGTACGAGGGCTTCGAAGCCAACGAGCATGTCGTCTACACACACGCCTGCCCCAATCAGCATCTCGTACCGCTGCTCGCCTATGTCGTGCCTCGTTTCGGCGCCGATGGCTTCCTGCTCGGTTCCAACTACATCTGGGGCTGGGAGACCAACCGCGTGGCGCGCGACCTGATTGCGGACGCTGGCGGCAAGGTGCTGGGCGAACGCTATCTGCCGCTCGGCGAGGTCGATGTTGCGCGGCTGATCGCGGAGATACAGGCGACGAGACCTGATTTCATTCTGAACAATCTCATCGGCCCTTCTTCTTATGCCTTCATCGCTGCCTATGCGGAGCTTGGCCGGCGCGACCCGCATTTCAGGCCGGAGCGTTGCCCGATCCTGTCCTGCAATCTCACGGAATGCGAATTGCCGGCGCTCAACGGGGCAGGCGATGGCCACCTTTCCGTTGGGCCCTATTTTCACGACATCTCGGGGGCGGATCGCGGTGCGGTTCCAGTGCCTTCCGTCATGCCGGCCTCATCCTTCGAGGCGGCGGCTTATGCCTCGGTGCGCATGCTCGCCGAGATCCTCACCCTTAACCCCGGTGCACAATGGACGGACCTTCCCAAGGTCTTTTCCGAAACATCATTTCGAACGCCGCTGGGCGACATCGCCATCGACCAGCAAACCCAGCATGCTACCTTGCCGGTGCTAATCGGACGTATCGATGGAACATCGTTCAAAACGGTCACACTGACGAAGGGCGTGGCACCCGATCCCTACCTTTCCCGCTATGACCGGACGGAGACGTTCGGGCGGCCACGCCTGCGGGTGGTGTCGTGAGCAAGATGGCGCGTATCCCGAACCTTGGAGGCGCCAGGGCTTTTGTCCTGCATCGTCCACATCCGACCGTGCAGGCGATCACAAGGCAATTGTCGGCCATCGGCCTTGAGGCGATTGGCTTCTGGCCGGAACTGCCGGCCGAAGCCTTGGCGGCGGACTTCGTCTTCTTCGACGTCGATCTCGGCTTTGACGAGCAATTTCCGTGGAAGCCGGGCGAGGCGCCGATGCCGCTGATAGCACTGATCGGCTCCGAGGCGCCGGGGCGCGTCGAATGGGCATTGTCGCACAAGGCCGATGCGCAGTTGCTGAAACCGGTCGGCAATGCCGGCGTCTATAGCGCACTTTTAATCGCAAGGCAGAGTTTCGAGGCGCGCAAGCTTCTGGCCAGCGAGATTGCCTCGCTTCGTCAGCGGGTCGCGGAGCGCCAGACCATCGTACGCGCGGTAGAGGTCTTGTCGAAGGGCGCCGAGGACGGCCGTGCCTATGCGCAGCTCCGCTCGCTGGCGATGAGCTGGCAAATCAGTGTCGAGGAAGCCGCGCGCAGGATCGTGGCGATGACACAAGAAGAAGGCGACGATGACCAATCCGATCGCGCCTGAGCTTTCGGCCGCCGGGCGTATGCCAGCCAAGCCTCGCGCCGGCGTCTGGCGACGTCTGCTAAAACGGCCTCTCGCTTTGCTCGGCCTCGGGATTATTGCCGTTGTCTTGGCCGGCGCCATTCTTGCACCGTGGCTGACAGGCTACGATCCAAACGAGCAGATGTTCGACGGGCTCACGCTTGAAGGCGCGCCACTGCCGCCGGGAGCCCAGTTCTGGCTGGGCACCGACCTGCTTGGCCGCGACCTGCTGACCCGTCTCCTATTCGGCGCGCGCACGTCGCTGATCATCGGCATCGTCGCCAATGGCGTGGCGCTTCTGATCGGCACGCTGGTCGGCATCACCGCCGGCTATTTCCGCGGCTGGATCGGCAGCGCGCTTATGCGCTTCACCGATTTGATGATGGCTTTCCCGGCGCTGCTGCTCGCCATCTGCCTGGCGGCGGTGCTCCAGCCGAGCCTGTGGATCGTCGCCATGGTGATCGCATTGGTGAACTGGGTGCAGACCGCCCGCGTCATCTACACCGAGACAAGTTCGCTCTCCGAACGCGAGTTCATCGATGCCGAGCGCACCATCGGCGCTAGCGCTCCACGCATCCTGTTCCGCCATATCCTGCCACATCTTTTGCCGACGATCATCGTCTGGGGCACGCTCGGTATTTCGACCACGGTGCTGCTCGAAGCGACGCTCAGCTATCTCGGCATCGGCGTGCAACCGCCGACCGCGTCATGGGGCAACATCATCTTCGAGAACCAGACCTATTTCCAGGCCGCGCCCTGGCTGGTCTTCTTTCCCGGTGCGGCTATCCTGGCACTGGCGCTGGCCTTCAACCTGATCGGTGACGCACTGCGCGACATCCTCGATCCGACGCAAAGGGGGCGGGCATGATCGCCTATCTCGGCCGCCGCGTTGTCCAGTCGGTGCTCATCTTGCTCGGCGTCTCTCTGATCACCTTTGCGCTGCTCTACCTGCTGCCCGCCGATCCCGTCCGCCAGATCGCCGGCCGCAGCGCCACACCCGAGACGGTCGAAAACATCCGCCGGCAGCTCGGCCTCGACCAGCCCTTCGTCGTCCAGTATTGGCACTATCTGACCAGCCTTCTCAGCGGCGATCTGGGGCGCTCCTACATTCAGCGCTCGGAGGTCACGGAGCTTATCGTCTCGCGGCTGCCGGCAAGCCTGCTGCTGATGGTCGGCGCCATTGCCTGCGAAGTCGTGATCGGGCTGACGATGGGCCTCATCGCCGCCGTCAAGCGTGGCACCGCCACCGACCAGTCGCTGATGGTCGCCTCCTTCGTTGGCGTCTCGGCGCCGCAATTCGTCGTCGGCCTGATGCTGCTTTATGTGTTCGCGGTGCGGCTCGGCTGGTTCCCGATCGGCGGTTACGGCACCTGGCGTCATCTGGTGCTGCCGTCGCTGACCATGGGAATTCTCGGCGCCGGCTGGTACGCCCGCATGATGCGCTCGTCGATGATCGACGTGCTGCGCCAGGACTACGTGCGTACCGCGCGTGCCAAGGGTCTTGCACGCAGCGCCATTATCCTCCGGCACGCGCTGCCCAACGCCATCCTGCCGGTCATCGCCATGATCGGCATCGATATCGGCATCTTCATGGGCGGCATCGTGGTTGTCGAAAGCGTGTTCGGCTGGCCAGGCATCGGCCAGCTAGCCTGGCAGGCCATTCAGCGCATCGACATTCCGATCATCATGGGGGTCACCCTGGTTTCGGCCTTTGCCATCGTGCTCGGCAATCTCCTGGCCGACACTGTCGCACCGTTCATCGATCCACGCATCAAGCTCAGATGAAAACCAAGAAAACCAGAGAAAGGGAACATGACATGAGAAAATATCTAATATCGACCGTGGCGGCATCGGCGCTTGCGCTGGTGCTTGGCATGACAAGCGTACGTGCCGAAGACGCCGTCGATCCGAATGCCAAGCAGGGCGGCGCGATCACCATCACCTACAAGGACGACGTCGCCACGCTCGATCCGGCCATCGGCTATGACTGGCAGAACTGGTCGATGATCAAGAGCCTGTTCGACGGGCTGATGGACTACGAGCCGGGCACCACCAACCTGCGGCCCGACCTTGCCGAGAGCTACGAGATTGCGCCCGACGGCAAGACCTTCACCTTCAAGCTGCGCCACGGAGTGAAGTTCCACAATGGCCGCGAGATGACCGCCGACGACGTGAAATATTCGCTCGACCGGGTCACCAATCCAAAGACACAGAGCCCGGGTGCCGGTTTCTTCGGCTCGATCAAAGGCTATGACAACGTCGCTGCCGGCAAGGCGGAGAGCCTGGCGGGCATAACCGTCGTCGATCCCTACACGATCAAGTTCGAGCTGACCCGGCCCGACGCCACCTTCCTGCATGTCATGGCGATCAACTTCTCGCATGTGGTGCCGAAGGAAGAAGTCGAAAAATACGGCGCAGACTTCGGCAAACATCCGGTCGGAACCGGCGCCTTCAAGCTCGCCGAATGGACGCTCGGCCAGCGCGTCGTATTCGAGCGCAACCCGGATTACTGGCACGAGGGTCTGCCGCATCTCGACAAGATCACCTTTGAGATCGGCCAGGAGCCGATCGTGGCGCTGCTGCGGCTCCAGAAAGGCGAGATCGACGTTCCCGGCGACGGCATTCCGCCGGCGAAATTCCAGGAGGTGATGGCCGATCCCGAGCAGAAGGCCCGTGTTGTCGAGGGCGGCCAGTTACACACCGGCTATATCACCATGAATACCACCATGGCGCCCTTCGACAACGTGAAGGTGCGGCAGGCGGTCAACATGGCGATCAACAAGGACCGCATCGTCCAGCTGATCAACAACCGTGCGGTGCCGGCCAATCAGCCGTTGCCGCCGTCGATGCCTGGCTATGACAAGGAATTCAAGGGCTATCCCTATGACGTGGCCAAGGCCAAGGCCTTGCTTGCCGAGGCCGGGCATCCCGACGGATTTGACACGCAGCTGTTTGCCATGAACACCGATCCCAACCCGCGCATCGCGCAGGCCATTCAGCAGGATCTGGCGGCGGTCGGCATCAAGGCCAGCATCCAGTCGCTCGCGCAGGCCAACGTCATCGCCGCCGGCGGCGATAAGGCCGGTGCGCCGATGATCTGGTCCGGCGGCATGGCCTGGATCGCCGACTTCCCCGATCCGTCGAACTTCTACGGCCCGATCCTCGGCTGTGCTGGTGCCGTCCCGGGCGGCTGGAACTGGTCGTGGTATTGCAACAAGGCGCTCGACGCCAAGGCGGCCGAAGCCGACTCCATCGTCGACCCGGCCAGGGCTGGCGAACGCGCCAAGATGTGGAGCGAGATCTACGGCAAGATCATGGAAGACGCGCCCTGGGCACCGGTCTTCAACGAGCAGCGTTTCACCATGAAATCAACCCGCATGGGTGGCGCCGACAACCTCTATGTCGACCCGGTCCACATCCCGATCAACTACGACAATGTGTATGTGACCGATGTGCAATAACTGCGACTACACCATCCACGGGCGCCACCATCATTTCGGCTGGGACAATTCCTTTGTCCCGGCCGAACGGGTGGCGCCAGGGGCGACGATCGAGTTCCAGTGCTTGGACTCGTCCGGCGGGCAGCTGACGATGGAGAGCACCATCGACGACGTTGCTTTGCTCGACTTTGCCAAGGTGAACCCGGTCACTGGGCCAATCTATGTCGACGGGGCAGAACCGGGCGATGCCCTGAAAATCACCATCGAGGCGTTCAAGCCATCAGGCTTCGGTTGGACGGCGAACATCCCGGGATTCGGTCTGCTGGCGAATGACTTCTCCCAACCGGCACTGAATATCTGGAAGTACGACGCCGCCTCGCTCGAACCGGCGCTGTTCGGCAAGAGCGGCCGGGTGCCGCTCAAGCCCTTCGCCGGCACCATCGGCAATGCCCCGGCTGAGCCGGGTCTGCATTCGGTGGTTCCGCCGCGGCGCGTGGGCGGCAACCTGGATATCCGCGATCTCGCCGCCGGCACGGTGCTCTACCTGCCCGTAGAGGTCGCGGGCGCGTTGTTCTCGGTCGGCGACACGCACGCCGCGCAAGGCGATGGCGAGGTCTGCGGCACGGCGATCGAGAGCCCCATGAACGCCGTGCTGACGCTCGATCTGGTCAAGGATGCCCGGCTGCGGACGCCGCGTTTCACAACGCCCGGTCCGGTGTCGCGGCATCTCGACGCCAAGGGCTACGAGGTGACAACCGGTATCGGGCCGGATCTGATGGACGGCGCCAGGAGTGCCGTTTCCCAGATGATCGACCTGCTCTCCGGCCGCTACGGCATGGATCCGGTAGATGCCTATATGCTCGTCTCGGTTTGCGGTGACCTGCGCATCAGCGAGATCGTCGACATGCCCAACTGGGTGGTTTCGTTCTACTTCCCCCGCTGCGTCTTTGAATGAAGGTGGAGGACATCAAACGATCCAGGCAGGCCGCCGCGGAGAGTGGCTCTCTCAGGCCGGTACTCAGCGTCTCAGGCCTGAGCGTCGCCGTGCGCGGCGAGGAGGGCGAGCGCGACGTCGTTTCCGACCTGACATTCGGCCTGACGCGCGGCGAAACGCTTTGCATCGCCGGCGAGTCCGGTTCCGGCAAGTCGATGACGGCGCTGGCCATCATGGGCTTGCTGCCGCAGCCGGCGGCACGCATCGGATCAGGCTCCATCCGGCTCGGCGATCAGGACCTCGCGGCTCTCAGCGAGAGCGGCATGCGCCGCATCCGCGGCGACCGTATTGCCATGATCTTTCAGGAACCGATGACATCGCTCAATCCGGTGCTGTCCATCGGCCGTCAGCTCACGGAGGCGATCGATGCACACACCTCGATGTCGCGCTCCAACTCGCGGCTGAGGGCGCTCGAGGCGCTGAAGGCAGTCCGAATTCCGGATGCCGAACGGCGGCTCGAGCACTATCCGCACGAACTCTCAGGCGGCATGCGCCAGCGCGTGATGATTGCCATGGCTCTGGCCCTGAACCCGGACGTGCTGATCGCCGATGAGCCGACGACCGCCCTCGATGTCACGGTTCAGGGTGAGGTGCTGGAACTGCTGCGCGACCTGCAGCGCGAGCACGGCACCAGTGTTATCCTGATCACGCACGACATGGGCGTAGTCGCCGAGATGGCGGACCGCGTCATCATCATGCGTGACGGACGGATGGTCGAGCAGGGCAGCGCGGCTGACATCTTCAATCGCCCGCAGGCCGACTATACACGCGAGCTTCTGGCCGCCGTGCCGCGCATTGGCGGCGGACGGACCGTCGAAGAACGACAAGACGCCGCCAACATGCCGGCCGAGCTTGTATCTGTCAGCGATCTTCACGTCCGCTTCGACCTGCACGGCGGCTTCTTCGGCCGCGTTGACCGCAGGGTGCACGCGGTCGAAGGCGTCAGTTTCTCGATCGCGCCGCACGAAACCCTGTCGCTGGTCGGCGAATCGGGCTGCGGCAAGTCGACGACGGCCAAGGCGATCGCCGGGCTGGTGCCCTACACCGGCAGCATTTTAATCGGCGGCCAGGACTTGTCGGCGCTCAGCCGCAAGGAGCGCAAGGCTGTCCGCCGCAATGTGCAGATGATCTTTCAGGATCCCTTCGCGTCCCTCGATCCGCGCATGCGGGTCGGCGATCTCGTCGCCGAGCCTCTGCTGATCCACGGCCTCGGCGACAGAGAGCAACGGCATGCCCAGATCGCCGCCCTATTCGAACGCGTCGGCCTCTCGGCTGACCAGATGGAGCGCTATCCCCACGAATTCTCCGGCGGGCAGCGCCAGCGAATCTGCATTGCGCGGGCGCTGGCGCTGCGACCAAAGCTGATCATTGCCGACGAGAGCGTCTCTGCTCTCGACGTGTCGGTGCAGGCGCGCGTGTTAAGATTGCTGAAGGAGCTGCAGCGCGAATTCGGCGTCGCATATCTCTTCATCTCGCACGACATGGCGGTGGTCGAGAACATCTCCGATCGCGTGGCGGTAATGTATCTGGGGCAGATCGTCGAGATGGGCACCCGCGACCAGATCTTCTCCAACCCGCGCCATCCTTACACAAAGCGGCTGATCGAAGCCGTTCCGGTTCCCGATCCAGGCCGGCGCCGCGCCCGGTTCGCCCGTTTGGACAGCGAAATTCCAAGCGCTGTGCGGCGCATCGGTGACGAGCCCCGGAAACTCAAGCTCGAAGATGTTGGCGACGGCCACCTCGTCGCCACTTGATCGAGCTTAGGCTGCCTCGTGCAGCCAATCCCGCAGAGGCTCGGGGACAGCTGCATATGTGATGTTCGAGCGGAGGAAAATGATCGGCGATGGCGCTGCCGCGGCAGCGCCGTTCGGCGATGCCGAGTTGGCAACATCACCCGTTTACACCTGACATGTTAGCGTGCTAACGCTACATCCACATTGATTTCAACGGAGATCGTATTGGCTTCCCGCTTTGGTCTTTCGGTTGCCCTGACCACACCCTTCGACCCGTCGGGGCAGATAGCGCTCGCGCCGATGATCGCGCATGCCCGAGCCTGCCTTGGCGCCGGCTGCAGCAGCGCGACGCTGTTCGGCACCACCGGCGAAGGAGCCTCGGTCGGCACCGACGAGCGACGGATCGTCACCGAGGCCATGCTGGCGGCCGGTATTCCGCCACATCAGCTCGTCGCCGCAGTGCTAGTCGATGCAGCCGAAGATGCCGCCGATCAGGCCCGGCACGCTTTGCAGCGCGGCGTTCGCAACATTCTGCTCGCTCCGCCGAGCTACTTCAAGAATGTCGGCGAGGACGGGCTGTTCGGATGGTTTTCCGCCGTCTTCGCCGCACTCGGTCCGCTGGCGCGCGACGTGCTGCTCTATAACATCCCCTCAGTCACCATGGTGCCGCTCCCGCTTGGGCTGATCGGCCGGCTGCGCGCCGCCTTTCCCGCTGTGGTGGCCGGGGTGAAGGATTCCGGCGGGGACTGGAGCTACAGTGAGGCGCTGCTTGAGGCGCACGGCGATCTGGTGATCCTCATCGGCGACGAACGGCATCTCGCGAGAAGCGTGCGCCGCGGCGGACAGGGCGCGATTTCCGGCATGGCTAATTTTGTTACCGGCGAAATCCGGGCAATGGTCGAAAACGGGGGCGACGACCCACGCGTCGAAGACTTCGTGCTCGAATTGCTCAAATACCCGGTCACGCCGGCGGTGAAGGTCATGGTCGCGCGCAAGACCGGCGACGAGCGCTGGCTGGCGGTCCGCCCGCCCCTGGAGCCGATCGATCCGCAGGGACAGCGGCAGCTTGCCGCTGCCTTCGACAGGCTGTTTGCGACAGAGGCAGCCTGACCGACAAGGCCGGGCTGACCGACAAGGAAGCGAGCTGAAGTGGAAGACGGCAGCGAACCGATCACTCTCCGGGAGAAGGCCTATGCCAGCTTCACGCGGCATTTGCTGGCCCGCGATCTGCGGCCGGGGCAGTTCGTGTCACAGCGCGAACTGGTCGCTTTCACCGGGCTGCCGCTGGGTGCCATTCGCGAGATCGTCCCGCGTCTCGAGGCCGAGGGACTGCTGACCACCATCCCGCAGCGCGGCATGCAGATCGCGCATATCGATATCAATCTGATCCGCGAGGCGTTTCAGTTTCGGTTGTTCATGGAACGCGAGGCAGTGGCGCTATTCACGACCAGCGCTTCTGATGCCGAACTTGCCCGCATGCGGCGCGAACATGAAGAGATGCTGGCCCAAGCTCTCGGGCAGGCACCGACGCCGGAAATGGAAGCCAAGGCCCAGAACATCGACTGGGCGATGCACGACACCTTCATCAATGCGCTCGGCAACGAGATTATCGCCAAGGCCTATCTGGTCAACTCGGTGAAAATCCGGCTGATCCACCAGGAGCGTTTCCGCATCGACGGTCGTGTGGTGCCGGTGATGCGCGAACATTTGGCGGTCATCGAAGCCATGGAGAGCCGCAATCCGCAAAGAGCGGTTGAAGCGATCAGTCTGCATATCGACAATGCGCGCCGGCTGGCGCTCCAGATCTGAGGAAATATAGCCGCGCCGCGGTTTGCGGCGCATCCACAACGACAGCAACCGGGAGGAAGAAATGTCGTCCAATCTGTTCAACCCAACCAGGAGGCAACTCCTTGCCGGAACCGCGGCGCTAACCGCTGCCGGCCTTGTGGGGCTTCGCCCCGGCTTTGCCGCAGGCGTTGACTGGAAACGCTTTGCCGGGACGACGCTTGACGTCAATCTGGTGAAAAGCCCGCGCAGCGACACCATCCTGAAATATCTCGCCGAGTTCGAGGAACTGACCGGCATCAAGGTCAATGCCGAGGCAACGCCCGAGCAGCAGCAGCGCCAGAAGACGGTGATCGAGTTGAGCTCGGGCAAGCCGAGCTTCGACGTCGTGCATCTGAGCTACCACGTGCAGAAGCGCCAGTTCGAGAAGGGTGGCTGGCTGGCCGACATCGCCGGCTATCTCGCCGATCCGTCGCTCACCGACCCGGCGCTGGTCGAAAGCGACTTCGCCGAAGCCGGCATGCTGTTTGCCAAGGACGGCCAGGGCGTGCTGCGCTCGCTACCGTTCTCGGTGGACTACTGGATCCTGTATTGGAACAAGGAGCTGTTCGAGGCCAAGGCCCTCAAATACCCAGAGACCTTCGAGCAACTTGTGGCAGCCGCCGAAGCGCTGACCGACCACTCGACCAATACATACGGCTTCGTCGCCCGCGGGCTCAAGAACGCAAACACGCCGGTGTGGACGTCGCTGATGCTCGGCTACGACATGACGCCGCTAGATGACAAGGGCAAGCTGCGCACCGAGGCTCCCGAGGCGATCGAGGCTGCCGCGCTCTATCAAAGATTGATGACCAAGTCCGCCCCTCCGGGCGTTACCGGGTTCAACTGGGCCGAAGCACAGTCGGCCTTCCTGCAGGGCAAGATCGGCATGTGGCTCGACGGCGTGGGTTTTGCCCCGCCGATGGAAAATCCGGAAAAATCGAGGGTGGTCGGCAAGGTCGGTTACGGCGTGATGCCCAAGGGTCCCAAGGCGCATGCCTCGGGCACCTTCGGCGACGGGATTGGCGTTACCGCCGCCAGCGAGAAGAAGGAGGCTGCCTATCTGTTCTGCCAGTGGGCGGTATCGCCAACCATGGGCGCGCGGCTGTTGCAGGCCGGCGCCGGTGTTCCGTTCCGCAAATCCGTGCTGGAGGATCCCAAGGTGCGTGAAGGCGTCACCATGCCGGCAAGCTGGCTTGATGCCGTGGTCGGCTCGGGCAATATCAGTCGGCTGGCACTGCCGGTCATCATCCCGGTCACGGAATTCCGCGACATCTATGGCGTGGCGCTGACCAACATGATTGCCGGCGCCGATCCCGCCGCGGAGCTGAAGAAGGCCACCGAACAGTTCCAGCCGGTTCTCGACAGGAGCGAGCAGGGCTGATGTCGGCCACCACCCCAGAACAGACCGGGGTGACGATGCCGGTTATCGACGGGAGCCAGACGATCCGGCTGGCTCCCAACTACTGGCCATTCGTCGTCCCCGCACTCGTCGTCGTCGGCGCCGTCATCGTTTTCCCCTGGGCTTTCACCCTGTGGATGAGCGTCAATCGCTGGACGCTCGGCCAGTCGCGGAGTTTTGCCGGGATGGAAAACTATCTCCGCCTGGCCAGCGACCCACGTTTCTGGGAATCCCTTGTTCATACGTTGACCTACACCTTCCTCTCGGTTGCAGCGCCGATGCTGCTGGGCACCCTGGCCGCCCTGATCTTCGATGCCAGGTTTCCGCTGCGCGGCTTGCTGCGCGGCGTCTTCGTCATGCCGATGATGGCGACACCCGTTGCCGTCGCACTGGTTTGGACAATGATGTTCCATCCTCAGCTTGGCGTGCTCAACTACCTGCTGTCGCTGGTCGGCATCCCGGCCCAGGAATGGATATTCAACGCCAACACGGTCATCCCGTCGCTGGTTGCGGTCGAGACCTGGCAGTGGACGCCGCTCGTCATGCTGATCGTGCTTGGCGGGCTGGCCTCGGTGCCGCGCGAGCCCTTCGAAAGCGCCGAGATCGACGGCGCCAATGCCTGGCAGCAATTCCGCTATCTCACTCTGCCGATGATCGCGCCGTTCCTGATGATCGCGGTCATCATCCGCACCATCGATGCGCTGAAGAGCTTCGACATCATCTACGCGATGACCCAGGGCGGGCCGGGTACGGCGTCGGAGACCATCAACATCTATCTCTACAACACCGCCTTCTCCTACTACGATATCGGCTACGGCTCGGCCATGGCCGTGGTGTTCTTCATTGTCATCGTGGCCCTGTCGTTTGTCCTGCTGATGCTGCGCCAACGCTCGCAGTGGATCGATACGGAGGGCAAATAGATGAGTTCACGGCTGCTCAACCAGATCGGTCTGTTTTTCGCTGCCCTGGTTTTCGTCTCGCCGGCGATCCTGTTCTTCCTCTGGATGATCTCGCTGTCGCTGAAATTCGAGATCGACAACGGTGCCTATCCGCCGATCCTGATCCCCGAACGCTTCGCCTGGTCGAACTATGTAAAGGTGTTTGAGGAGAACAATTTCCTGCTCTATCTCTGGAATTCGGTTCTGGTGACCGGTACGGCGACCTTGCTGGCGCTGCTGATCGGCGTACCGGCCGGCTATGGCATCGCACGGCTCAAGGCTGAACGATCGGCGGTCGTCATCATGATCGCCCGCATGACACCTGGGCTATCCTATCTCATCCCGCTGTTTCTGCTGTTCCAATGGATCGGGATACTCGGCACGCTGTGGCCGCAGATCATCATCCATCTGGTGGTGACGGTGCCGATCGTGGTGTGGGTGATGATCGGCTATTTCGAGACCACGCCGATGGAACTGGAGGAGGCGGCCAACATCGACGGCGCCAGCTCCTGGCAGGTTTTCCGGCTGGTTGCCCTGCCCATCGCCAAGCCAGGCATCGTCGTCGCCTTCATCCTGTCCGTGATCTTCTCGTGGAACAATTTCGTCTTCGGCGTCGTGCTCGCCAGCCGTGAGACGCGCACACTGCCGGTCGCCGTCTACAACATGCTGTCCTACGAGCAGGTCAGCTGGGGGCCGCTCGCCGCGGCGGCGCTGGTGGTGACGTTGCCAGTGCTGATCCTGACCATGTTCGCGCAAAGGCAGATCGTCGCGGGGCTGACCGCCGGCGCCGTCAAGGGCGGCTGAGGGCGCGTCCTGACATCACTCTTTTCCAGGAAAGATCCAATGGCATCGGTAACAATCAGCAACGTGCAGAAGGCCTTCGGGGCCACCAAGATCATTCACGACGTCAGCGTCGACATCGCCGACGGCGAATTCGTCATCCTGGTCGGCCCGTCGGGATGCGGAAAATCGACGCTGCTGCGCATGATCGCGGGCCTTGAAACGATCTCCGGCGGAAAGATCGCCATCGGCGAACGTATGGTCAACAATCTGCGCGCGCGGGACCGGAACATCGCCATGGTGTTCCAGAATTATGCGCTCTATCCGCATATGACCGTTGCCGACAACATGGGCTTTGCCCTCAAGATCAAGAAAGCCGACCCGGCCGACACCGCTGGCCGGGTCCGGAAGGCAGCCGGCATCCTCGGCCTGGAAAAGCTGCTTGACCGCTATCCGCGCCAGCTTTCGGGCGGCCAGCGCCAGCGCGTCGCCATGGGCCGCGCGATCGTACGTGACCCACAGGTCTTTCTGTTCGACGAGCCGCTCTCCAACCTCGATGCCAAGTTGCGCGTCCAGATGCGCGGCGAGATCAAGGCCCTGCACCAGCGGCTGGGTACCACGACGATCTATGTCACGCACGACCAGATCGAGGCCATGACGATGGCCGACAAGATCGTCGTGCTGCATGACGGCCTGGTCGAGCAGATCGGCGCGCCGCTGGACCTCTACGACCATCCGGCCAACCTCTTCGTTGCCGGTTTCATCGGCTCGCCCGCCATGAACTTCATTGCCGGCCGCATCGAGGAGGGCGTGTTCCGCAGCGCCGGCGGGTTGGTCCTGCCGTTGCCGGAAGGCGCCCAGCCCGCGGATGCCGCAGGACGCGAACTCGTCTACGGCATTCGACCGGAACATATCCGGGCGACGGGGCAAGGCGTGCCGGGCACGATCACGCTTCTCGAGGCGACAGGCTCGGAAATCTTCGCCAGGGTCGACTGCTCCGGTGAAGAAATTTCCTGCCTTTTCCGAGAAAGGCTTGCGCTCAGGCAGGGCGAAGGGGTGGGGATCGAGATCGACCGCGCATGTGCGCATCTGTTCGACGCAGCAACCGGTCGGCGCATCTGACCCAATGGTCTGGTGAATGCGTGGTCGGCCTTAGGTCGGCAACGCGAATTCATCGGCGACCTCGATGGCGCGGCCTTCGCTGGCCGATCTCTGGGCGGGCGAGACCCATGACGACGGCCCACCAGCCGTCTTGCAAGGTCACTTCCACTTTGCCTTGTTCGCGCACCGCAGCGGTGAAGCGGGCGTGCTCGAAATAGTCGAACCGCTATGGTCGCCTGCCTCGAGCAGCCGGGGGTCGACGGGAATCTCCAGCAGGCGTGGTCCAGGCGGATTGCGCGGACTGACGATCAACTGGGGCACTGGCGCAGGGCCAAGCTGGGTCGGCCAGAAACGGCCTGGTCCGGGAACCAGACATTCGATCTTTCCGTCGCCGCCGACAGCGCAGAGTTGCTCCTGGTAGCGGCTGCCCTCGGCAAACATGCAGAGTTTCCAGCATGGCGCGCGCGCCGCGAGGGCGCTCTCTGCGATCATTGCTGCCACAGGATGATCCGGAAACGCTTCAAAGTGAATTTTCTCGTGGGCGGTCTTCGGCACTACGGAGATCCGCGCCGGAGGTTCGCGCGCCTGGTCCGGCTGACTGACAATACGACCTGTGCTGAGGTTCAGTACGAACTACCGATCAGGGCAGATGGGATGTTCGTCCGCGTGATAGCGGCGAGGCGTGAAATCCGCGATCGTTCTGCAGTTCTGCTTTGCTGCAGAGCCGCAGCTCGACGGAGACGTTCTCGTGAACCTGTACTGCGCACCGTGCGTTTGCAGCCTTGCCGAACATCTCGCTCTTCGGGAGGCGGATACCTCCTTCGATAGCGAGCGCATCGACCGGGTGTCGAGGCAATCATGAGCCGAGCCCGCAAGATCGCAATCGCCATCGTCGCCCTTATGGTGATTCCAATGGCAGCTATTTGGAGCTGGCAATGGTTCACGCGGGGCCGGTTCGAGGAAACGACCGATAACGCCTATCTCCGCGGAGACATTACCAGCATCGCGCCGAAGCTCGCCGGTTACGTCGTCGAAGTCGACATAGACGACAATGCCAGTGTGTCAAAGGGTGCTGTCCTGTTTCGCATCGACGACAGCGACTACAAGGCCAAGGCCGAGCAGGTGAAAGCCAACGTCGCCGCCCGGCAGGCGGAAATCGCCAACATCAAGGCGACCCGTGAACTGCAGGACGCATTGATCGCGCAGGCTGAGGCGCAGAAGCAATCTGCCGCAGCCGACCTGCAATTCGCCCGCGCCAACCTGAACCGCTACGTCACGTTGCAGAAGAACGGGACCGCAAGCGATCAGAAGCTGCAGGATGCGCAGGCCGGCCATGACAAGGCAAAGGCATCGCTGGACGGTGCAGAGGCCAATCTGCTGGCTCAAAAATTGAAGCTCGGTGTCCTGGATGCACAGTTGTCCGGTGCGCGGGCAGCCCTGTCCCAGGCACAGGCAGCGCTCGACCTGGCAATGCTCGACCTGGCCAACACCGTCGTGAGGGCCCCGGTCGGCGGCATCGTCGGTAATCGCCAGATCCGTGTCGGCCGCTATGTCACCCCAGGGACAGCAGCCTTGGACATCGTTCCGGTTAACGATGTCTGGATCGTTGCCAACTTCAAGGAAACACAGCTGAAGCAGGTTGAGATCGGCCAACGGGTTCGCGTCATGGTTGATGAATATCCAGATCTGCAAATCGACGGCCTTGTCGACAGCTTCGCTCCCGGTAGCGGCGCGGCATTCAGCCTGCTGCCGCCGGACAACGCCACCGGAAACTTCATCCGCGTCGTCCAACGTGTGCCGGTCAAGATCAGGATGACGCGCAATCCGTTGCCCGGCCGCCTGGTTCCGGGACTCTCGGCTCGTGTTGCCATCACCGTCGGCACCAGGGATGCTCCGGCTGTAGCGCAGGAAATGCAGACAGGCGGGATTGCGGACGGGCGCTCAGCACAATGATGCACCTCGCCGAAACGGCGGCTGTGCAGCGCCATCCCGGTACATTGCGCGCTTGCTTGATAGCAACCGGCGTCGTGCTGGCCGCCTTCATGGACGCGGTCGCATCCACTGCACTGTCCATCGGCCGGATCGACATGCTCGGCGACACCTACGCAACGTTGGACGAACTGGCGATGATCGACGTTGTTTTCATCGCGGCCAAGCTGACGGCGTTCCTTGTCGCTCCGCTACTTGTGACGGCAGCCAGGCCGACCGCCTGCCTGCGCGCGGCGGTTGTCGCCCTTCTGCTGGCATCCGCGGCCTTGACGTTGTCAGTGGACCTCACCTGGATTTGCATCTGCCGCATTGTCCAAGGGCTGGCTGGCGGCACAGTTCTCGTCGCCGGCCAGACACTGCTGTTCTTTCGGTTCCCGCACCGGCATCAGCCGGTCGTTCAGGCGGTTTTTGCCGTAGGCGCCGTCATGGCTCCGACGACCGTCACGCCAGCCCTGCAGGGCTGGCTTGTCGACCATCTGACCTGGGAGTGGATATTCCTGAGCATCATTCCGCTCGGCATCGTCTCCCTTGTCCTGTTGGCGGCGGACGGCGATCGGACCTTTTGGCGGAAAACCAGGTTTCCTGCCGTCAGGATATTGTTGCTCGGCATCAGCGCCGCGCTTTTGACCTACGTCCTGCTGCAAGGCAGCAGGTTCAACTGGTTCGACGACACCGACATCACCTTCCTTGCCGCAACCGGTATGACGGCTGCCGGCCTCCTGGCCGTCTGGGAGACCCGCTTTCGTTCAGAAGGCTCACTGCTGGCCATCTCGCCCCTTGGCAATCCGGACTTTCGCTTTGGCCTTCTCGTCAGCTTCGTCGCCGGCTCTGCCCTTTCAGGCAGCGCCTATCTTATTCCGGCTTTTGCCCTCAACGTGCTCGATTTTACCGCGACGGGCGCAGGAGTGCTTCTGCTGCCCAGCGGAGCCATGCTCGCGCTTGGACTTCTGTTGTCCGGCTTCGTCATCCAAAGGACCGGGATGCGCCCGATCACGCTTGCGCCATTTGGCATTCTGCTCTTCGCAGGTGCCATGTGGCTGCTGTCCGCTTCGACGAGCGGTAGCGGATCACCGGACCTGACCCTTGCTCTGCTGCTGCGAGGATTCGGCCTCGGCCTTCTGTTCGTGGCACTGACGCTGGTTACGCTGCAGGGCCTTGCCGCCAATGCGTTGCCGTTTGGCATCGGGCTGTTCAACTTCGGCAAGCAGGTGGGCGGTCTGACCGGCACAGCCCTCTTGCAAACGTATATTGATCACCAGAATGTCCACAACCGGACGATACTGGCGTCCCACCTCGTCAATGGCGATCCAGCCGTAGACCAGCGCTTGAGAGCAACTGCGAACGCTCTGGCGAACAGTGTCGACAGCACTGCGGCGACAAAGACCGCCCTGCCGCTGCTGCAGCGCGCGCTTGAGAAGCAGGTCGCCACGATCTCGTTCGACGAAGCTTTCTTCGCGCTCGTCCTGCTGTTCGCGGTCGCTGCGCCCTGTCTCATTGTCGCCAAACAATTGCTCGGCCGCCAAGCCGCTCCGCAGAACTAAAACCGCGTCCACGCCCTATACTTTGGAGCAGATGTGTTGGTCGGGAGAGGCTTCCAGATTATCTCATGAGCCGTGTTAACCGGACGAGACAGGGATGACGAATGCAGAGGTTTTTCCGGTTTCACTCTGCAGCCGACGAAGAGGCAGCCGAGCGTCTTACCTGTCCGGCTCGTATTCCCAGTGGTAGGTGTTGATGCATCGATCCGCGTCGCTCCTCGCGCGAGGCCATCGTTAGGGCCCCCGTAGCGGCGATAACTCCGCGCAATGCATGGATTTCCATGAGATGCAGCCGAGGCATGGCGGAACTAGATTTAGGCGGTGAGTTCGCCTGTCCAGATATTGAAAACAAGTGCTATATCAAGCGCTGACCGTCCCCAGGCTTTTTTGTCCGACAGGAGAAGCCAATGACAGCAGCGTCCAACTCACTTGGCGAAATCGACCCCGAAGCAACGCTTGCGCTGCAAATCATTGAGAGCATGCCCGGCCACGCGTGGGCAGCCGATGCCGCCGGAAGATTCACCTATGTCAGCCCAAACACCCTGGCGTTCCTCGGCAACACGCATGAGGGTCTCAACACTTCCGAAGACAACGACGAGTTCGGCTGGCGTCGAGCCGTCCATCCCGACGATTATGATCCTGTAGCCGCCAGATGGCGGCATTGCCTCGAAACCGGCGATCCCTATGATACCGAGCATCGCCTGCGGCGCGCCGATGGCGTCTATCGCTGGTTTCGAAGCTCAGGACGACCATTTCGCGATAGCCAGGGGCGCATCGTTCAATGGTACGGCACGACAATAGACATTGAGGACCAGAAGCGGGCCGAGTCAGCATTGCGCGACCGGGAGCGGGAACTCTCGCAGCTCGTGGATATGGTCCCGAGTCATATCTGGCGGCTCGATCCCGATGGCGAGCCGATCTTCTTCAATGGGCGCATGGTCGACTTTCTCGGCCTCGATGTAGCGGATCTGGACCGACCGGGCATGAGCCGGCTGGCGGCGATGATACAGGCCGCCGTTCATCCGGACGACGCAGCAGCATTCGGCGATGCACTTCGTGGTTGCTTCGCTACCGGTGCGAGCTTCGCCATGCGCTATCGCCTGCGCCGTGCCGATGGCGTCTATCGCTGGATGTCGAGCCGGGCGGAGCCGATGCGCGATGGCGCTGGCCGCATCGTCCAGTGGTACGGCCTCTGTCACGACATAGACGATCAGATGCACGCCGAAGCGGCGTTGCGGCAGAGCGAGCAGCAACTTCAGCACATGATCGACGCCGTGCCGGTCCGCATCTGGAGTGTGATGCCGACCGGCGGGCCGGTCTACTTCAACAAGCGATACCAGGACCATTTCCGCTCCGTTATCGCGAACTTTGACGCGCTCGGCGAGCCGGGAATCGAAACGTTGCTGTACGAGGTGATTCATCCCGAAGATGCTCCCGAGGTGCAGCGCACGTTGCTGCGGTGTTTCGAAACTGGCGGCGGCTCCGCGATGCGGTTTCGCTGGCGCGAAAAAGACGGCACCTATCGCTGGGCTGAGTGCAGGGTCGAGCCGCGACGCGATGACGACGGAACGGTCGTGCAGTGGTACGGGGTTTCTCTCGACATCGACGATGAGGTGCGCGCGCAGGCGGCGTTGCGCAAAAGTGAGCGGCGCCTTCAGCAGCTGATCGACACCGTGCCCGCTTTGATCTGGAGTACGACACGGGAAGGGACGCCTTCCTACGTCAACAAACGGTTCACCGATGTAACCGGGGCCACGCTCCACGACATCACCGCCCCGGACGGCTCGCCGTCGCTGAGCGTGATCCATCCAGACGATATCGACACCGCACGGCAGGCGATCCGCCATTCATTCGCAACGGGCGTGCCTTACGTTCAGAGATATCGCCAGAGGCGGGCCGACGGCGGCTATCGCTGGACCGAGACTCGCGCCGAGCCGCTGCGCGACGAAGATGACAGCATTCTCCAATGGTACGGCGTGAGCGTCGACATCCATGACCTGGTGACCACGCAAGCCGCATTGCACGACCGGGAACGAGAGCTCTCGCAACTCGTCAACATGGTTCCTAGCTACCTCTGGCGGCTATCTCCCAACGGTGAGCCGACCTTCTTCAACAAGCGCCTGATAGATTTTCTCGGCCTGGACATAGCGGACGCGGAAAAGCCGGACACGAGCCTGCTGGCGGCCTTCATTGCCACCGTCGTCCATCCCGACGATGCAGCCAGCCTGAAGGAAGCACTCGACAGCTGCTTTGCCACCGGCGAGCGCTTCTTCATGAAGTATCGCCTGCGCCGTGCCGATGGCGTTTATCGTTGGATGGAGGGCCGCGCGGAGCCGCTGCGGGACCAGGGTGGACGCATCGTCCAATGGTACGGCCTTACGCACGACATCGACGATCAGCTGCGCGTCGAAGAGGCGCTGCGCGAGAGAGAACGGGCTCTCTGGCAGCTCGTTGAAACACTGCCGGCAATGATCGATTGCGCCGCGCCGGATGGCGAACCGATATATCGCAGCCAGCAGCTCCGCGAATTCCTCGGATACAATCTTGAGGAATTGGACGAAGCGGGAAAGTCCCGGCTGGCTGGCACACTCGACGCCGGTGTTCATCCCGACGACCTGACAGGTGTCAAAGAGAGATATGCCGATTGTCTGTCCACAGGCGAGCCGTATGCGCGACGGCACCGTCTGCGGCGCTTCGATGGTGAATATCGCTGGGTCGAGACGCGCGCCGCGCCGATGCGCAACGCTGAAGGCGCCATAGTGCAGTGGAACGTTATCTGCCTCGACATCGAAAATGAGGTGCGGACACAAGAGGAGCTTCGGCTGGCACAAGAGAGACTTGCGCGTGCGAGCCAGGCGGCGAGCCTTGCCGAACTCTCCGCATCCATCGCTCATGAGGTGAACCAGCCGCTGGCCGCCATCGTCGCCAACTCCAACGCATGCCACCGTTGGCTGTCCGCCGAGCCCCCGAACGTCGAGCGCGCGAAGATCACGGCCGAGCGTATCATCCGCGATGCCAACTCGGCGGCGGATGTCGTCAGCCGCATCCGTGCCTTGTTCAGACCTTCGCTTGAAATGAGAACCAGCACGCCGATCCCCAGCGTCGTTGCCGAAGCACGTGACCTTATGGCCGAGGAAGCCATGCGGCGTCGCGTTCGCATGGACATCGACGTCGAAAGCAACCTTCCGCTCGTTGCGTTCGATCGCGTCCAGATCCAGCAGGTCCTGGTCAACCTCATTCGCAACGGCATGGAGGCGATGGACACCACGGCGGGCGACAAGGTTCTTGCAATGCGCGTGCGCCGGATAGAGGACACGATCCAGACCGAGGTCCGCGACCGAGGCCCGGGTCTCGAACGTCCCAACAAGATATTCGAGCCGTTCTTTACAACGAAAGGGAACGGAATGGGCATGGGGCTCGCGATCTCCCGTTCGATCATCGAGTCTCACGGCGGACGCCTTTGGGCGGAGAATAGCATGCCGCGTGGGGCGACATTCATCTTCACCCTCCCGGTTGAAGCGAAAGCTGCGCAATAACTGGCGGCGCTCAGTAAGCGCTTGGTTTTTGGCTCTCGGTGAAGGGGCGCCGCCGCCCCGTGCAATGCATGGATTTCCATGAGGTGCGGTTGGGGCGTGGCGGGATTAGGGTGGCGACGTGAGTCCGTCAGCCCAGTCCAGCTATCAAGAGCAAGTGCTACACGAAGCGCCGACAATCTCCAGAGTTTGTTTGTCCGTTAGGGGCACCCGATGACGATAGCGCCCAACTCACTTGGCGAGACCGATTCCAGCGCAACGCTCGCGTTAGCGCATGACTTGAACCGATCCGGACCGGGAAGTGGCCGACCTTTCGCGACGAATGAACCGGGCCTGATTCGCGGCAACATGATCAGCGATCTTGGAAGAGGCAGGTTGTCGCGCGTCTGGTCGCACCGTCCCCAATTCCTGCATCTGGGGCTTTTTATTACGGCCTATGTCCTGGGCTGCGGCTTCGCCCAGTCGCTCGCAATCATACCTGGAACAGGGATTTCCATTTGGCCTCCGAGCGGGCTTTTCATCGCTACTCTTGTCTTCGCCTCCAGGTATAGCTGGCCGTGGTGGGTGCTGGGGGCCTGTGTGGCAGAACTGTTCAGCAACTTCTTGTGGTTCCACACTCCGCTGCCCGCAGCCTTCCTGATCTTTGCCGGCAACGCTCTTGAAGCGGTATCCGGCGCATGGCTTGTGAACCAGACCTGCAAGCGCCCAGTTCGGCTGGAAACGTTGCGGGACGTTCTCGCATTCGTCGTACTGGCCGCTGGAATTGCGCCAGTTGCAAGCGCAACGGTGGGAAGTGCGGCGCTTGCTTGGTTTGGCATACAATCGCAAACCTTTGTGACGGCTTGGCCGCTGTGGTGGATCGGAGACGCGACGGGAGTCCTGATCGTAGCGCCACTGGCGCTGGTCGTGTTCCAGAACTGGCGCGGCAAAGCGCAGCTCTCGGCAGCGCGATGGATGGAAGCTTGCGTCCTGGGGCTGATCTTTCTTGGTATCGCCGCCCTTTCCTTGAGCGGCTATCTGCCCTTCGCGTACATCATCATGCCGCCTCTTCTTTGGGCCGCGGTGCGTTTTGAGTTCAGAGGCGCCGCCGTAGCATTGACCGTCCTCGCTCTGATCACGGCGGTATTCACGATATCCGGCGCCAGCCAATTTGCCGGCGATCCCGAGTCCCAGAAGCACAACCAGATCATGCTGCAGCTTTTTCTGGCCATCTCTGCATTTTCGGCGCTCGTCGTGGCCGCCATTTCCAGGCAGCATCAGGCGGCGGTGCTCACTTTGCGCCAAAGTGTGGAGACCTTGCGGGAGCGGGAGCGAGAACTCTCGTTGCTGGTCGAAATGATCCCCGCTCACATCGCCCGCATGGCGCCCAACGGCGAACCAACCTTCTTCAGCAAGCGCACGACAGACTATATCGGCCTCAACGACATCGCGGACTGGGACGAGCCGGGCACGAGCCGCCTGGCGACCTTGGTCGCGGCAGCCGTCCATCCCGACGATGGACCCAGGATGAGAGAATGGCTCAGCCGCTCGCTCGCCACCGGCGAACCCTATCCCATGAGGTATCGCCTGCGTCGCGCGGACGGCGTGTACCGCTGGAGGGAGGGCCGCGCCGAGCCGCTGCGGAACCAGAGTGGGACGATCGTGCAATGGTACACGGCCAGCATCGACATCGACGATGAGGTGCGCGCGCAGGAGGCATTGCGCGACCGGGAGCGGGAGCTCTCACAGCTTGTCGACATGGTTCCGAGCCACGTTTGGCGCCTGACGCCGGACGGCGAGCCGACCTTTTTCAACAAGCGAATGGTCGACTTTCTCGGCCTTGACGTAACGGATTTGGACAAACAGGGCATCAGCCGGCTGGCGGCGATGATAGCGGCCATCGTCCATCCGGACGACGCAGCAGCATTCGGCGATACGCTCAGTCACTGCCTCGCCACCGGTGAGCGCTTCTCCATGAGGTATCGCTTGCGCCGCGCCGATGGCATCTATCACTGGATGTCGAGCCGGGCGGAGCCGATGCGCGATCACGCTGGCCTGATCGCGCAGTGGTACGGCCTCTGTCACGACATAGACGATCAGATGCAAGCCGAAGAGGCCCTGCGGCGGAGCGAATTGCAGCTTCAGCAGATGATCGACGCTGTGCCGGTCCGCATTTGGAGCGCGGTGCCGACCGGCGGGCCGGTCTACTTCAACAAGCGATACCAGGACCATTTCCGCGCCGTCATCGCCAATTTCGAAACACTCGGAGAGCCGCGCATCGAGGAATTGCTGCAAGAACTGGTTCATCCCGAAGATGCTCCCGAGGTGCTGCGCACGTTGCTGAGCTGTTTCGAAACAGGCGGCGGTTCCGCGATGCGGTTTCGCTGGCGCGAAACAGATGGCTATCGCTGGGCGGAGTGCAGGGTGGAGCCGCGGCGTGATGAAGACGGGGCGGTTGTGCAATGGTACGGGGTTTCCCTCGACATCGACGAAGAGGTGCGCGCCCAGGAAGCGCTGCGACAAGCCTCCGACAAACTCGCGCAAGCCACTCAGGCTGCAAGTCTCGCCGAGCTTTCCGCTTCGATCGCGCACGAGGTGAATCAGCCGCTGGCCGCGATCGTCGCCAATTCCCATGCATGCCACCGTTGGCTGTCCGCCGCCCCTCCGAACGTCGAACGCGCGAAGATTACGGCCGAGCGCATAATCCGGGACGCCAATTCGGCGGCGGACGTCGTCGGCCGCATCCGCGCGCTGTTCAAGCAATCCACCGAGACGAGGACCAATGCGACGCTCAGCAGTGTCATCACAGAGGCACGCGACCTCGTGGCCGAGGAAGCGATGCGGCGGGGCGTTCGCACCAGCGTTGATGTCGGAAGCGACAGTCCGCTAGTCGCGTTCGATCGCGTCCAAATCCAGCAGGTTCTGGTCAATCTCATCCGCAACGGCATGGAGGCGATGGACTCTGGTGCGGATGACGGAGTTATCAGCATCCGCGTGCGCCATATCGGGGATGTTGTCCAGACCGAAGTCAGAGATCGCGGCCGGGGCATCGAGTTTCCCGACCGGATATTCGAACCGTTCTTTACCACGAAAGAGCAAGGGATGGGCATGGGACTAGCGATCTGCCGTTCGATCATCGAGTCGCACAGCGGGCGTTTATGGGTCGAGAAGAACGAACCACGTGGAGCGACGTTTATCTTCACGTTGCCGATTGAAGCGAAAGCGGCGTCATGACGACGGACGGCCAAATTGTCTTCATCGTAGATGACGATGAACGCATTCGGGAGGCGCTCAGCGAGCTGCTGGCTGCACACGGCATGTGTGCCGTAGCGTTCGGATCGGCGGGCGATTATATCCGCGCTGACAAGCCGGACGTCCCTGCCTGCCTCATCCTCGATATCGAGTTGCCGGATATTAACGGCCTCGATCTGCAGCGGCAGATTGCCGAGGGCGATCATCCACCGATCGTTTTCCTGACGGGACATGGCGATATCCCGTCCTCGGTGCGTGCGATCAAGCACGGCGCCGTGGATTTCCTGACTAAGCCCTTCAGCGATGCAGACCTCATGGCCGCAATCCATGCGGCGATTGCCCAGGATCGGGTACAGCGATCGGAGCGCGCCGAGCTGGGCGTGTTGAAGCAACGTTATCTCGAGCTGACGCCGCGCGAACGTGAGGTGCTGCCGCTGGTGGTCAGCGGTCTGCTCAACAAGCAGGCGGCCGCTGAACTGGGGATCAGCGAAGTTACGCTGGAAATTCATAGAAGGAACGTCATGCAGAAGATGGTCGCGGCGTCGCTCGCCGACCTCGTTCGCATCGCCGAGCGATTGGGAATACCGATCACGCACTCGCGCCGGGCAGGGGGGAACTGAGGGTGAGCAAGCGGAGGCCTGTCGTGGCGATTGTCGACGATGACCCAAGGCTGCTCGAGTCGCTGGAGGACCTTCTGGAGTCCGCCGGCTATGTGGCCCGCAGCTTCTCGTCGGCAGGGTCGTTACTGGTCAGCGGCCTGTCTGGATTGGACATGCTTATCACCGACATCGGGATGCCCGGCATGGACGGCTTTGAACTTCGCGACTTGGTCAAGAAGGCGCGTCCGGATCTGCCTGTGTTCCTGATCACCGGCCGCCACGAGATAGTGGATCAGCACCGCGCCAAGGGCATTGGCAGGCTTTTCCGCAAGCCGTTCGATGGCCAGGCACTGCTTGCGGCGATCGGCGACGCTTTGCGCAACCCAGAAACGGAGGCTAAACATGAGAGTTGACCAATTGCCCTTACCGAGATCGACGCCGTCATCACAGCAGCGAAGGGCTGAAGCCGAGCAGCCGCTGGTCATTATTGTCGATGATGATGCCTCTGTTCGGGAGGCGCTGTCTGAATTGATCCTGTCGGCGGGTTTCCTGCCGGTGTGCTTTACCTCAACCCGTGAATTGCTTGACGCCGACGTGTTGGAGAGCCCCGGCTGCTTGATCCTCGACGTGCGCATGCCAGGGACGAGCGGTCTCGATCTGCAGCACCATCTTGCGAAAAACGGCAACCCCAAACCCATCATCTTCCTGACCGGGCATGGCGACATCCCGATGACTGTCCAGGCGATGAAGGCCGGCGCCGTGGACTTTCTCACCAAACCGGTGCGGGATCAGACGCTGCTTGACGCTGTGATCGCCGGCATTGCGGTGGATGCCAAGCGGCGGGCGGATGCCGTGATCGTCAAGCGCAACATCGAGCGCGTCGAGACGCTGACGCCGCGCGAGCGCGAGGTCCTGCGTGAAGTGGCGCGCGGGCGCCTCAACAAGCAGATCGCCTTCGACCTCGGCATCAGTGAAGTGACGGTCAAGCTTCACCGCGGCAATGTCATGCGCAAGATGGAAGCCGCTTCCATCGGTGAGCTGATCCGGGCGTGGGAAACGCTGCCCGCGCCGATGCGCGAGGTCTAGAATTTGGCACAAGCCGATCCATGCCCCATCCAATAGGATCGCCCGGCGCGCCGGGCCATTTCAGGTGCTTTCTCAGCGCGCCCAGGCCTTCCTGCCTGTTGATACGCTCGTCCTGCTGCGGGTGATCCTGATGTACATCGGTGGTCCTGTTTGGTGTTTCGCGGCAAGGCCCGCGCCAAACATCGGTTACTACTGAGCGGCGCTCTTTGGCAGCGCCAGCCTGACCGAAAAACGCGCAACATTTCATGCAACAGCAACTGACGCCGGCCATGCCGCGTCGGTCCCCGCGCCGCTACCCAAGCCTAATTGACGTGTGTCTATAAGAGCTTGCCTTAGCCCGGCCCTATCTTCGGCGTGCCTGCCCTGCACCTTGGCATCGTATGACAGATGCCTCCGTAGAGTAGGTTCGCGGCCCGGATCGGTGCATCCTGTTCCTCGCAAGCCATCACGACCGTCGCGTTTCTACCGCTCCTCGCTCGCTCCTCCCCGAACGCGACCGCTCAGGCCGACTCGACGGTCGTGATGGTGAGCAGGACGTTCAAAGCACATGGATGGACACGATGAACAAAGACGGACTTTTCTCCGTCGGCGGATCTCGCCGCGATGTCATGTTGGCAGGCCTGATCTCTACGGCAGCCGCCGGACTGCCCCGCGCTGCTTCGGCAACGAGCCGAAAACAAAACCTTCCCTCTTCCCCCTCAATCAAAGGAACCAAGACGATGAGCACCATCACGACCAAGGATGGCACCGAAATCTACTATAAGGATTGGGGCAAGGGTCCTGTCGTCACGTTTTCGCACGGCTGGCCGCTGAATTCCGACGCCTGGGACGGCCAGATGCTCTTTCTTGCCCATAACGGCTTTCGCGTCGTTGCGCATGACCGGCGCGGCCATGGCCGATCGAGCCAGGCCACGTCCGGCAACGACATGAACGGCTATGCGGACGATCTTGCAGCCGTGATCGAGGCGCTGGATCTCCGGAACGCCACGCTGGTCGGCCATTCGACCGGAGGAGGCGAGGTTGCTCGCTATATCGGACGGCACGGGACGAAGCGGGTGGCCAAGGCTGTTCTTATCGCCGCTGTTCCGCCGATCATGGTGAAGACGCCGGCCAATCCGGAAGGCCTGCCGATCGAGGTATTCGACGGCATAAGGGCTGGCCTCGTCAAGGATCGGTCGCAGTACTACCGGGACCTCGCACCGTTGTTTTATGGCGCGAACAGGCCAGGCGCCAAGGTTTCCCAGGGGACTCTGGATCAGTTCTGGCTCTGGAGCATGCAGGCGGGTCTCGTGAACGCGTACGAAAGCGTCAAGGCGTTCTCCGAGACCGATTTTACCGAGGACCTCAAGAAATTCGACGTACCAACCCTCGTCCTGCATGGCGAAGACGACCAGATCGTCCCCGTCAAGGACTCGGCAGTCAAGTCGGCCCGATTGATCAAAGGCGCAAAGGATATCTATTACCCCGGCGCGCCCCACGGGATCACGGCCACGCACCAAGATCAGGTCAATGCTGACCTGCTCGCCTTCATCAAAGGATAGCTTCTGTCGGCTCATGTCCCGGATTGTGGAACCGAACCACTGCGCCATCGAGCTGGAGCGCTGGCACGGGCGCGAAACATATGCTGCGCCACGGCTGCCACTCGGGCAACTGCGCCTGTGCAGCCCGGAGGCGATCGCCGGCGTTCGACACTACGTCGCGCTGTCGGGGGTCGCCGCCGCGCGCTTGTTCTGCCTTGATGGCCAAAGCGCTCTCCAAGACGTCAAACTGGCTAAGCACCGGGAGTTTATCAATCGCTAGCCGTTTGCGATTGCCGCTCATTTTGGCGGTCTCAATTAGGCGTGAAATTTTCTTGGCCAGCAGTTGCGACTATCGCAGCAGCACCGGCGCTATTTTTCGAAGGCAGGAACGAAATGGGCGTACTCTCGGGCAAGATCGCGGTGGTCACCGGCGGGAACAGCGGGATCGGACTATCGGCTGCAAAAATCTTTGCGGCCGAGGGCGCGCAAGTCGTCATTACCGGCCGCCGGCGGCAGGCGGTCGAGGAAGCGGTCGCACAGATCGGGGCAGGCGCGCTGGGCATTCAGGGAAATGTGGCCGAGGTGTCGCACCATGACGAGGTAGCGCAACAGATCCGTCAGAGGTTCGGGGCGCTCGACATCTATATGGCGAACGCCGGCATAAACACCATCACGCACTCGGCCGACGTCTCCGAGGCGGAATATGATGCGCAATTTGCCGTCAATACGCGAGGCGTCTTCTTCGGCGTCCAGAAGCTGATTCCGATCATGCGGAATGGCGGCGCAATCATCCTCACAGGCTCGCTGGCCAGCGAGAAGGTTCTGGACGGTCATGCTGTTTACGCGGGCTCGAAGGCGGCCATAAATGCCTTTGCGCGCGCTTGGGCGATCGAACTGAAGTCTCGCGGCATCCGGGTCAACGTGCTCAGCCCAGGTCCGGTGGATACGGCTATTCTCGATAAGCTAGGCATACCGTTTGAGCAGCGCGGGCTGTTTGAAAAGGCGATGGCAGAGGCAATACCCCTGGGCCGGATGGGGCAGCCGGAAGAGCTGGCAAAAGCCGCCCTGTTCCTTGCCTCGGACGCGAGCAGTTTCGTAACGGGCATCAATCTGCGGGTCGACGGCGGGATGGCAGTGCTCTGAGCCACGACTGCGATGTCGTCGCGCCAATAGACTTCCGAATAAATGGCTGAGCAATCGGTCATCCTCAAGACGATTTTCCGGGAAGCTGCCGCACGAGTCGCGCCAAATAGGTCGGAGGCGAGACGTTTTGTCGACGTGGCGCAAATTGAGCCACGTAAGCAGCAAGTCGCATTGCAGGGATCGACGCGCAAGAGAGAAGTCGGCTCGCCGATACGGCGGAAGGACCGAGGTCTCGCCCCGGTCCTTCAATTTTCTGTAGGTCGGGATCAGTGACCCCAGATGCCCTGGCCGTATTCATCGTTGGGAACAGTCGGCTTGCGTACGGTTTTCGGCACCCCGATATCATTGTTCATTTTTTTGATCGAGGATGTATACATGTTGTAAGACGCAGTCGCAGGCTGCTGGGATCCGTTTGATCCATAGTGGTCGCTTCCGGCAGTGGCGCTTCCTGCTGGAATAACAAGCACGGCGACAGCAAGGACTGTCATTTTCATTTCAGTAACTCCATTGATGGCTTGGATGGTATTCACCCATACAAATATAAATGTCGTGACGCAGCGACACGATCAGACGGTCCGGCTGTTTGATCCATACGAAGGCATTGGGCGATTCAGGCCGAAGGCCAGGGACTATGTCGTTGACGAGAGGAGGCTTTGCGGCGCGCCCTCAGTGTCTGTTCCGGCGACCGCCGACAATGCACACCCGGCATAGATACCTCAATTTGCTGCAGGGCACCTGATCTCCCCGGTGACCTACCCTGCACCTTGGCATTGTATGACAGACCCTTCCGCACAATAGGTTGGCGGGCCGCGTCGGCGCATTCTCCTGAGCATTGGTCACCACAGGCGACACGGGAGAAAGCAAATGCGAAACATAACTCGAGTCCTGGCCCTCACCGCAGCGCTTGCCGCGTCGGGCGGCGGGATGGCGCAGGCCGCGAATTCTCAGCCCAAGCCGACGATCGTACTGGTGCACGGCGCCTTCGCGGAATCGTCGAGCTGGGATGCAGTCATCACCAAGCTCAGCAAAGACGGTTATGTGGCGATAGCCGCAGCTAATCCGCTCCGCGGCGTTGCCAGCGATGCGAAAGCAGTCTCAGCCATCGTCCGGTCGGTTTCCGGGCCGGTCGTGCTGGTGGGGCATTCCTATGGCGGGCCCGTCATCACCGAGGCCGCCAATGGCAATCCCAATGTGAAGGCGTTGGTCTACGTGGCGGGTTTCGCGCCCGATACGGGCGAATCGAGCCTTACGTTGTCCAGCATGTTTCCCGGTAGCACCTTGGGGAGCGCGCTTGCTCCAGTCGCGTTGCCGGACGGCGGACAAGACCTCTTCATCGAGCCGGCCAAGTTCCGCGCGCAGTTCGCCGCCGACGTTCCGCAAGAGCAGACTTTGCTGATGGCTGCCACTCAACGCCCTGTTGCGCAGGCGGCTCTGGCTGAAGCCTCGGGCGTCGCCTCATGGAAGACGCTGCCGTCCTACATGATCTACGGCTCGGATGACCGCAACATCCCGGCAGCCGTCATGAGCTTCATGGCCAAGCGTGCGCACGCGGTAAAGACCGTCGTCATCGAGGGTGCGTCCCACGCGCTCATGGTTTCGCATCCCGACGAGGTCACGTCACTCATCGAGGATGCTGCTGCATCGGTCAGTCAGTAGCAGGCCGGAAACGCCCAGCATCCGATCGAGCAACGAAAATAGACACGCAACACCAGGAGACCAGACATGAAGATCGTCGTCATCGGCGGAACCGGGCTGATCGGTTCAAAGACCGTGGAGAGACTGCGAAACAAAGGCCACGACGTACTTGCGGCGTCGCCGAATTCGGGCGTCAACACCGTTACGGGAGAGGGTCTGGCGGCCGCGCTTGCCGGTGCGCAGGTCGTCATCGACCTCGCGAACTCGCCGTCGTTCGAGGAA
Organism: Mesorhizobium sp. M1273; assembly: GCF_040318195.1. Classification (NCBI taxonomy): domain Bacteria; kingdom Pseudomonadati; phylum Pseudomonadota; class Alphaproteobacteria; order Hyphomicrobiales; family Phyllobacteriaceae; genus Mesorhizobium; species Mesorhizobium sp. M1273. Next base: position 135,066 of record NZ_JAMYLV010000001.1, on the reverse strand, counting down.
AAGGCTGCCCTGGAGTTCTTCTCGGCATCCGGGCGTAATCTTTTTGCCGCCGAAACGGCCGCCGGCGTCCGTCATCACGTGGCGCTGTCGGTCGTCGGTACCGACCGGCTGCAGGGCATGGGCTATTTCCGCGGCAAGTTGCTTCAGGAAAAGCTGATCAGGGAGTCCGGAATTCCCTACACCATCGTTCACGCCACTCAATTCTTCGAATTCACCGCCGCCATCGCAAACACGGGCGCCGTCGGGGATACCATTCATATGTCGCCGGCCTACTTCCAACCCATGGCGGCTGATAATGTTGCCGATGCGATGGCGGACGTCGCGCTTGCCGCGCCGTTGAACGGCATGATCGAAATTGCCGGCCCGGAGCGTGTTCGCATGAGCGAACTTGTCGAGCGCTTCCTGAAGGCCACCAAGGACCCGCGCAAAGTCGTCCCGGATCCCGGCGCGCTCTACTACGGCCAAGTGGCAATCGACGATCGAACGCTGGTGCCCGGCGAGAACGCGCGCATCGGCGCCGTGCGTTTCGATGATTGGCTCAGCCGATACACACCACCGAAGTAAGTAATCATCGGATAGGCCCGCCATTCGCACAACAAGGAGACCAGACATGATCAAAACACTTCTCTGCGCCGCGCTCACCGCCGCTTCCGTCACCGCAGCAATGGCCAATGACGCCGCCAGCGTGAAGCTTGTCTACGACCAGGCTCTGCCAAACGTGCCCGGCAAGAGCATGAAAGCCGTGCTCGTCGAGTACGCGCCTGGGGGTACGTCGCCGGCTCATACCCATCCCAAATCCGCGTTCATCTATGCCACGGTCCTGCAGGGGGCGATCCGAAGCCAGGTCAATGACGGGCCGGTGAAGACTTATCGCGCCGGCGAGAGTTTCTCGGAATTCCCTGGCGACCGTCATGCCGTCAGCGAAAACGCCAGCAAGACGGAAGGCGCTCGTCTGCTTGCTATTTTCGTCGTCGACACCAGCGAGACGGAACTGACGACGAACGCGAAATGAAATCGTAGCCCCCAGGACCATCGGGGCGTACGCGAAGGGACGGTCAGTGACATGAATTCGATCGCCATCCGCACACTTGCGGGGATTTTGGTCCCCGATACTCCGCTTGTTGGCCGAGCGATCGAACATGCCCGCGCTCGATGTGAACCCTACCTGTTCAACCACGTGGTCCGATCCTGGCTTTTCGCGGCCCGGATCGGACAGATTCAGAATATCCAGCACGACGCGGAGGTTGTTGCGGTTGCAACCCTGTTGCATGACGTCACGCTCAATGAGGACTTCGCCGGGCCGCGCCGTTTCGAAGTGGAAGGCGCCGATCTCGCCCGCGCCTTCGTTCGGGAGGGCGGCTTCGACGAGCGGCGCGCCCAATTGATCTGGGACAGCGTCGCCCTCAACTCGACGCCGTCGATTGGCCTCTACAAGGAGGCTGAGGTGGCGCTGTGCACAGCCGGCATCTGCCTCGATGTCGTCGGCTTGCAATACAGCCTCGTTTCGTCAGCCGAGATTGCAAAGATCGTTGGCGAATTTCCGCGCCTCGGGATGAAGCGGCGGATGACGCGATGCTTTTGCCATATCGCCGAGATCAGGCCCGAAACCACCTACGACAACTTTGCCCGGGACTTCGGCGAGCGCTTTGTTTCAGGCTACAAGGCGACTTCGGCAGTTGATCTTGTGATGAACGCTCCCTTTGAAGAGTGAACGCAGTTTCGATCCAGGTTCTATCGACACCGGTCGGTTCAGCCTTGCCCTTCAAGTGACCCAAACGCTGTGCGTCTGTCGGATGCATGCGGCAAAGCGAATTGCCGAGGGCAGCGGTCAGGTGCCAATTTCCACCTCCTATACTTCGGTTTAGGCGCCCCAACCCAATCGAGTGGCAATACATATCATCGGCACGATAGCAACAGTTCCTCTCATCGGTCATCCTTACGCTGCAATGGATTGCAAACACCTCAAGGAGATAAGTAATGAATATTGCAGCGCCACCGGTCGCTCCGAAAGGAAAAGCCGTCGCCCAACGCGCGAGTTATGCGGAGCAGTCGCCGGAACTTCTAAAGAAATTTATTGAATTTCTTGGTGCGACGCGAGAGGGGTCGATCGAAGAGCCAATCCGCGACCTTGTTGCAGTCCGAGCCGCGCAGCTGAACGGGTGCACCTTCTGCCTCGATATGCACGTCAAACAGGCGAAGATCCATGGCGAGCGCGAACTGCGCCTTTACCACCTGGCAGCCTGGCGGGATTCGACCTTGTTCGTTCCTCGCGAGCGCGCAGCCTTGGCATGGACGGAAGTCTTGACCAAGCTGCCCGAGCAGGGTGTCCCCGACGAGATCTACGATCGAGTCAGGTCGCAGCTTTCCGAGAAGGAAATCTCCGATCTGACCTTCGTTGTCATGGCGGTCAACTCTTGGAACCGTCTGAATATCGGCTTCAAACCCGTCCCGGGCTCGGGCGATGCGAAGTTTGGCCTGAGCAAAGCAGCACTGAGCTAATCTTTGGAATGGGTCAGAATGGCGCTTGTTTGCGCGCCATTCTGACCGGCCGGACGAAGGCGCCGAGCTCGGCAACCAACACTGGAACCGATCCCAGCCCCGCGGCCGCGGCCGCGAGGCGCTCTCAGGAGGGCGTCATGCGAATTGACAATCTGCATCCAGTAATATCGGCCCGTCTCATGGTGGTCGATGTCGACGCTCCACTCCGCAGTGCGGCACTCTCACTTTCCAGGCCCGCAATAGGCCTGGTCGTGGTGTGCCACGGCAGTGGGGAGGCGGCAGGCGTGCTGAGCAAGTCCGACCTTGTCCGCCATCTGGCGAATTCAGGGCCAACAGAAGCGCCGATTGCGGCTTTGATGAGCAGGTCCATCGTGTCCTGTGGTCCCGATGATGATCTTCATTCAGTCTGGCAGACCATGGCCGCGCAAGGCCTGCAGAATGTGCCGGTGCTCGGGGCCGACTCGAAACCGCTAGGCGTCCTCGATATCCGTGATGCGATGAAGGCGCTCTTCAAACAAGAGGAACTGCAGGAACGGCTGCTTGCCAACTACATCAGCGGGATCGGCTATCAATAGAGCATCGTCTCGCGATTGAATATACGGAAGTATGTATCGGCGTCTTCTTAGATATAATGGAAAATAAAAGCCATAAATTATAGCGTGTTGAAGCCAATAGGTGCCGACTTAGCCAGCGGGGAACGAAATGTTTCGTCCGGACATAAAAGAAGATGTCTTCGACGGCCCGCCCGATGGCCCTGGAAGTGGTATGTCCGTGCAAATGTCGACGGCCGGCATCGTCCATGACCTGGGCAATCTCATTCAGGTCGCCTCGTCGGCGTTGAACCACCTGGCCCGCGATCCGAGCATCCAAGCGGCTCCGGCGCTCGGGCCTGTAATAGCCGGCGCCAAGACGGCTTTGGAGCGGGCTGGTGGCCTTGTCCGGCAAACCATCAGCCTGGCCCGAGAGAGCCACGCGGAAATCGAATACACAAACGTAGGTGCTTGCCTGGCTGAGATCGAAACCCTCGTACGGAGCGCCTTGGATGCCAATTTCGGTCTTGAGCTTCGGGTTGGGTCCGACCTGCCTTTGGTGAGATGCGATCGCTTTGGATTGCAAAATGCGGTTCTGAATCTTCTGTTCAACGCGCGCGATGCAATGCCTGACGGCGGTTTCATCTCGATCGATGCCGGCTTGGCCTCTGAAAACTCTGCCGCCGGTCAGGTAGACATCCGCGTCGCGGACAACGGTATCGGGATGACCAGCGAGACGATGGTCTGCGCCTTCGATCCGTTCTTCACCACCAAAAGCGAAGGCCTCGGCGGCGTCGGTTTGCCGATGGTGAAGCACTTTGCCGAGCAATCAGGCGGAAGCATCGATATTCAGAGCACACTTGGGGCAGGCACGACCGTCACTCTGCGGTTGCCTGCGATGCGATAGCGGCCCGCCAATCTGCCTCCGGTGACAAACGTGACATACAATCGAGAGATAAAGATGGATGCACAAGTCGTCGAAAACGTCCAACAGCACCGTTTCGAGCTGCCGATCGCCGGCGATATGTTTGCGGCGGCCTATTATCGGCTCGAGGGCGGGAAGGTTGCGCTGATACACACCGAAGTCCCGTCGGAATTTTCCGGACAAGGGATCGCGTCGCAATTGGCCCAAGGAACCTTCCAACTGCTCCGCAAGACCGGCCGTAAAGCGATCTTGAAATGTCCCTTCATGAGCCGCTTTTTCGCCAAGCACCCGGACTATGCAGATGTCGTCGGCGGCTAGTCATGGGCACGAATGTTGAGGGTTTCCCAAGGATCTATCCAAATGCCTGACGAGTATGATTTGCAGAGATTCGTCAGCGCACAGGATCCGGTCTACGACGACGCGCTGGCCATTCTACGTCGAGGGATGATGTGCACTCCCTACATGGAGTTCATCTGCCCAAGGTTGGCCACAAGGCGAAGTGGTACAGCGCCTGAGCCATATGCAATCACATCGCTCGACGAAGCCAGCGCCTATCTCTCGTTTCCGATCCTCGGAGGCCGTTATCGGGAATGCGTTGGCACCCTGCAACGGCTCTCCGGCCTAAGCGCTCGCGCTGTCTTCGGTGACGTTGATGCGAAGAAGTTGCACGCGTCCCTCACGCTGTTTTCCGAAGCAAGCAACGACGAGTTCCTGCTCGAGACAATCTTCGACGTCTGGTTCGACGGTTTGCTCGATGAGGAAACGATGAACGATCTCTACTTGATGTCGTAGTGGTCTGCCTGCGCCACCCGGCGTAAAGCTGTCGCGGCGCTGAGGTCACCATCCGCTGCCTTATCCCTCACACGCTGCCATCTGGTAGAGGCATGAGCTCGTGCTCTCCCGGCACGCCGGGGAAGCGGCGTTCGCGCCAATCCGCCTTTGCCTGCTCGATCCGTTCGGCTGAAGAGGAGACGAAGTTCCAATAGATACGACGTGGCTCGGCCAGGGGCTCACCTCCTATCAACATCAGTCTCGCCGCATGGAAGGCAGGCGCCTGCAGCACAATCTCAGCGCCGGGCGCCAGAGCTACTAATTCGGCCTCATGAAACGTACCGAGTTGGCCGACAATTCCAACCTCACCGGCGACGATGTAGATCGCACGCTCACGGTGTTCGGGTTTCACCTGGTAGCGCGCACCGCTCGTGAGCACAATTTCGGCATAGACCATGTCGGAGAACGTCCTTACCGGCGAGACCAACCCGTCGGACGCGCCGGCGATCAACGTAAACTCGACGCCGTCGGCACAGATCCTCGGTATTTCGGGAGCGCCAAAATGTGCGACGTCGGCGGCAATTTCTTCATAGCGGGAGGGGAGGGCGATCCAAGCCTGAGCGCCGAAGAGATTGCTTGCCGACGCCCGGACTTCCGGTGGCGTGCGCTCGGAATGGACGATGCCCGACCCGGCCGTCATCCAGTTGACCTCGCCAGGACGGATGGTCTGCACTTTTCCCAAATTGTCGCGATGGACGATCTCGCCATCGATCAGGTAGGTCACGGCCGCAACGCCGATATGCGGATGCGGTCCCATATCGAAACCGTGACCTGCGTCGAATATAGCGGGGCCGAAATGGTCGAACAGGATGAAGGGCCCGATCATCAGGCGATCCGAGGACGGCAATACGCGCCTTATCTTCAGTCCGTCCGCAAAATCACGGATAGCTGGCTGGATGAGTGTATCGATGCCTGTGATACCGCTTTGGCGGATGGTCATGGATCTCTGTCCTTCTGCATGCCTTGTCAGCCAGGTGCTCGAACGCGCTTGAACGAAGCGGCTCGAAAGACTGTCTGAATGGCTTTGAGGAGCGCGAATTTGGAGCTCGCGTGGTGCTGTCCGGCGATGCCGCTTTCATTAAAAGCCGACACCCTCATCGACAGGATCGCGGCAAGATCTTCGGCCATTTCGGGCCTGTCGTGCAGCAGCGGCGCAAAGCTTTCCTGGTCTATGTCGTAAACCGTGACAGGGGTCATTGCCCGCAAACTCGACATCTCGCCAATACCGGCGAGCAAGCCGGTCTCGCCGAAGAAATCGCCAGGTGCAAGCCGGGAGATCTCCTGCAGTTGATCATCGTCCTCGCCAATTTGCCGGACGATGACGCCCGTCCGAACGATCATGAGCGACGGCAGCATCTCTCCCTGTCGTGCGATGATTTCGCCCTTATGGTAGGTGCGAACCGAGGCCGCTTTGGCGAGCGAACCCTGCTCGGTATCCGTTAGCGCCGAGAATACCGGTATGGAATTGATGAGTTCGATCGGGGTGAAGCCTTGGGAGGCCGCCGTCTCGTGGCCCGGCCGGTTGGTCATGGCAATCGAGCCTGAAAATGGCTCCGCCAGCAGCATGCCGGTCGACTTTGAATGGCGATAAATGAGATCGAAGATTTCGTTCCGAGCGGCACTTCGCTGGTCGATACTTGCGACGCGAAAAAACAACTCGATCTCGATAGCTGTGGCATCCAGGCTTCTGATGGTGACCGAAGGCGAAGGGTCCTGGAGGATCGAATTGCAGCTCAGCAAGACAGTGCGCATGAGGTCTACGATGATCGCCGGCGTCTTCGTTGGCGCCACCTTGACGGTTACGGCAAGTCCATGGCTCTCGTCCGGACCGCTTAGATTTGTTACCCCGATCTTGGCGAGAAGGCTGTTTGGCAGCGCCACGACATTGTGTGTCGGGGTCAGAAGTTGGGTCGACCGCCAATTGGTCTCGATAACGCGGCCTTCGGTTCCGTCGCCCAGAATGATCCAGTTTCCAAGCACGTAAGGGCGGCCGAGGTTAAGCGCGATCGCCGAAAATACGTCACCAAGCGTATTCTGGAGCGCCAGTCCCAGGATGACGGCAAACACGCCCGACGTGGCAATGAGCGTTCCGACCGGCACTGCAAAGACAAACGCCAGGATCGACAGGAACATTCCAGCGTAGACGACACCGACCACGACGTCCTGCAGGAGACGTGCCTCGCGCGGCTTTCGCTCGAAGACGAGATAGATACGGACAAATCCGATCAGCGCCCAGCCAAGGTGAACCCACCAGAGCAGCTTGACCGAGCCGATGAGGATCGCTCCTCCGGTTGTCTCGTTGTCCCGTGCGGCTTCGTACGGCACGACGCGCAGGTGGAGAACCATGGCCGACATCGCGACGAAAAAGGCGAGTTGGACGACCAGCTTCGCATCGGCGAAGCGTCTGGGGATGAGAGACCAAACGACGATCCCGGCGAGGCCGAGCAACACGATGTAGACCAGAGGAGAGTTCCACCAGTTCATGAACGATCACCGCGATGCCCGGTTCAACGTTTGGTCTCCGGCCCGGCGATCGGGCCTCTGGCGCTGGCCTTGTCTTTTTCGAGAACTGCTTCGGTGATCGAATTCGGCAGCCGTCGCGGCTTTTCGATCAGCCCGAGCACCGGCATGGCGATGATGAAGAACGCAAAATAGTAAAGCGTCGCCAGTTGGGACATGACGACGTATGCGCCTTCCGCCGGCCGGGAGCCGAGCCAGCCGAGAAAGAGGGCATTGGCAACGAACAGCCAGAAGAGCACCCTGTACCAGGGCCGATAGACCGCCGAGCGCACCTTCGAGGTGTCGAGCCACGGCACCAGGAACAGCACGGCGATCGAGCCGAACATCGCGAGCACGCCGCCGAGCTTGGAATCGATCGGCCCGATATTGAAGGTGATGGCCCGCAGGATCGCGTAAAACGGCAGGAAGTACCATTCCGGCACGATGTGGGCCGGCGTCTTCAGCGGATTGGCGATGCTGTTGTTGTCGGGATGGCCGAGGTAGTTCGGCAGGTAGAAGACGAAATAGGCGAAGAAGAACAGGAACACGAGGATGCCGAAGGCATCTTTGACGGTGGCATAAGGCGTGAAGTCCACGACATCGGTTTTCGATTTGACTTCGATGCCGGTCGGATTGTTCTGGCCGACGACGTGAAGCGCCCAGATATGCAAGGTCACCACGCCCACAAGCACAAATGGCAGCAGGTAATGCAGCGCAAAGAAACGGTTCAGCGTCGGATTATCGACCGCGAAGCCGCCGAGCAAAAGCTGCTGGAGCCAGTCGCCGATCAGTGGGACGGCGGTGAAGAAGCTGGTGATGACAGTAGCGCCCCAGAACGACATCTGTCCCCAAGGCAGCACGTAGCCCATGAAGGCCGTCGCCATCATCAGCAGGAGGTTGGTGCAACCGAGCACCCACAGCAGCTCACGCGGCGCCTTGTAGGAGCCGTAGTAAAGCCCGCGGCAGATGTGGATGTAGACGGCAATGAAGAAGAACGACGCGCCGTTGGAATGGAGATAGCGCAGCAGCCAGCCCGAATTCACGTCGCGCATGATCTGCTCGACCGAGTTGAAGGCCAGCCCCGTATCAGGGGCGTAATGCATCGCAAGGATGATGCCGGTCAGGATCTGTGAAACCAGCATGATCGTGAGAATACCGCCGAACGTATAGGCATAGTTCAGGTTGCGCGGGACGGGATAGACGATGAAGCTGTCATAGACCAGCCGCGGCAGCGGCAGGCGGGCGTCGAACCAACGTTCGATTCTGGTTTTGGGCGTATAGGTCGAGTGTTTGCCGCCGCTCATCGAAATGCCCCCTGCCTCAGCCGATACGGATCTTGGTGTCGGAAACGAATTGGAACACCGGCACCGCCATGTTCTCGGGTGCCGGCCCCTTCCGGACGCGGCCGGCGGTGTCGTATTGCGAACCATGGCAGGGGCAGAACCAGCCGTCGAAATCGCCTTCCTGACCATGCGGGATGCAGCCAAGATGGGTGCAGACCTGGATCATCACCCACCCAGGCTTCCTTGCCCGGCATAGTTCGATTGGCGTCGGTTGCCGGCGCATCGGCCGGCAGGTTGGCGTTGCGGGCAATTGGATCCTTGAGCTCGGCGAGACTGACTGCCTGGCCGTCCTTCCTCTCTTTTTCGGTGCGGTTGCGCACGACAACCGGTTTGCCGTGCCAGTCGATGATCAGCGACGTTCCCGGCGTCAGCGAGGAGACGTCGACCTCGATCGCGGCGGGCGCCTCGACGCGCAATGTGTGCTCGGCTGTGGAGGTTTCGGAAAGGTCGGCCATGATGGCGACTCCTATTGTCGGAAGCTGCGTCATCGCGTTGGTGGCAATCGAGCAAAAGCAGACCACGGCTTTCGCGTTTCCAGTCTGCTCGTGCCGCGCGGAATATGCCGGCCGTGGCCGGGTGTGAGCCATCGTGCCAACGGCACGTGCGTCCAATACTTTCGTTTAGGATTTCCTGAGCGAAGGACTGGCCGGGCTGGCGATGATGCCATCATGGAAGGTTCTGGATTCCTCCAGATAACCGTTGGCCGCTGAGCTGGCATACGTCCCGGCATTGCGCACAGCGATCCCGAACTTCACCCGACCATACCTCGGCATAGGCACGTCTAGCTGTCGGTGTCGTAGTCGTCGTCTCCGCCAAGTGCGAGTTTCTGGAGCGGTTGTCTCGCGTGGCGCGGGGCAGGTTTTCCGCTCGGCGACGACCAATTGCGGGATTCAATCGGGTTCAGAAAGGGAAAAGCGGTGAAACTCTACTACAGCCCTCTCGCCTGCAGCCTGGCGGACCACATCGCTCTGGAAGAGGCCGGTGTTTCCTTCGAGCGCGAAAGTGTGAACCTCAAGACCAAACGGACAGGCTCCGGGGATGATTTCACTACCGTCACGCGCAAGGGCTATGTTCCAGCCCTCGTGCTGGATAGCGGCGAAACGCTGACGGAAAATATCGCCGTCCTCGACTGGATTGCGTCGCAATACCCGCCACTGGCAGTGGCGGGGCCGTTGGGCCGTACCCGCCTTCTCGAAGCGCTGACCTACGTCTCAACTGAAATACACCGAAGCTTCAAGCCGATGTGGCACCAAAGCAGCGATGCCGAAAAGGCCAGGGCGAGCGCGACGATTACGAGCCAACTCGAGTTCGTCGCTGACGGGCTCGAGACCGACTATCTGTTCGGCGACAAGCCCAGCGTCGCGGATTTTTATCTTTTCGTGATGCTGCTTTGGGCGGCCCGCTTCCAAGTCCCTGTTCCCGCGCCTTTGCAAGCCCTTCGCGTCCGAATGGCTGCCCGACCGGCCGTGCGCATCGCAATGGATCGTGAGGGCCTCGTCTGAAGCCGAGGGCGACTTCGAGCATAAGACCAGATGCAACATGTCCTCTCGCCCAAACAGAAGATCAGGAGTCATTCTCATGCTGCCGTTCCTGCGGATGCTACATCTACATCCAGCCGCTTCCAAGCGCGGGGACGGCCTAGGTCTCGAATTTCTGAGGAGGGAAATCGAGGAAACGCTTGACCTGACCGGCATTCACTCAGAGTTCGCCGCACTGCCTCCTGGCCGAGTGTTACAGTGGTTGGTCCGCCGCAGTCACCATCGAAATAGGCAACATTTCCTGTCGGCCGATGAGGCGGGCGGTCCGGTCGTTCCTGCTTGTTGGTCATTACAGAGGCTTCATCATGAATGCGAGTAAGGCTCGCGACACGGTCGATCATCGCCGCCGGCGCATTGTTGGTGCTGCAGCAATGACGTTCGCCGCCACCGAACTCGGCTTGAGCGAGCCGGCGGCCACTTGGACGGTCGAGGCGAGGGCATCTGCTACGCAAGCCACGCAGAAATCATTCGGCTCGCTCGGGCAGGTCAATGCCGGAAATCTGAGCGTCGGATATGCGGAGCTGGGGCCCGCCGAAGGTGCCCCAGTGATCCTGCTTCATGGCTGGCCTTATGACATTCACACCTACGCCGATGTCGCTCCCCTGCTTGCCGCAAAGGGGTACCGCGTGATTGTGCCCTACCTGCGCGGCTACGGCACTACGCGCTTCCTGTCGGACGAGACGATGCGCAACGGCCAGCAGTCGGCGCTCGCCGCGGATACGATGGCCCTGATGGATGCGCTGGGGATCGAAAAGGCCACGATCGCCGGCTGCGACTGGGGCGCTCGAACGGCCAATGTCGTTGCCGCGCTCTGGCCTGAGCGTTGCAACGCGATCGTCTCGGTGAGCGGCTATCTCATCGGAAATCAGCAGGTCGGCATGGTGCCGCTGGCACCGGAGGCGGAGCTTCAATGGTGGTATCAGTATTACTTCGCCACGGATCGCGGCCGCGCCGGCTACGAGAAATACACGCGCGATTTCGCCAAACTCATCTGGCAACTCGCTTCGCCGCAGTGGAATTTCGACGATGACATCTTCCAGCGCAGCGCCGCAGCACTGGACAACCCGGATCACGTCAGCATCGTCATTCACAATTACCGCTGGAGGCTCGGCCTGGCACAGGGCGAGCCGGAATATGACGTTCTGGAAAACCGGCTGGCCGAAGCTCCCGTGATCACAGTGCCGACCATTACCCTTGAGGGCGATGCCAATGGCGCACCCCATCCCGACAGCAGTTCCTACGCCAAGAAATTCTCGGGCAGATACACGCACCGGATCATCACCGGCGGTATCGGCCACAACTTGCCTCAAGAAGCCCCGCAAGCCTTTGCCCAGGCTGTCATCGACGTCGGCGAATACTGATCAAAATCCATGACGTGCCCCCGACCGTAAGGAATAAAACGGGAAGAGTCCTGGTTCTCGGCACAGCCTCCGGTCCGCTTAGGCGAGAACAGCTCTCCCGCCGACCCAGACCGACGCGATGTTGGCCCTGGAAGCGGAGTAGACGATCTTCTGAAGGATGCCGTCGCCGTCGTCGAGTTCGTCCCACAGGTGAATTGTGCCTCTGGGCGCGGCGGTGTCGACCAGGATCGCATCGAAATGGTAGCCAGGCGAGAATCGCCCCACAGGCAAGCCGAGTGCCACGCCACCGCCTGCCGTCGCCAGGTGGAAGGACTCGCGAAAGTCGACGCGTGCTGTTCCGGCCGTGCCGCGCGTCTCGGCCGCTAGCGCCGGGTCGGTGCCGGTTTCCAGCATGCGCGACGACATGACCGTCGCGCGCATCGCATCGAACATCGAGGCGCTCGGTCCCCCGGAAATGTCGGTGCCGAGCCCGACCTTGACACCCTTCTCGAGGGCCGCCCTCAACGGGAACACGGCGCCTGCGAAGTAGGCGTTGGAGACGGCGCAGTGCGCCACGGCCGCCTTGCGCACGCGGATCGTCTCCATGTCGGCAAGCGTAATGAAATTGGCGTGCGCGAGCACGCTGCCGGCGCGCAGCAGGCCAAAGCGATCAAGGCTAGACGTGTCGCTGATCCCGTGGCGCTGCAGCACGTAGCCATGCGCCCAGTCGCTCTCCGAGCAATGCGTCTGCACATGGCAGCCGCATTCCTGCGCAAGCGTGCCGAGCCCTTTGAGGGCGGCGTCGGTACAGGAGGGGATGAAGCGCGGCGTAATGACCGGCTTTACCCGTCCCGTGGCATTGTCCGGATGCCCATGCACGTAGTCGATCAGAGCGCGCGTGCCATCGATGGCCGCGTCCGCCGAGGTATCGCGATAGTAGGCCGGGCACTCGTCGGGATTGTCCATCGCCACTTTGCCGACCAGCGCACGTTGCCCCCGTTCGAGGCAAATGTCGACGAGCAGCCTTGTCGCGTCCTGGTGGATGGTTGCGAAGTAGAGCGCTGTGGTCGTGCCATTAGCGATCAGGTCGTCGACCAGCAGGCCGTAGCTGCGCCGCGCGAAGGCGAGATCGGCGTAGCGCGCCTCCAGGGGAAACGTGTGTTTGTGGAGCCAGGCCTCGAGCGGCACGTCCAGCGCCCTGCCGAGCTGCGGATATTGCGGCGCGTGCACGTGAAGATCGACGAAGCCGGGCAGCAGATAACTCTGCGCCGGCAAGGTCGCCAGCGAACCGGTCCGGCGCGCGGCCTCCAGCGCCTCGCCATAGCCGGCATCATGCGGATGCAGCACCGAGGCGATGATGCCTGATTGATCGATTGCGATCAGGGCATGGAGCAACTCTTCCACGAGCCCGCGCTCCGGCGCGTGAAAGCCGCTGGCCAGAAGCGTCTTGCCGCTCAGGTCGCTCACCTGTCCTCCGCCGAAGAACAGCTACGCACTGCCGTCGCGAAGCGCCAGAGCGCGATTGCCCGTCCGTCGATGCCGATGACAATATCGGAAGGGCTGCCGCTCATGCGGCTTGCGCCGTCGTGCCGTAGGTGATGCCCTTCTCCTTCAGCCAGCGGCGATAGGCGATCGACGAGCCGTCGGCCCGCGTCGGAATTTCCGCGCGCGGCTCGAGCGGCAAAAGACGTGGCCGCTGGTTCTCCAGGATGATGCGGTCCTGCAGGAAGATGAGCTGCTGGAACTGCACAAGTTCGGTCGTAGTCGATACGTCGTCGATCAGGAACATGACGGGGTGCGCGCGGCAGCGGTCCGGATCGAGGGGCTGCACGAACAGACAGATCACGTCCCACCGGGTAGCCGAGTTGGGGCAGGTCTTGTAGAGCATCACCGCGAAAGGATTGGCGACCCGGTACATGTATTGGGTCATGATGCCACCGGTCGCCGAGAGTGCTGCCTGCGGCTGGAAGAATTCGCAGTTGGTCGCCCACACCTCATCCACGTCGCGGCGGATTTCGGTTGTGTAATGCCGCACTTCCGTGTGCGGCTCGGCGCCCAATATGTCGGTATGGACGAAGGGGAAATGCGCCATGTCGAGGAAATTCTCGACGATGCGCAGGCCGGACGCCTTTACCGCGATCGCTCCGCAAACGACAGGCCGGCGGTCGTCCTCATAGGCCTCCGGGATCGACAGCACATCGCCGGCCGGCATGCCGAGCGTGATCCATAGATAGCCGTAGCGTTCCTTGGCCGGGACTTGGCTGCCGTCGCCGGCACGCGACACATTGACCGCGCCTGCCGTATCGCGGGCTACCAACAGATCGACGCCCAGAAGCCGGTTCGGCATCGTGCCGACCGGAATCTCGTTCAGCGCGTCAATGCAATACCATTGGTCGAGGGCCGCCTGCTCCGCAGCTCGCTTAATGGTCATTGTTGCGTCCTTCCTGTGCTATCTCACTGCCGATAGATGCGGTCCATCACGGCCCGGTGGTCGGCCATCGCCGCCTCGACATCGAAAGAGGCGAAGTCGCCTCTCGCGATAATCTGCCGGCCGTTGATGTAGGAATAGTCGACCTTGAAGGGTCCGCAAAGCACCAGCGCGGCGAGCGGGTCGCGCTCGGTGCCGGAAAGGCCGAGTTGGCTGCGTTTGACCGCGATGAAGTCGGCGCACATGCCGGGCGCGAGATGGCCGATGTCATGGCGGCCGAGCAGGGCAGCGCCACCGCGCGTCGCCATTTCGAGGGCCTCGCGCGCGGACAGCGCCGTCGGCGTGCCGCCGAAACCGCCGCGGCCGCCGGGCTTTTCGGAGAGGTAGTGGTGCGGCGCGACACGCTGAAGCATCAGCGCCAGCCGCGCTTCCATGAACAGGTTCGACGTGTCGTTCGAGGCCGAGCCGTCGACGCCAAGGCCGACCTTCACGCCCTTGTCGAGCATCTCGCGGATCTTCGCGATGCCCTGGCCGCAGCGCATGTTAGCCGACGGGCAATGGGCGACCCCGGTGCCGGTTTCGGCGAAGCGGTCGATCTCGTCGCTGGTCATGAAAATCGAGTGGGCGAACCAGACGTCGTCACCGAGCCAGCCGACGGATTCGGCGAACTCGACCGGCCGTTTGCCATAGATTTCGAGGCAGTACTTCTCCTCGAAAAGCTCTTCGGCAAGGTGCGAATGCAGGTTCACGCCCTTGTGGCTGCGCGCCAGTAATGCCGCATCGCGCATCAACTCCGGAGTCACCGAGAACGGCGAGCAAGGAGCCAGGATGATTCGGCTCATTGAATGCCGCGACGCGTCGTGATAGCCGCCGATCAGCCGTTCGGCATCCTTCAGGATATCCTCTTCCTTTTCGACGCAGCGATCCGGCGGCAAGCCGCCCTGGCTTTCGCCGCGCGACATGGCTCCACGCGCAGCGTGGAAACGCAGACCGATATCGCGGGCCGCACCGATCGTCGCGTCGAGCGTGCAGTTGTTGGGCAAGATGTAGAGGTGATCGGAGCTGGTCGTGCAGCCCGAATGGATAAGCTCGGCCATCGCTACGCGCGCCGAGACACCTATCGCATCGTCATCGAGCTCGGCCCAGATCGGATAGAGCGTCTTCAGCCAGACAAGCAGTTCGTCGTTCTGAGCCATCACACGGGTGAGGTTCTGGAACATATGATGATGCGTGTTCACCATGCCCGGCATGACGACATGGCCCGATAGGTCGAGCACCTCGTCGGCACTGGAGCCACTGAGTTCCGCGGTGGTGCCGACCGCTTCGATGACGTTGTCGTCGATCATCAAGGCGCCGTCGGAAATCTCGCGGCGCGTATCATCGAAGGTGGCGAGCAGATCGATGTTCTTGACAAGCAGGCGGGGCATGACGGTCTCAACGCATGTCGCGGAAATAGGGTTCGCCGAGAGCAGCCGGCGCGGCCATTACCCGGCGCATGCGCTGCCAGGCAAGCACCGGCACGATGATCAGGGCGATCGTGCCGAGATAGGGCAGCATCGACAGGATCGGCGCCGCGATCGGCCAGTTGCGTGCTTGGCCGACGAAGCCGAGCGAGGTGATGAGACCGAACAGCAGAGCGGCCAGCACGGCGTTGAGGGGCCGGTAGCCTGCGAAGATGACGAGAGAGACGGCAATCCAGCCGCGGCCGGCCACGACGCCTTCCGACCAGGAGGGAACGAAGGCAAGCGTGAGGTAAGCGCCGGCGCCGGCCGCCAGCGCCGAGCCCGCGGCGACATACCAGAAGCGGATGCTTTGCACCGAAATGCCGGCGGCGTCGGCTGCCGCGGGGTTTTCGCCCACCGCGCGCATGTTCAGCCCGTGGCGCGTGCGGAACATGATGTAGTGCAGCACAACCGGCAGGACGATGTAGATCAGGTAGACAAGGATGTTCTGCGTGAAGATCGCGCGACCGAGCAGCGGGATGTCGCTAAGATAGGGAATAGCGATCGGCGCGAAGGTCGCCGGCGCCGGCATGCCGGAATAGGCGCGACCGATCGTTGCGGCCATGCCGGTGCCCATCAGCGTCAGCGCCAGGCCGCACAACACCTGGTTCGCTTTAATGACGACGGTGCCAAGAGCGAAGACGCAGCCAACGAGGAAACCAACGGCAAGCGCAAGGACGAAGCCGAGCATAGGGTGCGGCGTGGCGACGACGACCGCGATGCCAGTGATTGCACCGAGCGCCATAAGCCCTTCGACCCCGAGATTGACGACGCCGGCGCGCTCGGAGAGCGTCTCGCCCAGCGCCGCCAGCGCCAGCACGCCGCCGGCGAGAATGGAGGTCTGGATCAGTCCGGCGATCATGTCCATGGGTGTTTCCTCAGCTCGCGACCGGTTCGGTCCGCGTGATGCGGTAGTGAGCGAGTTCGTTGCCGATCGCCGTGAAGAACAGGATCAGTCCGGTGATGGCGAGCACGGCCGAGACGGTGATGCCTTGCGTCTGCAGGATGATGCCCGAATTCAGGATGACGCCCATCAAAGCCGCGCCTGCGAGCACGCCAAGTGAGGAACCGCGCGCCAGCACCGCGACCATGATGCCGAGATAGCCGAAATTGTTGGAAATGCCGCCCTGCAGGCGATGCACCGTGCCAGCTACTTCCAGCATACCGGCGATGCCGGCGATCGCTCCCGACATCAGCAGGACGACGATCAGGCGGCGGCGGAACGGCATGCCCGCATAAAGCGCCGCGCTCGGGTTCGACCCAGCGACCCGCACCTCGTAACCCCAGCGCGTGTAGTTGAGCAGTCCTGCGATGACAAAAGTGAGCAGGATCGCCAGCGGGAAACCGTAGTGCACGATACCCCAGAATTCAGGCACGTCATGCGGCAGACGTGCAGTGGTCGCGAGCGCATGGCCGCTCGGGTCGAGCCATGGTCCGGTGGCGACGTAGTAGACCATCAGCGTCGCCACGAAATTCAGAAGCAGGGTGGTGATGAGTTCGCTGACATCGGCGTAGGCGCGCGCCAGCGTCGGCACCAGTATCCAGAGCAGCCCGCCGAGCGCGCCAGCGATGAACATAACAGGCAGGATCAGCCAGATCGGGCCGGGAATGAACAGCGCGACTGCCGTGGCGCTGAAGGCGCCGGCATAGAATTGGCCCTCCGCGCCGATGTTCCAGGCGCCGATTCTCAGCGCTACCCAGACCGACAGGCCGGTCAGGATCAGGGGAGTGACCAGAAGTCCGACATCTTCCAGCCCGAAGCTCGAGCCAAAAGTCGAGTTGAGCACCTCCCAGGCGAGTTCGACGGGAGCATTGCCGCGAGCGGCCAGAACCAGGCCGGCGATCCCCAGTGCCAGCACGATCGCCAGGGCACGTGCCGCAAAGGCAACGGAGGGCTGCGCGGATGGAACGCGCTGGAGCTTGATCGCCAAGGTCAGTGCTTCCCGGCAGCGGCCTGGGCGCCAGCACTGGACCGCATCTGCCCGCCCATCATCAGGCCGATTTCCTCGATGTCGGTGGAGGCAGTCTCCACCGCGCCCATGATCCTGCCATGGAACATTACGGCGATGCGATCCGACAGGTTGAACAGCTCTTCCAGCTCCTCGGAAATGAAGAGCACACCGACGCCGGCATCGCGCAATTCGACGAGATAGTGCATCATCGTGTTGATCGCGCCGACATCGAGGCCACGGCTCGGATAGGCGGCGATCAGAACCTTGCTTGCGATGCGCATCTCGCGGCGTGCGACGAGGCGCTGCTGATTACCGCCGGAAAGGTTGCGCATGGGCATGCCGAAATCGGGCACCGCAACGGATGCCGCTTCGGCGATCGTGCGCGCAAGAGCAGCCGCAAGGCGCGGTCGGAACGCGAAGCCCTTTGAAACAGGCGCCGACGCATATTCGCGGATTATGGCGTTGTCGGTGATTGAAAGCGCCGGCGCCAGGCCGCTGTGCAGCCGGTCTTCGGGAATGTGGCCGACGCCGAACTTCGCGTAATCGACCGCGCCGGCGGTCGTGACGCCCTTTCCGCCGAGCAGTATCTGGCCCGAGTGGATCGGCCGCAAGCCGGTGACGACCTGGGTCAGCTCCTTCTGGCCGTTGCCGGCCACACCGGCGATGCCGAGAATCTCGCCGGCATGGATGTCGAGCGAAACCTCGTCGAGAAGGATGCCGCCCACGTCGTCACGCGCGACGACGGATTTGAGGCTGAGCACCGGCTCGGCGGAGATGCCGGCCGCGCCTGGCTGCCTGGCACGCAGATTGCTGAGCACGATCTCACGGCCAACCATCAGGCGCGCCAGCATCTTCTCGCCGCAGTCCGCGGTATTTTCGGTGGCCACCTTGCGGCCGCCGCGCAGCACGGTGATGCGGTCTGATATTTCCAGGACCTCGTCGAGCTTGTGGCTGATGAAGATCACCGCATTGCCCCGGGACACGAACTGCTTGAGCGCCTTGAAGAGCTCGCGCGCTTCCGCCGGGGTAAGCACTGCAGTCGGCTCGTCGAGGATCAGAACACGGGCATTGCGCGCGAGCACGCGTAGGATTTCCACGCGCTGCTGCTCGCCGGTCGAAAGATCGGCGACGCGCGCGGATGGCCGTACCGCGAGGTTCAGCTTCTCGGCCAGTGCGGCAGTCCGCGCCTCGAGCACCGACGAGCCAATACGCTTGGGCGTTTCGGACCAGCCGAGATGAATATTCTCGGCGACCGTGAAGGCGGTCACCAGCTTGAAATGCTGGTGGACCATGCCAATACCGGCGGAGATCGCGTCGACTGGAGATGCGAAACGCTTGGCATAGCCGTCGACGACGATCTCACCGGCATCCGGCTGATAGATGCCGGTGAGGATGTTCATCAAGGTCGATTTGCCGGCGCCATTCTCGCCGAGCAAGGCGTGGATCTCCCCCGGCATCACGTCGAGGTCGACATCCTGGTTGGCAACGACGCCGGGGAAATATTTGCTGATGCCCTTGAGCAGCACGAGCGGCGGCGCGCCGGAGCCAGGCTCGTAACGTCCCGGGGAGGTGGACGGCACCTCCATGCCGCCGTAGCGGTGCTCGCTCGAAGCATGATGAACTGGAACAAAATCATTCATCCCGCTTAGCTCTTTGCCTTCTGCCGCATAGTCTATCCGAAAACTCTGCAATCCTTCGGGATTACGCTTGGAGGCCGCTGACGCCTTCGATCGACCAATCCCAGTTGTAGAGTTCCTCTTCGGTCATGCGATGGCCGGCAGCCACCTTGACGTTGCCCTTGGTGTCCTTGATCTCGCCCTCGAACGGGCTCCAGCCGCCGAGAATCTTATCGCGCACGGCATCGGCCTGCTTTGCGACCTCGGTGGGCACCGTCTCGCCCCAGGCATCGCGGTCGATACCGCCGCCCATCGGCAGGATGGTCTGCGATGGCGTCCACTTGCCTTCGAGGCGCAGGCGCACCTGGTCGACATAGAATTTCTTGAAGTCGATGGCGATCGAGGAGACGTAGGCCTTCGGCCCGTAGCGGCGGATGTCGGTATTCCACATCACGGCCTTCGCGCCGCGCTGCTCGGCCACCTGCAGATAGCCTGCTTCGTCCATGATGCCGAACAGAAGGTCGGCGCCGTTGTCGATGAGCGCGGTGCCGGCCTGGGTGGCAGCCTGCGGATCGAACCACGAGTTGATGACGATGGTCTGCATCGTGGCGTTTGGATTGACCGAACGGGCGCCCATCAGGAAGGCATTGGTGCCGGAAAAGACCGACGGAACAGGGAAGGAGGCGACGTAGCCGAGCTTGCCGCTCTTGCTCATCAGGCCCGCGGCGACACCGGTGACGTAGGTCGGGTACCAGTGGGCGAGATAGTAGGTCGAGAGATTTTCGAGCGGGTTGCGGCCATCGCATTCATAGAAGGCGACGTCCGGCGAACGCTTGGCCACGTCGTAGAGGAAGTCGCCATAGTTGGAGGTGGCAAACACCATGTTGGCACCTTCCGAGACGAACTGGCGGAAGGTGCGGGTCGCGTCGGCCGAATAGGGGATGCTTTCGACGAACAGCGTCTTCAGCTTCGGGAACGCTTCCTGCACGGCCTTCATGCCCTGGTCGTGGCTCCAGGTCCAGCCTTCATCGGTCACCGGACCGGTGTGGCCGAAGGCGATGACCGCGTTTTCCTCGGCGACGGCGGCGAGCGGCGTCTGTGCATGGGCGGGCGTGATAAGGCCGGATTTCGGCAGGAGCAGCGAGGCGCCGGCCGCGGCGCCCATGTTGAGGAAGCCTCGGCGGGAGAGATTGCGCAGGTCGATCATGCTTCGGTCCTTTGTTCCGTGTCGTGTTCAGTTCGGGAGAGACAGTTCGGTTTCCATGAGGCGGTCGATTTCTGCCGACCAGTCGGCCAGCCATGCCTGCTTGATGTCGTCGTCGAGCCATGCTGCGGACAGGCCAGCCCGCGCGATCCGCTTCAGTGCCGGCGGCCCGAGCGCAAAATTTTCGGCGATCAGCGCGTATTCGCGGTCGAGCGTCGTGGCGAACATGGGCGGATCGTCGGAGTGGATCGTCACGGTAAGCCCGGCCTCGATCATGCGGCGGATCGCGTGGTCGGGCGCGGCGAGGTCACGCCAGACGGTGGTGGCCAGCGTCGTGCTCGGACAGCAGGTGAAGACGATGCCCATCTCCTTGCACTGCTCCATCAGCGCCGGATCGTCGACGACATGGTAGCCGTGGTCGACCCGTCTCAGGCCGAGGACGTCGACGGTATCGCGGACATAGTCCGCCGGGCCATCCTCGCCTGCATGGTTGGTGACATTGAGCCCGGCAGCCCGCGCTCGCTCGACGATGCGCGCAAACATCGGCGGTGGGTTCGGGCGTTCGTCGTAATCGAAGCCGATGCCGATCACCTCAGCCGGGCGCTCGGCCAGAACCATGTCCAGGAAGCGCTCGCCACCTGCCGCGCCGAGCGGCTTCGCATGCGCCGGTATCAGCTTTGCCATAAGCCCATAGCGCTCCTTTGCGCGGTGAAAGCCGTCGAGGATGCCTTCGAGCATAGTCGAATAGGCCACGCCATGAGCCAGATGCGCATGCGGGCTGAAGAACAGTTCGACGTAGCGCGCACCGGCTTTAGCGCAGCGCTCCAGTGCCTCGAAGGTGATGCGAGAGAAATCGTCCGCAGTCCTGATCGAGGCGCAAACCAGATCGTAAATCTTCAGGAAATCCAGCAGGTTGCCGTAGCTGTAGAGCTCCGATGTCGGTCTGCCGTCCGGCAGCGGCACCGCGTTCAGCGCCGCCAGCTCGGCGAATGTCTCTGTGGATACGGCGCCCTCGAGGTGCAAGTGCAACTCGACCTTCGGCATGAGCTGAATGAAACTTGACAACGACATCGACGCTCACTCGCCCGGATTGGCAATCCCAAGCCGCACCTGGTTTTCTTGGGCGACGGACGGCTGCCGAGTTGTTCGATAATCGCGGCTTTTTCCAACTGTCCGATCACCTGATACGCAACAGATGTCAGGGAAACGGGGCTTGCACAAGCCAAAAAATGATGCCTAACTAGACACATTCTAAAACTGCTTAAAAAATGTGCAGGCCGGGAGAAATATAGGCATGAAGCACCTACGGGAAGCGCAGAACCCTGCGCCTCCGCCTCAAACAACGCGCCTGCGCTTCATCGGCCGACTGGTGTCGTCGAGCTTTGGCGAGTTCGCCGACAGGCGTGCCGCTCGGCTCAATCTCGATCTGCTGGTGCACGAAGCCGCGGACGATTTTTTTGTCGTCCAGGTTTCGGGCCAGCCCGATCTCATCGATGCCTTCGAGATGGCATGTAGCTTGGGGCCAATCGACTGTCTGGTGATGGACTGCGAACGGGCCGAAATTTGGGAATATTCCAGAGGGAAAGACGCAGAATGACGATACAGGCTGGATGGCACCCAGTGGCGCTGTCGGGATCGATCGAGCCGGGCAGTTCGGCCGGAATCCGCCTTGGCGGAAACGAGCTGGTGGTCTGGCGCGACAACAGTGGCGCAGCGCATGTGTGGGAGGATCGCTGCCCGCATCGCGGTATGAAGCTGAGCTTCGGTTTTGTCCGCGGCGATCATATTGCCTGTCTTTATCACGGCTGGCAGTACGATGCGGCCGGCCAGTGCCGATACATTCCGGCCCACCCCGATCTCAGGGTGCCGGCGTCCATTACCGTGTCTGCCCACAGATCGGCCGAGGCGGCTGGGATAGTCTGGACGGCACTGGATCCGGCAGCAGCATTGCCCGAATTGCCTGCCTTGGCAGAGGAGGTGGTGCCGGTCCGCAGCCTGCATCTCGACAGTCCCGCCGCAATGGTGATCGATGTCGTGAGGGCCATGCCGCCCAGGCCCTTCTCCCGCGGATCCGGGCTCGCTGAGCTGAAGGCGCTGAGCGGGATGCTGTTCAGCCTGACGGTCGGCGAAGACACGCTGCTTCTTGGCCTGCAGGAACTGACCGACAAACGATCGGCCCTACACATCGTGATTGACGGACCGGCAGCCAAGTATGCCGGCAAGGGGCAGAAGCATTTCTTCGCTTGGACGAGCGAGCTGCGTCATCATCTCGAGACCGGGCGTACCGGCGCGACCTCGACGACGCGGGCTGCATGATGGCGAGGATCACGCTCTACAACTACGAGCTGGACGAAAACTGCTACAAGGTGCGGCTGGCGCTTTCCATGCTCGGCCTGGAATGGCAGACCGTTGCAGTCGATGCATTTCCGGGGGCGGAGCAGAAGACGCCGCCATTCCTGGCCATGAACCCGGCGGGCAGCCTGCCCATTCTCCGCGACGACGAGGTGACGATGTTCGGCGCCGAGTCCATCATCGTCCATCTTGCGCGCAGCCACGATTCAACGGGTGCATGGCTGCCGGCGGATGGTTCGGATTTCGCCAAGGTGATGCAGTGGCTTTTCTTCGCGGCCGGCGATCTCGGCGTTGCCGGCGCCGCGCGCCGCCATGCCATGTTCGGCGCCGGCGGCGACGAGGCTGCGCTGCGGGCCGGTGCCGCGCACGCACTCCGCGCCATGGACGACCATATGACCGCGCGGGGTTTCGAGAAGAAAGAATGGTTCGCTGCGGACCGCCCGACCATCGCCGACATCGCGCTTTTTCCGGCGTTTGCGCTGAGCCGCGATTTCGGCGTCGACCATGACGAGTATCCGGCGCTGCGCCGCTGGGTGCGTCGCTTCCGCGCGCTTCCGGGCTTCACGACCATGCCGGGCATCCCCGATTACCATTGACGCCCAACATTCGACGAGAACGAGGCAAGCAACAGAATGACCTCTCTCACGCGCTTTTCCGTCCAGCCGCTCTCGTCCATGACCCGGCGGCTGGCCGGCGTCGCTTCCGGGCGAGCCGATCCCGATCTGGTCATTGCCGGCGCACGCGTGTTGTCGACCTATTCGGAGCGCGTGCTTCCAGGCCGCGAGATCTGGTTGTCGGGAGGGCGGATCGCCGCTGTGAAGCCGGCCGGCACTTATAAGGGCGGCAGCGCCAGGATATATGACGCCAGGGGCGGCATCGTCGCCCCCGGCCTGGTCGATCCGCACGTCCACATCGAATCCTCGATGGTGACGGCCTGCGCCTATGCCGAGGCGGCGCTGCTCAACGGCACCACGACCCTCTTCTGCGACAGCCACGAGATCGGCAACGTCATGGACGTTGCTGGCATCGAGGCGATGCTGGAAGACGCGCGCCTGGCGCCGTTGTCCATTTTCCTGACGGTTCCGAGCACCGTCCCGGCAACTTCGCCGTTGCTGGAGACGGCCGGTGGCGACCTGACAGCCGAAAAGATCGGCGCATTGTTCGACAAATGGCCGGAAGCCGTGGCGCTAGGCGAGAAGATGGATTTCGTGCCAGTGGCTATGGGCGATGAACGCAGCCATGCCATCCTCGCTGCGGCGCTGAGACGCGGCCGCCCGGTGTCGGGACACGTCTATGGACGCGAATTCGTGTCGGCCTATGCGGCCTCCGGCGTCACCGATACCCATGAGGCGATCGACCGCGAGATCGCCGACGACATGCTCGAGGCCGGCATCTGGCTGTTCCTGCGTGGCGGCCCGCCGACGACACCGTGGCACAGCCTGCCCGCAGCGATCAAGACGATTACGGAACTCGGAGCCTCGCATAAGCGCATCGCGGTCTGCACCGACGACCGCGATGCTGACGACCTGATGCTCTTCGGCCTGGACTGGGTGACGCGCGAGGCGATGAAGGCCGGCATGACGCCGGAGCAGGCCTGGTCGATGGGCTCGCTGCATGGCGCGACGCGCTTTGCAATGGAAGGCGAAATCGGAGGCCTCGGTGGTGGCCGCCGTGCCGACCTGGTGCTGCTCGACGACGGCTTCGATCCCGTTAGCACGTGGTATGGCGGCGAACTCGTCGTCGATGACGGCAAGATCATGCCGCTGCTCGACCAGGCCCTCTCGACCCGCTACCGCTATCCGGACACGGCCTACCACACAGTGAAGCTGCCGAAGCAGATCAAGCTGACGCCGGAGCTGCCAACCGGCAAGGTGGTGGCGCATACCATCCGCACCGAACTGCCGGGGATCACGCTCGGCCACCAGAAGATCACGCTCGATCCGTCCAACGATTGGCAGAACCATTTCGACCGCCACGGCCTGTGCTTCGTCACTGTGGTCGAGCGCCATGGCAAGTCGGACGGCAACGTCGCCTACGGGCTGCTCAGCAATTTCACGCTGCGACGCGGCGCCGTCGCATCGTCTGTCGGTCACGACAGCCACAACATCATCATCGCCGGCCTCAACGAGGCCGACATGCAGGTGGCGCTGCGGGCGATCGAGGAAACGCAAGGCGGCGTCTGTGTCGTCGTCGACGGCAAAGTGACTGCCATGGTTGAACTGCCGATCGCCGGCCTTTTGTCCGACAAGCGCGTCACTGAGGTCGCGGAGGAGGTGAAGATCCTCAAACGGGAATGGGAGGCGGCCGGCTGCTGCATTCCCTATATGGGCTTCAACCTCATCCCGCTCTCGGTCATCCCCGAAATCCGTATCACCGACAAAGGTCTCGTGCTGGTGCCGGAAATGGAGATCGTCCCCGCCTTTGAGGCCGCCTGAGTGGATCCCTTCCGACTTGGGCTGGTCTCACCGCGCATCCATTATTTCCAAATGGTCGCGCGGCTGGGCTCGGTTCGCCAGACCGCGCAGGCGCTCAACGTGGCGCCATCCTCCATCAGCCGCGTCATCAAGGGCCTGGAGGACGAACTGGGCACGCCGCTCTTCGAGCGTGTGCGCCAGCGACTGAAACTGACCAGCGCAGGCGAGCTTCTGCTCTACCACGCGCGTCAGAGCATCACCGAGTTGGCGCGCGCCTCGTCCGAGATCAATGATCTCAGTGGCCTCAACCGCGGCTCGTTGTCCGTGGCGATCGTGGAGAGCGCGGCGCGCGGGCTCGTGCCGAACGCGCTGAAGGAATTCTGGAAGCGCCACCCGCAGATATCGGTCGACGTGCATGTCGCCGGGTCGCAGCGCGCCTGCGATGCGGTTGCCGACGGCGAATGCGATCTGGCGCTTGCTTTCGACGTGCGCGTGCCGCGCAACGTGCGCAAGATCGCGAGCACGCCTCTGCCGCTGGGCGTCGTCGCTCATCCGGGCAGCCGCCTTGCCGGCCGCAAGGAAGTGAAGCTGTTCGATCTTGCCGGCGAACAGGTCATCGTCTCGGACAACAGCCTTGCTTTGGGCATTTCGATCGACGATGCGATCGGGCGCTCCATGATCGACATCACGCGACGGTCACGGACCAACTCGATCGGACTGATGACCGAGATGGTGCGCCTCAACCTCGGCGTGGTGCTTCGCACCAAGCTCGGCATCGAGCCGGAAGTGGCTGACGGATCGCTCGTTTTCGTGCCGTTGCGCGATTCTCGCATGAACCCGCACCGGCTGATGCTGCTCGCCCGGCTTGAACGCGAAATGTCGGATGCGGCCTCCGCATTCGCGGCGCTGCTGGCCCGCATGGTCGAGGCGTTGCATGATTAGTTGTTGCATTTTGCGCATCGATAAAGAGAGTAATTTGTCCCTATCTCGAACAACTGAGCTTTGCGAGACTTCCCGGCCGAAGGGGATGTCATGAAGCAGAGTGCGGTCGACGCGGTCATTCGGGGGCTTAAGCGGGCGGGAGTGAGCATCGTCTGCTATCTGCCCGATTCGTTGTTCAAGGAGCTCTACCCGGCCCTTGATGCCGATCCGGATATCCGCACGATCCGCGTCACCAACGAGGGTGAGGGCGCGGCGATATGTGGCGGGGTCTTCCTGTCGGGCAAGCGCGCGGCGCTGGTCATGGAAAATTCCGGCTTGCGCGCCTCGGTCGAGCCGCTGGCCCGCATGGGCCTTGGAGCCGGCATCCCGGTCATGATGCTGATGAGCTATCGCGGCGAGCTCGGCGAGAACAACTGGTGGGCAGTCCCGCATGGCATCACCATGGAGCCGGTGCTGAACGCGCTGCGCGTGCCGTACCGGATCGTCACCGAGGAGGCGAAGATCGAGCGCGCCATCCTTGACGCCTATTCCTGGTCCTATGCGTCCTATTACCATTCGGCTGTGGCGCTCGGCGGCGAGGTGGTGCGGTGAGACGCTTCGACTGCATGAAGGCGCTCGCCGCGCGGCTGAAGGATGAGCTGGTGGTCCTTTCGCTCGGCGGCAGCGTCGACGAGTGGTACAACGCCGCGCCGCATATGCGCGAGGCGAGCCTGTTCCAGCAGCAACTCGGCTGCGTCACGCCGCAGGCCTTCGGGCTCGCCGCCGGCCTGCCGCACCGCCGCGTCATTTCGCTCGATACGGATGGCGGCCTGCTCTTCAACCTGGGCATTCTGGCCACGCTCGGAAACGAGCAGCCGAAGAACCTCTTCGTCGTGGTCTGGGACAATGAGTGCTACCAGTCGATCGGCGGCCCGCCGACCCATACGGCGCTGGGCCGCGTCGACCTTGCCGCGATCGCGCGCGGCGCCGGCGTCGAGAACGCCTATACGGCGCGCACGGTGGAGGAGTTCGACGCACATTGTGCAAGGGGGCTCGCTGTGGATGCGCCCTATATCGTGGTCGCCAAGGTCTCGGGAACGGTCCAGCCGGACATCAAGCGCAAACACAGCGACGGCCGCGAGGACAAGTATATCTTCGTCCGCCATGTCGAGGCGAGCGAAGGCATCGTCATCATGGGCCCGAGCGAGCACAACTGACGAGATCATGGGCACCCTCGGACCTGTCGTCCCCCGACGCGCACTGAAACGCAGCTACGATTACGTGGTGGTCGGCTCGGGTTCCGGTGGCTGTGCGGTGACGCGGCGACTGGTCGATGCCGGCGCCGACGTCCTCCTGATCGAGGCCGGCCCGACGGGTCTTGGGTTCGAAGAGATCGAGGACCCCGGCAAGTGGGTGCCGCTTGGCCGCAGCACCTATGACTGGGGCTATGATTATGCTCCGACACTGAGGGTGAATGGGCGTACCATCGGCATCCCGCGCGGGCGCCTGCTTGGCGGCTCAAGCGCCATCAACGCGATGATGTGGTATCGCGGCCATCCGCAAGATTACGATGCCTGGGAGGCTGGCGGCGCCAAGGGCTGGAGCTTCGCCGACGTGCTGCCCTATTTCCGGCGCTGCGAGGACTGGCGCGACGGTGCAAGCGAGTTTCGCGGGGCGGGCGGTCCGCTCCACATCGAGCGGCCGGCGGCACTGCACCCGGTCGCGCATGCGCTGATCGATGGCGCGGCCGAGATCGGCATCCCCGTAATCGACGATCCGAACGGCCCCAGCAACGAGGGGGCGGCGGCCGCGAATTTCAACATCTGCGACGGCAAGCGCTGGAGTTCGGCGACGGGCTATCTCGTGCCGATCCTGGATCACCCGATGCTGACGGTGCTGACCGAATCCGCGGCCATCGGCCTGACGGTCGAAGGCAGCCGATGCGTCGCGGTCAAGCACCTCGTCGGCGGCGAAATCTGCGAAACGCGCGCGCAAGAGAGCATCGTGCTCGCGGCCGGGGCCATCGACACGCCACGCCTGCTGATGCTGTCGGGCATCGGCGATCCGATCGAACTGCAGCGCCTTGGCATTGCGCTCGTTCGCGCCCTGCCGGGTGTCGGCAGGAATCTTCAGGACCATCCGCTGGCGCAGGCCTGCGTCTTCCGCGCGAAACGACCGATCGGACCGATAGTGGGCAATGGCGGTGGCTCGATGGTCAACTGGAAGTCGCGGCCGGACCTGCCGCAGCCCGACCTGCATGCCTTCCCCGTCCAGGGCAACAGCGCCGAACCGGCGATCCGCGCGCGCTACGATCTATCCGGCGATGTCTTTTCCTTCGGTGCGGGCCTGATGCGCTCGAAGAGCGTCGGGCACTTGAAGTTGCTCGACGGCAAGCCCGGCGGGCCGCTCGAAATCCAACCGAACTTTCTGGCGGAACCGGAAGACCTCGACGCCATGGTCACTGCGATCGAGATGGTGATGGAGATGGCGGCTGCAAGGGCGAACGCCGGTGTCTTCCGCAACTTTGCCGCACCTGACCGCCGACTGACCCGCACCGAGACAATCGCCTTCATCCGCGAGGCGTGCACGACGTTCTTCCACACCTGCGGAACAGCCAAGATGGGCGAGGACGCGATGGCCGTCGTCGACAGCCGTCTCGCCGTGCACGGGCTGGACGGTCTGCACGTTGCCGATGCCTCGGTGATCCCAACGATCCCGACCTGCAATACCCACGCGCCCGCCACGATGATCGGCGAGCGCGCCGCCGATTTCCTGCTCGCGGCGGCAGCTTGAGGATGTCATGACCGACGGACCGCACACGGAGTACCCGCGATGACCCAAAGCCTCATCCTTGCTGCCGACACGCTGCTCACCATGGATGAAGATAACCACGCGTTGCCTGATGGCGCCGTGCTGGTCGAGGATGGTCGTATCGCCGCGGTCAGCGCACTCGCAGCATTGCGCGCTGCGTATCCGGCCGTGGCCGTGAAGAAACTCGACAATGCGGTGCTTTTGCCTGGGCTGGTCAATGCGCATGCGCATTCCGGTTTTTTGCGCGGCACGGCGGAGCACCTGCCGGTTTGGGACTGGCTGACGCTCCATATCAATCCGATGCATCGCGTGCTGCAGCCGCACGAGGCCGAGGCGGCATCGTGGCTCTGCTACGCGGAATCCGTGCTCGGCGGCACGACCACCGTCGTCGACATGTGGCGGTTCATGGAAGGCAGCGCCAGGGCGGCCGAGGCGATCGGCAACCGCCTGGTCGCCGTGCCTTACGTCGGCGAGCATCCCGACTACAACTACTTCGACACGCTCGACATGAACGAGGCGATGATCGAGGGCTGGCATCGCAAGGCGGGCGGCCGTATCAATGTGTGGGTCGGGCTGGAGCATCTGTTTTATGCCGACGAAACCGGCCAACGCCGGGCGATCGAACTCGCAAGGAAACACGACACCGGCTTCCACACGCATTGCAGCGAGGCCGAGATCGAGATCGCGGAATTTAAGCGGCGCTACGGCAAACGCCCGATGTTCGCGCTGGACGACCTTGGCTTCTTCGAAACGCCGCGCGCCATGATCGCCCACGCCGTCTGGCTCGATCGGGAAGAGATCGAGCTTATTTCCAAGCGCCGCGTTTCGGTGGCCCACAATCCTGTTTCCAACATGAAGCTGGCAAGCGGCATCGCGTTGGTGGCCGAGATGCTGAAGGCCGGCGTGCCTGTCGGGATCGGCACCGACGGCGAGAAGGAGAACAACAATTTCGATATGTTCGAAGAGATGAAGGTGACTTCGCTGCTGGGCAAGCTGAAGGACTTCGACGCCGCCGCCATGGATAGCTGGCAGGTGCTGCGCATGGCCACCATTCTCGGCGCCAGGGCGATCGGTCTCGACCACGAGATCGGCTCGATTGAAGTCGGCAAGCGCGCCGACATCATCGCGGTCCGCACCGATACGCCGCGCATGACGCCGGTCTTCCGCGACGGACCTTATTTCAACTTCCATCACAATCTTGTCCACGCCGTGCGCGGCAGCGACGTGTCTTTGACGATGGTCGATGGCGAGATCCTGGCCGAGGACGGCGCGCTGCGCACCGGCGACCTGCGCGAGATCATCGCCGAAATCCATCGCGTCGCGCCTGGCCTGTTCGCCCGGCGCGCCGCTTTCCTTGCCCAGAATTCCGGCGGCAGCCTGCAATGGACTCAATAAGGCGAGCCCCGGTCATGAAGACGACGGACAGGGCGGCACTGGACGATTGGTACGCGGTGGAGACGGTCGCCGACCTGGATGGCGCGCCGAGCCATACGCGGCTGCTCGGCCAGGACATCGAACTGGTCCGTGACATCACGGGCGAAATCACGGTTCGGGAGGTCCTGGACGACGGCAACCGCGGCCCCGCGCTGCCCGTCCGGCAGCGCTACGGCTGCGTCTGGACGACGCTGGGCCTGCCCGGGAAGGAAATCTTCGAGATCGCCGAGGCATCGGAACCCGACCGCCGCTACGTGCCCTGCGGCTGGGTGACGATGCGGGCGTCGGGTTTGCGTGTCGTAGAGAACTTCCTCGACATGGCGCATTTCCCCTTCGTGCATACCGACATTCTCGGCTCGGAGCCGCACACGGAAGTACCGGCCTATCTGAGCGAGATACGTCGCGAAGTAGACGAGGTCTGGGCGACCAACTGCACGTTTTTCCAGCCGCGCATTGCCGCCACGGAAAGCTCCGGCGCGTTCGTGCATCTGACCTATCGCGTGCCGAGCCCATTCGTGGTGATGCTCTATCGCGTGTGCCCCGTGGCGCCGGACCGGCTCGACGCAATCGCGCTGTTCATCCAGCCCATCGAGGAAGACCGCTGCCGCGCCCAGCCGGTCATGTATCTCGTCGACTCGGCTTCGACGCAGACGGCGTTGCTCAACTTCGAACAGGTCATCTTCCTGCAAGACCGGATCATCGTGGAGAACCAGCGGCCGCTGCGCCTTCCACTCGAGCCGCGGATGGAAATCCCGACCCGCGCCGACGGGTCCTCCATCGCCTACCGCCGCTGGCTGAAGGAAAAAGGCATCCGTTTCGGCACGACCGCGAGAGCCACATGACCGAATCGGGTCTCCAGGTGCTTCGCCCGACCTCCGTTGCCGAGGCGCTGTCATTGGCAGGCGAGGGCGCGTCGCAACTGGTCGCCGGGGGCACGGCGCTGCAGCTCGGCTGGGCGAAGGGCCTGCCAAAGCCGCGGCGCCTCATCGACATCGGCCGTATCGCCTGCCTGAAGGGCATCCAACTGGCCGGCGACGGGTTTCGGATCGGCGCACTGACGACCCTGGGTGCCTTGGAGCGTGACCGGGCGATAGGCGAGACTTTGCCTCTGCTCGCAGCCGCAGTCCGCGCCACGGCGGGACCCGCCGTCCGCAATCTCGCAACGCTGGGCGGCAACGTCGCGGGGGGCACGGGTTGCCTTCTGCCGGCCCTGCTCGCGATCGATGCGAAGCTGGAGATCGTCTCACCGGCTGGGCGCGCCGTCGTGCCGCTCGCGCAATGGTTGGCCGACGCACCGTCAGCGGGCCTCATTGAGACGGTCATCGTTCCACCGCAGCCTGCCGCTCGCTGGACCCATCGCAAAGTCGGCCTGCGCGCCGCCTTCACCCCAAGCGTGGCCGGTGTCGCCGGGTTGATCGAAACGAAGGACGATCGTGTCACGATCGCGCGGCTCGCGGCCAGCGGCGGCGGGGAAGCAGCCCGTCTCGGTCACGCCGAAGCGCTGCTCATCGGCCGGCGCCTCCAAGAGATCGATTGGGCCGAGCTGCACGCCGCAATTCTCGAAGAGGCGCCGGCGATCGATGATGCATGGCGGTCCGACCGCTATCGGCGCAGTGTCGTGGCGAATGCGCTGGTCTTCGGGCTCGGCGGAAAGTTGTCCCAAGGAGCACATTCGCCGCGCCGGCGGACCGTGCCGTCCGGAAATCCACCTGCCGAAATTCTCGTGTCGCGATCGGAGATCGGCGCACGCTGGCACCAGCGGCCGGACGTTGCGCCGAAAATCGCAGGCAGGCTCGAATACCTGACCGACCGTCGCGAGCCCGCCATGCTGGTCGGGCGCATTCGGCGTGCCGGCATTCCCCATGCAAGGATCGTTTCCATCGATACGAGCGCGGCCGAGGCGCTGCCAGGAGTCGCGGCGGTTGTAACGCACCGCGACATTGCCGGCAGCAATGCCTTCGGCATTGTCGTGCAGGATCAGCCGGCACTGTGCTTCGACAAGGTCCGCTATTTCGGCGACGCTGTTGCTGCCGTTGCCGCTGTTGACACACGGACGGCCGAACGCGCGCTTGCTCTCGTCAGCGTCGAATACGAGCCGCTGCCAATTGTGAGCGATCCCCAACAGGCACTCGCCGCTGGGGCCGAGCCGGTCCACGCCTCAGGCAATCTGCAGTGCAGCTTCGAGTTCACGCGTGGCGATGCCGCCGCGGCTTTTGCCAAGGCAGCTCATATCGTCGAGGCTGTCTACGAAACGCCGAGCCAGATGCACGGCTTTATGGAGACGGAGGGCGGCTACGCTTTCGTCGGCACGGATGGTACCCTGAACGTCTTTGCCGGTGGGCAGCATGGCCGCCGCGACCGCATGCAGCTCTCGCGCATCCTCGGTATGCCGCAAGAGCGGATACGGGTGGTCACCAGCCCGACTGGCGGCGCTTTCGGCGGCAAGGACGAGCTGACCGTGCAGCCGGCCCTGGCCCTGCTGGCGCTGAAGACCGGACGCGCCGTGCGGCTGCATCTCGACCGGGCGGAATCCGTCATCGCGGGTACCAAGCGCAATGCCATGCACATCCATATGCGCACCGCCTGCGACGCCGAGGGTCGTCTGCTCGCCCAACAGGTGGATGTGATCGCGGATGCCGGCGCCTACGCGTCGCTCGGTCCGGGCGTGCTTGAGACGGCGCTCGAACACGCCTGCGGGCCATATGTCGTTCCCAACGTCCTCAGCTCGGGGAGGCTCGCCTATACCAATAACGGCGTCTGCGGCGCGTTTCGTGGCTTCGGTGCCAACCAGATGGCCTTCGCGGTAGAGTGCCAGCTGGACCGGCTGGCCGAAGCCGCCGGCATCGACATTATCGAGATACGGCGCCGCAATTTGCGCGAGCCTGGCACGCGAGGCCATCTCGGCCAGCAGGTCGCGCCGTCCGAACGTCTGGCCGAGATGCTGCAAGCCGCCGCTGCTGACCCGATCTGGGCCAAGCCGCGTGGTCCGTCGTTCGACGGCTCTGAGACGATCGGCGTCGGGATGGCGATGAACTATCAAGGCAATGGACTAGGCACGCTGCCGCCGGACCCGGCCGGAGGCGCGTTGCGCTTGGCTCCGGATGGCATGATCGAAGCGCTCTATGGCCTGGACGAGATGGGACAAGGCCTGCTCACCTCGGTGAAGGCCGCGGTCGCCGGAGCGCTCGGCTGCGGCCGCGACGATGTCCGGCCGGTCACCGGTGATACGGCGGCGACGCCCGAATCCGGCTCCTCCACCGCCTCGCGCGGCACTCACGTGGTTTGGCGGGTCGCGGCAGTCGCCGCACCACCTTTTACGCGCGACCTGCTGGCAGCAGCGGGCCAGCTGCTTTGCCGCGAAGCCGGGACGCTGGCGCTGGCAACCGGCGGTATCGTCGAGCGACATTCCAACAGCGGCTCACTGCTCATGAGTTTCGCCGAGCTTGCCGAGGCGTTGCCTCCCGACCGGCTGCCAGCTGCTGCCGTCAGCTTCGAGTTTCCGAAATCGGACTATCTGGAAGGCAATGCACGCCTGATCTTCGCCTTCGGCGCGACACTGGCGCGCGTTGCCGTGAGCCGCATCACCGGACAGGTACGTGTGCTCGACCTCCATCAGCACACCGCGGCCGGACCGATGCTCGATCCCGCCGCCTATCTTGGCCAGATCGAAGGCGGCGGCGTCCAGGGGCTGGGCTTCACCCTCACTGAGGACGCGGCGATGCGGGATGGCCGGTATCTTGCCGGCAACCTCGACTTCTACATGCTGCCAGGCATTGCCGACACGCCGGAAAGCTTCGCGACCTTCGCATTGGAGGATCTGGACGAGGACGACCCGTTCGGCCCGCGCGGAGTTGGTGAGCTTGGCATTGGTGCCGTGTCGCCAGCCGTCGTCAACGCGATTGCGGACGCCACAGGGGCTTGGCCCGAGCGCCTCCCGGTCGATCCTGAATGGGTACTCGACGCCCTGCAGAGGAGTGCAGCGTGAGTGGCGAGATCGCGATTACCTTTAACCTCAACGGCTGCCGCCAGGCGCTGGCCGTGCCCGCCGAGTTGCGCCTGATCGACCTGCTGCGCGATCATTTCGGCATGACTGCCGCCAAGATGGCTTGCGGCATCGGCCGCTGCGGCGCTTGTTCCGTGCTGATGGACGATCGCGCGGTCAATGGCTGTCTGCTCATGTCGTGGCAACTCGACGGGGCCACCATCATCACGCCGGAGGGTTTCGACGACCTTCCCGAAGCCATTGTCCTGCGCCAGGCTCTGGCGGCCGAAAACGCCTTCCAGTGCGGCTACTGCGCACCCGGCATTACTGTTGCGCTGACCGCTCTGCTGCTGGAGAATCCGGCTCCAGACGAGTCTCAGATCCGCACTGCGCTCGAAGGCAATATCTGCCGCTGTACCGGCTATCATTCCATCATCCGCGGTGCCCTCGCGGCGGTCGAGGCGTTCGCTTGCGGAGCACGGACATGACGGTCATCATTCGAAACGGTGCAGCCAGGCACGCAGGCGTCGAGGCGTTCCTGGCCAAACCCAGAATGCGGCACCTGATCGGCGGCGGCTGGTGCGACGCCAGCGATGGCGCAACCTTGCCCGCGACCGATCCTGCGAATGGCGACACGCTCGCGCTGCTGGCGCAAGGCACAGCCGATGACGCCGGGCGCGCCGTTGCTGCGGCGCGTGCTGCTTTCGAAGGCGAGAGCTGGCGCGACATGACACCGTCGGCACGCGGCAAGCTGCTATGGCGCATCGCCGACCTGATTGAACGCCATGCCGATGAGCTTGCAGAACTCGAGACGCTTGACCAAGGAAAGTCGCTGAAGACCTCGCGCTTCGCCGAGATTCCCGCCTCGGCCGAGCAGTTCCGCTATTTTGCCGGTTTTGCCACGAAAATCCTCGGCACGACCATCCCCACCTCCATCAGCTACCAACCGGTGGGCAGCAAGATTTTCGCCTACACGGTGCGAGAGCCGATCGGTGTCGTGGCTGCCATAACGCCCTGGAATTCGCCGCTGCTTATGGCCTCGATGAAGCTCGCCCCGGCGCTTGCCGCCGGCTGTACGATCGTGCTCAAGCCAGCTGAGGAAACGTCGCTCACCGCCCTCAGGCTGGGCGAACTGATGATCGAAGCCGGCTTGCCGGACGGCGTCGTCAATATCGTGACCGGTCTCGGTGAAACCGTGGGCGCAGCATTGGCTGCACATCCCGATGTCGATAAGGTCGCCTTCACCGGCTCGACGGAAGTCGGAAAGATGATCGTCTCCGCAGCGCGCGGCAATCTGAAGAAGCTGACGCTCGAGCTGGGCGGCAAGTCGCCGGCCATCATCATGCCCGATGCGGACATGGGGCTCGCAATCCCCGGAGTGGCTCGGGGGATCTTCGCCAATGCCGGCCAGGTCTGCGTCGCCGGCTCGCGTGTCTATGCGCATCGCTCGATCTACGACCGTCTGGCGGAGGGGCTGGCGGAAGAAGCGCGAAAGCTGCGTCTCGGACACGGGCTTGACCCGGATACCGACCTTGGTCCGCTGGTCAACGGAACCCAGGCTGCGCGCGTCGCCTTCT
Organism: Mesorhizobium sp. M1273; assembly: GCF_040318195.1. Classification (NCBI taxonomy): domain Bacteria; kingdom Pseudomonadati; phylum Pseudomonadota; class Alphaproteobacteria; order Hyphomicrobiales; family Phyllobacteriaceae; genus Mesorhizobium; species Mesorhizobium sp. M1273. The sequence goes on along the minus strand of NZ_JAMYLV010000001.1, from coordinate 99,368 downwards.
ACGTCGGCGATGGTGCTTCCAGCGGCGCCGAGATCATCGCCGGCGGCCGGCGCTTCGACAACTTCTTCGAGCCGACCGTGGTTACCGGCGTGCGCCCGGACATGCGCATGATGCGCGAGGAAATCTTCGGCCCAGTCGTTGCCGTGACACCGTTCGACGATGTCGCGGAGGCGATAAGCCTTGCGAACGACTCGCCCTACGGCCTCGCCGCAAGCGTCTGGACCCGCGACCTATCCACTGCGCATCGCCTTGCCGCAAGTATCCGGTCGGGCACCGTCTGGATCAATTGCCATTCCTACTTCTCGCCGGAACTGCCGAAGGGCGGCCACAAGCAATCCGGTTGGGGCTATGAGAACGGCGCACCGGGCCTGGAGAACTATCTCGAAACGAAAACGGTCTGCGCGGTGATTTAGCCGCGCCTTTTCCGCGATGTTCGCGGATCGGAGGCTGACAGCCCTCCATCGGCGGACAAGGATTGATCGAAAATTGCTCGGATCCTCCTGAGGACCAGTCCCTTGGCGGCGCTGGTCCACATCGACGTTGCGCTTGACTCGTCCATATTATCCGTAATAAATCATACATATTGCCATCGAAAAAAGGCGGCAGGTCTGGGAGGACCGATGAAAATCACGGCCATCAAGGCGCGCGTCTGCAATGCGGAAATGCGCAACTGGGTCTTCGTCCGGGTCGAAACCGACGAGCCCGGGCTGTTTGGCTGGGGTGAGGCAACGCTGGAATGGAAGACCCGAGCCGTCGTTGGGGCGCTTCAGGACCTTGAGGCCCTGCTCATCGGGCAGGATCCGCGCAACGTGGAGCAGTGCTACCAGATACTTACGCGCCACGGATTTTGGCGTCTTGGCGTCGAGGGAATGTCTGCCGTCAGCGGCATCGAGATCGCGCTCTGGGACATCCTGGGCAAGTCATTGGGCGTCCCCGTCTGGCGCCTTCTGGGCGGACAGGTTCGCGACTATCTGCGCACCTATACGCATCTCGGCCTCGGAGACATGAAGGCGGTCTATGAGACCGGATCCGCGGACGCGATCGTGGAACGCGGACGCATCGTGACGCAGGCAGGCTACGATGCGGTCAAGGTCGTCTGCATTCCCTACACCCACTACGCATCGCCTGCGAAAGCCGTTGATTCTGTCGCCAACATGGTTGGCTCACTTCGCGAGGCCATAGGTCCGGACATCGACATCATGGTCGATTTCCATGGACGCCCTGCATCCGTTAACGCTGCGATGGACTACCTCAGAGCAATCGAGCCGGCCCGCATCATGTTCGCGGAAGAACCCGTGCCGCCCGAAGATGTTGCCGGACTGGCGCATATCACGGCGCGATCGGCCGTGCCGATCGCTTCCGGCGAGCGGCTGATCGGGCGTCGCGAATTCACGCACTCGATCGCAGCCCGTGCCTTCAACATTGCCCAGCCTGATATTTGCCACACTGGCGGTCTGCTGGAGACAAAGAAGATCGCGGCCATGGCGGAAACGGCAGGCATCGGCCTTGCGCCGCACAACCCGCTCGGTCCGATCGCTGGCGTCGCTGCTCTTCACTTCGGCATATCGACGCCAAACGTCGTCATTCAGGAGGAGATGTCCGGTGCCGTCGCCTGGTACGACGACGTCGTTACCTGGCCAATTCGGCGTAAACCAGGCCGCTGGGACCTGCCCGATCTGCCGGGCCTTGGCGTCACCGTCAATGAGGACGTCATCGCGCGTCACCCCTTCAAGCAGGAAGTGCTGCATGCCCGCAATGCCGTCATGCCGGACGGCACCGTGGTCGACTGGTGAATGCAATGGCAGGCCGGCTGCAAGGAAAGATCGCAATCATCACGGGCGCCGGCCAAGGCATAGGTGCCGCCACCGCCCGGGCTTTTGCAACACATAGGGCAAAGACCGTCATTGCCGAACTGAATGCGGCAAGCGGCAAAGCGGTCGCCGACGAATTGCGTGCCGGAGGCGCCGACGTATTGTTCGTCGAGACGGATGTCACGGACACATCCGCGGTCGCGGACATGGTCGCTGGCACGATCACGGCCTATGGCGGCGTCGACATTCTGGTCAACAATGCCGGTGCCAACGTGTTCTACGAACCATTGCTGATGCCGGATGAGGAATGGGAGCGCTGCCTCAAGCTCGACCTCCAGGCCGCGTGGTTCTGCGCCAAGGCGGTTTTGCCGACGATGCTGGCGAAGGGCTCGGGGTCCATCGTCAACATAGCGAGTTGCCACGCCTTCCAGATCATTCCCCATACGTTCCCGTATCCGGTCGCCAAGCATGCACTTTTGGGCCTGACCCGTTCGCTGGCCATCGAATATGCCGCACGCGGTATCCGGGTGAACGCGATAGCACCCGGCTATATCGAGACGCCGATCGCGGAAGCCTACTGGAACACATTCCCGAACCCCGCCGAGGAGAAGCGGCGAGCCTACGACCTCCATCCGCCCAAGCGAATTGGCCGGCCGGACGAGGTTGCAATGACGGCGGTTTTCCTCGCTTCGGACGAAGCGCCGTTCATAAATGCCGAGACGATCACCATCGATGGTGGGCGCTCGGTTCTCTACCACGACTAGCAACCACCATTGAGCTCAGGGAGGATCTTCATGAAAACCACAACAAAGGCTTTGGCGACATTTGCGGTACTGGCTGCCGGACTGATGAGTGGCGCAGCAAGCGCAGACGACATCAAGATCGGCTACATCAACAAGATGGGAGACCACCCATGGTTCGTCGCCGAAGTCGGCGGCGCCAAGAAAGCGGCTGAGGCGGCAGGGGCCGCGTTCGTGTCGCAGGACGTTCAGTTCGACGCCAATTTGACGATCACGACCTTCGATACGATGGTCGGCGATGGCGTGAAAGGCATCGCCATCGTTGTCCCCGACAAGGCACTGGGACCGGTCATCGCGGAGAAAGCAAAGGCCGCAAAAATTCCCTTGGTGGCGGTGGACGACGATATCTACTACCAGGATGGCACCCAGGTCCCCTATGTCGGCATGAATGCTTACAATATCGGTGCGCGGGTGGGCGAAGAGCTTGCCAAGCTCTACAAGGCTGAAGGCTGGGCGGGCAAAGAGGTGCGCATCGCCTCGATCGAGGACCGCAAGGCCGATACCTGCATGCAGCGCAACAAGGGCGCGGAAGAAGCGTTCCTGAAGGCGGTGCCCGATTTCAAGCCGGGCAACATCGTTCGCGTCCCCTACGACAACACGATGGTCAACGCCATCGACGTGATGACCACCACACTGACGGCCAATCCCAGCGTCACGAACTGGATATTCTATTCATGCAACGATGACGGCGTGCTGGGTGGTGCGCGAGCACTGGAGAATGCTGGCTATTCCGCAGACCAGGGCATGGGGATCGGCATCGACGGGAGCCGCGCCTGCGATGCCTTCGGATCCGGAAAGCCCTCGGCGTTCCGTGGTACGATGTGGCTCAATTCGGAAAATCATGGCGCGCTGGCGGTGAAGATTCTCTTGGCCTCCATCAAGGACGGAACCAAGCTTCCCGTTCAATCCTTCACTGACCCGGAATACATCACCGCCGACAATTTTGCGTCGGACTACAAAGCCAAGCTCTGCCACTGAACCAGATATGCGTCATGCGCCGCAGTGCGCATGACGCTCTTTGGGCCGGCAGTTCGTCGACGGGCACACGGGATCGATCCTCGGGAGTGAGCTTTTGACGCAATCGGATTTCTTCTCGCTCGACAGGATATCGAAGCGCTTCGGCGTCGTGCAGGCGCTCGACAATGTCTCGATTGCCTTTCGGCCAGGAGAGGTGCTTGCCCTGGTTGGCGAGAATGGCGCCGGCAAGTCGACAATGATGCGAATTCTCGAGGGCGTGTTCGCACCGGACACCGGCACCGTGCTGCATGGCTCCACGCCGATCGTTTTCAGCGAACCGCGCGACAGCCACAGAGCCGGAATACGCGTCATCCATCAGGAGCCGGAGATCGTTCCGAACCTGACCGTGGCCGAGAACATTTTCGTCGGCGAACTGCCGCGGCTGGCAGGCGTCCTGCTCGACTGGCACAGGCTCGAGGACCAGACCGATAAGGTGCTTGCGACCTTCGGCATGCAGCAGGATATGCTGCCGCGTCAACTCTGCAGCACACTCGGTCCGGCACAGCGCCAGATGATCGAAATCATGCGCGCCATACGTGCCGGCGGCCGGCTGATCGCATTCGATGAGCCGAGCTCGTCACTGACCGACGACGAAGCGCGCCGTCTGTTTTCAGTAATTCGCCGGCTGCGCGGCGAGGGCACTTCGATCGTCTACATCTCTCACAGGCTGAACGAGGTCATCGACCTTGCGGATCGCATTGTCGTGTTGCGGGACGGCCGGCTGGTCGATGATTCCCCCGCTGCCGGTGCCAGCGAGCAGACCATAGCCAAGCTCATGGTGGGCCGCGACATAGCCGATCTGTTTACGCGCGAGACGTGGCAATCGGGGCAACCGTTGCTGGAGGTGGCGGGCCTGACCACCGATCACGTCACCGATGTGAGCCTCAAGGTCCGCCGTGGCGAGGTGCTCGGCATTGCCGGCCTTATGGGTGCGGGTCGATCCGAACTGGCAAAGGCGATTGTCGGCTATGATAGGCGCCTCGACGGAACCATAACGATGAATGGTGTGCCCGTTGGCCCCAACAGTCCGCATGCAGCGATCGTGGCGGGCATCGGCTTTGCCCCAGAAGACCGCAAGCACGAGGCGCTGCTGTTGTTCCGAAGCATTCTTGATAACGCCTCGCTTTGCGTGCCCGACAGAACGTCGACCTTCGGCTTCTTCAACCGGCGCAAGGCACTGGAGATCGTCTCACCGCTTGCAGCAAAGATGTCGATCAAGGCGCCTAACCTCGACGAACAGGTTTCGAAATTATCGGGTGGCAACCAACAGAAGGTCGTTCTCGCGCGCTGGCTTGCGCGGCAGCCGATGCTTCTCATCCTCGACGAGCCGACCCGCGGCATCGACATCGGCGCCAAGGCGGAAATCTATCGCCTGATCGACGAACTCGCCGCCAGCGGCATCGGCATAATCCTGATTTCCTCGGAAATGCCGGAACTGATCGGGCTGGCCGACAGGGTGCTTGTTATGGCTGGAGGCCGGATCACGGCCGAACTTTCCCGCCCTGACATCGACGAGGCCACGATCCTGAGACATGCCATGCCTCAATCTGCAGCATCGCTTGGAGGACAAATTCAGTGAACAGCCTTGAGCTCAGGACAGCAACAACGCAAACCGGCAAAAGGCGCGCTTCCTTGCGCATCGCAGAGCGCATCGGCATTCACAACATAAGCCTTCTTGTTGCTCTCGCCATTCTCGTGCTCATTTTCGGCACCCTGAGAGGCGACGTGTTCTTCTCCAGCCGAAACCTGCTGAACATCGGTCTAGGCATTACCATCCTGGGCGTTCTGGCGATGAGCCAGACCGTGGTTATTGTCGCCGGAGGGCTCGATATTGCCGTCGGCGCAATTGTCGGTCTGACCACAGTATCGACGGCAATGGCCATCCAGGCCACCGGATCACCCGCCGCGGGCATTCTTGCCGGCCTGGTCCTGGGCGGTCTTGCCGGCCTCGTGAACGGCATCATCATCACCTATGGGCGGGTCAACGCTGTCATCGCGACTCTCGGTACGATGGCGATCTTCCGCGGCATCGCGTTCATCATGTCCGACGGGCAATCGATCGCGATTTTCAGCGAGACTTTCCGCTTCATCGGGATCGGACGAATCCTCGGCCTGCCTCTGCTGATCTGGATTCTCTTGCTGACCGCGATCGTGTTCCATCTCTTCCTTGCCCGCTCGATCGTTGGCCGCAACATCTATGCCCTGGGCGGCAATCCCGTTGTCGCACGCTTCTCCGGCATCGACATCAACCGCTACCGCGTCGGCATCTATATCATGAGTGGAGTGGCGGCCGGATTGGCCGGGATTCTGTTGGCTGCCCGTACCGGCTCCGGGCAGCCCGTATCCGGATCCCAAGGCCTGGAACTCGAGGCCATCACAGCGGCCGTTCTTGGTGGCTGCGCCTTGCAGGGCGGCAAGGGCACGATCGTCGGCGCACTGCTGGGCGTCGCCATCATTGGCGTCCTCAACAACGGAATGATACTGACGTCCGTGCCAACCTTCTATCAGTTGCTTGCCAAGGGCTCGCTGCTGATACTTGCTGTGGTAATTGCCGAGTACCACTTGAACAGGACATGACGATGGACGCGGCGATCGCTTCGACTGGCCAAGGCAAGCAGGACATTCCTGCCGCAGATGGCACCACGTCATCGCTCAAGGATCGCATCGCACGCGATCTCGGACAGCGCATCCTCGCCGGCTCCTACGCCCAGCACTCCGTCCTGCCGACGGAAGCCGAGCTTTGCGTTATCTACGGGGCCAGCCGCACCGCGCTTCGCGATGCTCTTCTGACGCTTTCGGCGAAAGGATTGATCGAGGCGCGCAAGCGGGCCGGGACGCGTGTGCGCGTGTCGAGCGAATGGAACAGGCTGGATGCACAGGTTCTGGAATGGATGCGCGATATCGAGCCCGATCTCGATTTCGTCCGCGGATTGATCGAGGCGCGGCTGGTCATTGAACCCGCTGCCGCCCAACTTGCGGCCAAGATGGCGACGTCAGGCGATCTCGCGGTCATCGAAGCGGCCTATGAAGCCATGCGCATTGCTCCGCAGGATGATCTCGCTGCGTGTCTCGATGCCGACGTCAGGTTTCATACGGCCATCCTGCGTGCCAGCCGCAACCCGGTGTTCGCCAATCTCGGCAATATGCTTGCGGCCGCCCTCAGCTTCTCCTTCCGCTTGACCACATCGGCCACCGCTAATTACCAGCAGACGCTGAGCGCGCATGGCGACGTGCTGGAGGCAATCAGGATGCGGAGGGCCGACGATGCACACGATCAGATGAAGGCGCTCATCGGGATCGCGTCGAACGACCTTCTTGCAGTGGCTCGCAAAGGCCGCCATCAACAGCCGATCGCCGCTGCCAAGGCCAATACCGTCTGAAGCGGATGGTCGGGACGATCAAGATCAGAAGCGGAGACCTGTCTGCTGAAATCGTCCCATCGCTTGGGGCAGGTCTTGCGAGACTGGACCATGGACGCGTGCCGCTCTTCAGGCCTTGGCCGAACGGCGGGAGCAGCAACCCGTTCGACCTTGCCTGCAACCTGCTTTTGCCATGGTCAAATCGCATCTCGGGCGGCGGGTTCACATTCGACTCCAAATTCCACGAACTGCCTGCCAATGTTGCACGCGAGCCATTTCCCATTCACGGCAATGGATTTTCGAGCGAGTGGGACGTCGACAGCGTAACGCAGGACAACGCAAAGCTGTCGCTCATCAGCAACGGGCCTGGCCCATACCGATATCGCGCCGAGGTGAGCTACGCGCTGGCCGGACAGGGGCTCGAGCTGAAACTTCGCATCGTCAATCGGGCATCGATCAGATTGCCGTTCGGGCTTGGCATCCATCCATGGTTCCCGAGAACAGCGTTGACCACGCTTCACGCCGCGGCATCACAGGTTTGCCTCGAACGGCCCAACCACCTCCCTGAACGGTTTGTGGATATCAAAACCCATCCCGATTGGAATTTCGGCGCCCCGGCCGCCTTGCCGAGCGGATGGATAAACAATGTGTTCGCTGGCTGGGATGGTGTCGCCTCCATATCTTGGCCAGAGCACAGTTGCAGCCTGCGGATTGAAGCTTCATCGCCCTTGAATTTGTACCTGGTCTATTCGCCATCGGACGAGAGCGACTTCTTCTGTTTTGAACCGGTCAGTCATGTTGTCGATGCTCATAATCGGGGTTCGATCGACAAATGGAATGGACTGTCGGTGCTTGGGCCCGGCGAGAGCCTGGCAGCACGTTGCAGCTTTGCCGTCAGTTAGGCGGACCTCTGCGGCGCCCTCGAATTGGCGGATGTCGGCCTGCATGTCCGGTGACAACGAAGCCGTCTTTTCGTCCAAACGGAGCTTGGGAAGAGGGAACTCCGGCGACCGGGAACCCGCGAGCCAGTTCGACGTTTGCCGGATGTCGCTGCGCAGCTCGTCTGCTTGACGGCCCACCAAATGTGCCTGGCAGGATTGGATCAATGACGGATGTTGAACCAAAAGAATTCGTGCTCGCGGGCATCGTCATGAAGCGACTGGTCTCCGGCGAACAGACGGGAGGCTTGTTGAGTCTGTTCGAAAACAGAAGCGACGGGCACACCAAAACGCCAATCCATGTTCATGCGAATGACGACGAGACGGTCTACGTCATCGAAGGGCACTTGACCGCAATTGTGGACGGTGTGGTCCGAACGCTCTCGCCCGGCGAGAGCATGTTTTTGAAGCGGGGCATCCCGCACCAGCTTATGAATCCCGGCAACCAGCTCGTTCGCTATATCCTGATAGACACGCCAAGTGTGTTCGAGCAGTTTCTTGCCGAAGGTGGCCATGAACGCAGCAAGGGAGAGGTGGTCGGGCCGCCGACGCCTGCCGATATCGAGCGGCTCAAAGTAGCCGCGCCGAAGTTTGGGATTACGCTCCTGCAGGACTGGCCGGCAAGAGAGTAGATGGCTTCGTGATGGCGGCTTGGATCGCCGCTAAAGCCGGCCCTTGCCCGAAGAACCGGTATTGGCTAGCCGTCGGCAATCCAATCCGAGAGGCTTCGCGAAAAACTTCGCGGCACGATGAGTTCGCACGCGGTCTCGCCGGTGCGCAGGAAGAGCACGGGCACGTGATGGAAGGATGTTTGCACGGCGCGGCCCGGAGCGGCGGTCGGCGCGTGCCAGTTGACGGCAATGCAGCCGGACAGAAGCCTAGCGATACCAGGGCCGGCCATTTTCAAACGAACACGACCTTCCCCAAGGGGCACGGAACAGCCGAGATCGGGGTCGACGACAAGGGCTGGCGCTTCTGTGCCTTCGTCGAGAGCCAGCCAAAGGCGGCGAGGTGCAACGCGGATGGTCAAAAGGCCCTTGTGGCGAACCGTCTCTCCCACCGAAGCGGGAAGTTTCGTGTTGAGCGACGCCGCGACGCTCTTTTCGAATTGTCTCAGTGTCGCGTCCCAGCCCTCGATCTGGATAAGCGGACAATCCGCCACGGACAGACTGAAATCCCGAGAAGAGGTCAAGCTAGCCATGCAGCCGTTCTCCCTGCGGATCGATGAATACCGGCGAGACAACGCGGGCGCGAACCGTTTCGGCCTTCATCGGATAGACCGCCACGACCTCGCTTCCTTCTGCCGCGACATCACCGGCAAGCAGGGCCAATCCGACATAGCGGTCGAGTTCTGGGCTAAAGGTGATCGAGGTCACCCGGCCGCGGCCATGGCCCTCGATCTTGTCGTCGGGCAGGAACAGGATCGCCCCGCCGCGGAGGCGCTTGCCGTCTTCGGCGCATTCCAGTCCGACCAGCCGCTGGCGCTCAGGCGCCTGATAGGCCTGGCGGCGGCGCAGTACATCGCCGACGAAGCCGCTGCGCTTGCCGGCCATGCGGCCGAGGCCGAGATCGTCGAGCGTCGTGCGCCCATCGATCTCCGGTCCGGCGACATGGCCCTTTTCGACCCGCAGCGCGCCGAGCGCCTCGACACCGTAAGGCTTCAGGTCGAAGGGTCTGCCGGCTTCGAGCAAGCGGCTCCAGAGCTGTTCACCGGCAGTGGCGCCGACATAGACTTCGTAAGCGCGCTCGCCGGAATAACTGAGGCGCAGGATGCGGAGCCCACGGACCTGCCACTCGCTTTCGAGTAGCCCCATATGCGGAAGCGCCGCGTCGGAAACGTCGAGACCAGGAAAAGCAACACCGAGGATTGCGCGGCTGTTGGGCCCGGCAACCGACATCGCCGCCCATTCATCGCTGACCGAGGTAACGGCCACGCGCAAATCCGGCCAGGCCGTGTCGAGCAGGAATTCGAGACGCGACAGCACATCGGCGGCCTTGGCGGTCGACGTGGTCATGAAGAACCGGTTTTCCGCTAGCCGCGTCGTGGTGCCGTCGTCGAAGACGATGCCGTCGTCGCGCAGCATGACGCCGTAGCGGGCGCGGCCTATCGCCAGTTTGGCAAAGCCGTTGGCATAGACGCGGTCGAGGAAGATTGCCGCATCCGGGCCCTGGACATCGATCTTGCCGAGCGTGGAGATGTCCATCAGCCCCGCGGCCTGACGCACGGTACGCATTTCGGCAACATAGGCCTCGTTCACGTCGCGGCCCGACTGCCGGTAGAAATAGGGCCGCATCCAGAGCCCGACCTCGAGCATCTCGGCGCCATTCGCCATGTGCCAGTCGTGCATCGGCGTGCGGCGGATCGGCTTGAAATGATGGCCGACGGCGCGTCCGGCAAGCGCGCCGATCGCCACCGGCGTATAGGGCGGGCGGAAGGTCGTGGTGCCGGTCTCGGGAATCGTTGCGCCGCGCAGCGCTGCCATGGCGGCAAGTGCGGGAAAATTGCTGGTCTTGCCCTGATCGGTGCCCATGCCGAGCGTGGTGTAGCGCTTCAGATGCTCGACCGATTCATAGCCCTCACGATGGGCGAGCTCGATATCCCCGGTCGTCACGTCCATCTGGAAATCGACGAAGGCCTTTCCGCGTCCAGCGGGCAGGGCTTCGCGAAGCACGGTCGAGGCGGTCTCATCGAGATCGAGTTTCGATGGAGCGGGCACCGGCGCCGACTTGCCGCAGGAGGCTGCCGCTTCGATGCCGGCCCGATGGCCGTGCTCGACGGCAGCGGCGGTCGCATAAGCTCCTATCATTGCGCCGGCGCCGAACTGGCTGGCTGAAAAGACGCCCGGCACGAAGCCGTCAATGTCGTCGCGATAGACAGGTTTGACACCGAGGTGGGAGGTGAGATGCACGGTTGGCGACCAGCCGCCGGAGATGCAGACCAGGTCGCAGGCGGCCGAGGATTGTCCCTCCGGTCCATTGAGCGTTACGCGCCTGACGGTATGGCGGCCGTGCAGGTCGACGATGCGCGTTGCGGCCCGCACCACCACGCCGAGCCGTGCGGCTTCCGCGGCAAGTGCTGCGGGCGGGACGGCGCGCAGATCAGCAACCGTCACCTCCGCGCCGGCTGCGGCATAGTCGAAGGCGGTGCGCCAGGCACCGTCATTGCTAGTGGCGACGACGATTTTCCTGCCCGGCAGGACGGCGAAACGGTTGAGATAGGTCCGGGCGGCCGAGGCAAGCATCACGCCGGGCCGGTCATTGTTCGAGAACACGATCGGCCGCTCGATGGCGCCGGTGGCGAAAACAATCGAGCGGGCGCGCAGCATAGTGACCGTTTGCCGGGCCTCGCCGGCCGGCTTCGGATCGGTCGGATCGCGCTGTTCGACCAGTCCAAGGACATTGCCGTCATAGCTGCCGAAAGCCGTCGTCCGCTTCATCAGCGTGATGGTTTCGAAGCCCTCCAACTCGGCCGCGGCCTGCCTCAGCCATGCGGCCGCTGCGCTGTCGGACGGTTCCGCCAGAAGCTGGCCGCCAAGCAGGAAATCCTGCTCGATCAGCGCGACCCGCGCGCCGGCCGCGGCGGCCGCCCGCGCCGCCGACAATCCCGCCGGGCCGCCGCCGACGATAGCGACATCGGCGAAGGCATGATGAACCTCGTAGCGGTCGGGATCGGGGCCGGTGGCGGCTCTGCCCAGGCCGGCCGCCTTGCGGATGAAATGTTCGTAAAACATCCAGGCGCGGCGCGTCGGGCCCATGAAGGTCTTGTAGTAGAAGCCGGCGGACAGAAACGGCGCGAAAAGGCCGTTGACGCTTTGCACGTCGAAGGCAAGCGACGGCCAGCGGTTCTGGCTCTCCACGACCATGCCGTCGGCGAGTTCCAGCGTCGCCGCCGGCAGGTTCGGCTCGCGCCTGCCGGCGCTCCCGAGCGTAACCAGCGCATTCGGCTCTTCGGGCCCGGCGGAAAAAATGCCGCGCGGGCGATGATATTTGAAGCTGCGACCGACCAGGGTGACGCCATTGGCGAGCAGCGCGGAGGCGAGCGTGTCGCCGCGATACCCAATCAGCTTGCGGCCATCGAAGGTGAAATCTACCGGCACCTCGCGACTGATGCGGCCACCCGCTGGCAGGCGTTTGCGGTTCGAACTCATGCCGGTTGTTTCCTGACAGTCGATTTCCTGGCGAAGTCGACGGATGCGATCGCGTGGTTGCGGGTGTCGCGTTCGACCACCAGCCATTGCCGGCAGCCGGTCACGTGCTGCCAGAATTCACGGTGCGGGCCGGCCGGGTTTGTCCTGATATAGACGTAGCGGTACCAGGCCTCCGGATCGGCATCGTCATGGGTTGGACGCGTGACCGAGGCATCGCCGCCATAGCGGAACTCGTCATGGTCGCGCGGGCCGCAGCAGGGGCATTCGATGCGCAGCATTTTGTCCCGCCTCCTATTGCAGCCAGGCGGAAGGGCCGACACCGGCCTCATCGAGCGTGTGGCCGGTGCGGAAACGATCGAGTCCGTAGGCCGCGATCAGGGGATGCGGCTTGCCGGTGGCGATCGTGTGGGCGAAGCACCAGCCGGAAGCCGGCGTCGCCTTGAAGCCGCCATAGCACCAGCCGCCATTGAGATAGAGGCCGTCGATCGGCGTCGGGCAGATGATCGGGCTGGCATCGGGAGTCATGTCCATGACGCCGCCCCAGTGGCGCAGCAGACGGACGCGCGAAATGCACGGCATCAAAGCAATCGCCGCCTCCGCCACCTCGCGCACGACGCCGAGATTGCCGCGCTGGGCGTATGAATTGTAGCCGTCGAGATTGCCGCCGAAGACCAGTCCGCCCTTGTCGGACTGGCTGACGTAGAAATGGTCGGCGCCGTAAGCGACGACGTGATCTACCAGCGGCTTCAGCGGCTCGGTGACAAAGGCTTGCAGGACGTGGCTTTCGATCGGCAGGTCAAGGCCGGCCTTGGCACCGAGCACGGATGTATGACCGGCAACAGCGAGGCCGACCTTGCCGGCGCCGATCCGGCCTTTCGTCGTTTCGACGCCGACGATACTGTCGCGGTCGCGGAGGAAGCCTGTCACTTCGCAGTTCTGGATTATGTCGACGCCATGGCTGTCGGCGGCGCGCGCATAGCCCCAGGCGACGGCGTCGTGGCGCGCCGTGCCCGCCCGGCCCTGGAAGATGGCACCATGGATCGGAAAGCGGGCGGTGTCGGAAAAATCGAGATAGGGCACGAGACGGCGCACCTCGTCGCGGTCGAGGATATCGGCATCAATGCCATTCAGCCGCATGACATTGGCGCGGTGGCTGAAGCCGTCGAGCTGATCGGCCGAATGCGCCGTGACGAGCTGGCCGCGCTGCGAGAACATGACGTTGAAGTTCAGCGCGCGCGACATGCCCTCCCAGAGCTTCATCGAGAATTCGTAGAACTGGGTGTTGCCGTCGAGCAGGTAGTTGGAGCGGATGACGGTGGTGTTGCGGCCGACATTGCCGCCGCCGACATAGCCCTTTTCGAGTACGGCGACGTTACGGATGCCGTGGTTCTCGGCGAGGTAAAAGGCGGTGGCGAGGCCGTGTCCGCCGCCGCCGATGACGATCACATCATAGGACGGTTTTGGCTCCGCCGCACGCCAGGCGCGCTGCCAATTCTTCTGGCCGGCGAGCGCGTTGCGGAAAATCGAGAGTGCCGAGTAGCGCGCCATGCGTGCGGGCCTATCGAACGATCGGGCCGGCCGGCGTGCGGGTGAGCACTTCGGCGCCCGCGTCGGTCAAAAGCACCGTGTTGGAGACGAAGTCATTGCCGTGACCCGTTCCCATCAGCCATGACAGGATGTGGAAGCTCATCCCCGTTTCGATCTCGAGGTCGGAATCGTGTCGCAAGCCGGTCACCGAATTGCCGCCGGTCCATGACGGCGGCTGGCCGGCGCCGACAAGGTAGCCGCAGTGATGGCGGCGATAGTGGGAAAGGCCGGCCTCGTCGGCGACGGCCTGCCAGGCGGCGTAAACATCACGCGCCTTGGCGCCCGGGCGCAGCGCCTCGACGACCGCGTTGAAGGCCTTGGCGGTCACCTCCGCCATTGCGGCGTCTTCATCGCTGATGTGGCCGATGCGAACGAGCCGGCCGAGCGGGGCATGGTAGCGCGAGATGCACCCGGACAGTTCGACAAAGACCGGCTCGCCCTTGCGGTAGATTCCGTCGCCCCAGGTCGTGTGCTCTTCACCCAGGCGCGCGGCCGGGCGGATGAACGGTCCGAAGCCCGGCGCATGACCGCCGGCGCGGATCATTGCCGAAACACATTGGGCGGCGACCTCCTGTTCGGAAGCGCCATCGGAGATCGCGGCGATCGCGGCACCGGCGGCGGCGTCCGTCACCTTTGCGGCACGCCGCATCAGCGCCTGTTCTTCGGCGCTCTTCACCCGCCGCATCTCGTCGATCAGACCGGAGACATCGCTCCACGTTGCATCGGCTTGCGTCTGGAGCGCCACGGCAAGTCCATGGCTAAGGCCGGCCGTCCAGTATTCGAGGCCGATCCGCTTGCCCGACAGGCCGAGCTCCGCAAGCACCCGCGCGGCAAGGTCGGCCGCCGTTTCGCTGTCGGAGTGGCCGCGGAATTCCGCTGCCTTCACCTGCTTCTCGATCGTCACCTTCTCCATCGAGCGGGTGACCAGGACGGGGTTTCCCTGGAGTGGAACGATCAGCAGGTGAGGGGCAAAATACCCCCAGTGATCAAGCCCGGTGAGATAGAAGACGTTCTCCGGCGAGGCAAACACCGCCGCGTCGAGCTCCCGCTCGATCAGTGCAGTACGGACCTTTGCCAGGCGGCCGGCGATTTCGGCTTCGGAAAACGGATTGCGGTCCATCGGGCGTCCTCGTGCTTGTTGCCGGCTTGCTGGCGGGCATGGTCTTTTCGGCAGCCGGTTTCCCGGCCGCCATGTCAGTCGATGACGATGAGGTCGCGCGCCACGTCGCAGAGGCGTTCGCCGCCGCGTTCCGTGACGACGAACGACTCCGAGATGGCGATGCCGAAATCGTCGAGCCAGACGCCGGCCATGAAATGGAAGCACATCCCGGACTGCATCTCGGTAGTATCGCCGGGACGAAGGCTTGCGGTGCGTTCACCCCAATCGGGCGGGTATGCGAGCCCGACCGGATAGCCGACCCGGCTTTCCTTCTTCAGCCCGTTCCGTCGCAGGACTGCCTGCCAGGCGGCTTCCACCTGTTCGGCGGTGTAGCCGGGGCGCGCCTTCTCGAGGCCGGCGTCGACACCCTCGACGATTGCCTTGGCCATGTCGAGGATGGCTAGCGGCGGCTTGCCGAAATGTATGGTCCGCGTCAGCGCCGCGTGATAGCGGCGCCTCACGCCGGCAATCTCCAGAATGGCGGGGCCGCTGTCCGGCAGCGGCGCGTCGGACCACGTCAGATGCGGCGTGCTGGTGCCCTCGCCGACGGGCATCAGCGGACAGATCGCGGCATAGTCGCCGCCCGCTCCGGGCACCCCCATGATCTGCGCGTGATAGATTTCCGCAATGACATGGTTCTGAGGCACACCGGGCCGCATTTTCCCGATGGCGCGGTTCATGGCATGCGTGCAGATCGCACCCGCCTCGCGGATCAGCACCAGCTCGGCTTCGGATTTGACCAGCCGCGCCCAGTTAACGAGATCGTGGTTGTTGGCGAAATGCGCGTCGGGCAGCCCCTCGACAAGGTGGGCGTGGCAGCGCGCAGTGTAATAATGCGCGTCCATCTCGACGCCGATACGGGCCTTTCCCCAGCCGCGCGACCGGATCAGTTGGGCGAGTTCGTCATAAGGGTGTTCGACGGGCTGCTGCACCAGCCGTTCCGAGAACGGCACGATGTTTGTCTCGGGCAGGCCGGTGGTCAGGCGTGCGCTCTTGGCATCCTGCGCCCTGCCGAACCAGATCGGCCGGTCCTCCTCCAGATGGACGAGCACGCACTGCGGAACGTAGAACGACCATCCGTCATAGCCGGTCAGCCAGCACATGTTGGCTGGATCCTGACAGACGATGAGATCGAAGCCGGCTTGTTGCATGCGTGTCTTCACGCCGGCGAGGCGCTGCCCATACTCCGCTTGCGTGAATGTCCCGAAGCCCTTCGCGGTCGCCACCGAAATCCTGCCTTCCAGTACGCCGCTTGCCCTTTGATAAAATATGGGCAAGCAGGCCCAAATTGTGCACAACTCGACGTCAATTTGTTGGCTAACTACGAATTATCGCCGAATTTCCATGGTTTCTATATCTCTGCTTGCGAAATGTCTAGGGCAGTTGTATACGTCTGATCAAGCAGGCGCCGACCTCGAAGAAGGCCGCGCCCTGGGAACCATCCACAGTTGTCCAATGGGAGAAAAGCATGTTCAATTCATCGATATCGCGCCGCATGGTCGTGAAAGCGGCTGCCTGCATCGCGCTCGCCGCGACGTCATTGACCTCGCTGTCCGCTCACGCGGAAACCACCCTCGAACGGGCCAAGAAGGACGGCTACATCCGCGTCGGTTTCGCCAACGAGGCGCCGTTCGGTTACGCCACGCCAGACGGCAAGCTGACCGGCGAGGCGCCGGAAGTCGCCAAGGCGGTGCTCGCCAAGATGGGCATACCGCAGGTCGACGGTGTTTTGACCGAATTCGGCTCGCTCATTCCAGGTCTCAAGGCCGGCCGCTTCGATATCATCGCCGCCGGCATGTTCATCACCCCGAAGCGCTGCGCCGAGATCAACTACTCCGAGCCGTCCTACGGCATCGGCGAGGCTATGCTGGTGGCAAAAGGCAATCCGAAAGGCATCAAGGATTTTTCCAGCATCAAGGACAATCCGGATCTCAAGCTTGCCGTGATGGCCGGCGCCGTCGAAGGCGGCTTCGCCAAGGAAGCGGGCGTTGCCGATGGGCAGATCGTCTCCTTGCCCGACCAGTCCAGCCTGGTCGCCGCCGTCCAGTCGGGCCGCGCCGATGCTGCCGCGCTTACCGCCCTTTCGATCGCCGACATGGCCAAGAAGGCCGACGGTGTCGAATCGACCAAGCCCTTCGGCGAGGTCGCCGGCAAGTCGGTGAAAGGCCATGGCGGCTTCGGCTTCCGCAAGGAAGACACCGACCTGCAGCAGGCTTTCAACGCCGAGCTGAAGAAGTTCATCGGTTCGCCGGAGCATATCGCGCTGGTCGAGCCACTCGGCTTCGGCAAGGATTATCTGCCCAACAAGACCACCGCAGAGCTCTGCGCTGGCAAATAGGTTCCCAACTGCTGGCGGCGCGAAAGCGCCGCCCTTTTTTCCCGGGGGAATCGCATGGGAATCCGTACGCTCATTGCCATGCTGGTCATCGCGCTAGTCGTGATCGGCGCGTTGGCAACACAGGAAAGCTATAGAGTGTTCATGCCGGGGCTGCTGCAAGGCGCGGTCCTGACGGTCGAGATCGCCGTCCTCGGCAGCCTGCTGGCAATTATCATGGGCGTGCTTGCGGCACTTGCAAGGATGTATGGCCCGACGCCGCTCAGATGGCTGGCCACGGTTTACGTCGAGATCTTCCGCGGAACGTCGGCACTGGTGCAATTGTTCTGGCTGTTTTTCGTGCTCCCGCAATTCGGCGTCACGATCAACGCATTCGTTGTGGCGGTGCTGGCGCTCGGCCTCAATGTCGGCGCTTACGGATCGGAGTGCGTGCGCGGCGCGATCCAGTCCGTCGCCCGCGGCCAGTGGGAAGCGTGTACTGCATTGAACATGAGCCGCCCGCAGATGCTGCGCCGGATCATCCTGCCGCAGGCCTTTGTCGCGATGATCCCGCCCTGGGGCAATCTGTTCATCGAGCTTCTGAAATCGACGGCGCTGGTCTCGCTGATCACGCTTTCGGATCTCGCCTTCAAGGCGCAGCAAATGAACCAGAACACGTTCAAGACCATTCCGATCTTCATCCTCGTTCTTTTGATGTACCTGGCAATGTCGCTGGTTGTGACCATCGGCATGCGGCTTCTTGAAAGGCGAGCGTCGCTCGGACTGGCGCGGGGGAAGGCGGCATGATCTGGGATTGGGGATTTGCCCTGGAAATCCTGCCGGTGCTTGCCCGCGCCGCCGTCATTTCCATCGAAGCGACGCTGATCGGCTTTGCGCTTGCCGCCTCGCTCGGCCTGGTGCTGGCCGTTGTCCGCATCGCCGTGCCATGGACCAGCTGGACGATTTCGGTGCTGGTCGAGCTGATCCGCTCGACCCCGCTGCTCATCCAGATATTCTTTCTCTATTTCGTCTTTCCGAAATTCGGTGTCGTGCTCGACGCTTTCACCGCCGGGGTGCTGGCCATCGGCATCCACTACGCCGCCTATTGCTCCGAGGTCTATCGCGCCGGTTTCGACAACATCCATCGCGGCCAGTGGGAAGCTTCGATCGCGCTCAATCTCTCGTCCTGGACGACGTTCCGCGACATCATCATTCCGCAGGCGATCCCGCCGATCGTTCCGGCGCTCGGCAATTATCTGGTGGCCTTGTTCAAGGAAACGCCGTTGCTTTCCGCAATCGCCGTGATGGAACTGATGCAGACCGCCAAGATCATCGGCTCCGAAACGTTCCGCTACACCGAGCCGATCACGCTGGTCGGCCTGTTTTTCCTTGCCATGAGCCTGGTTTCGGCGGCGCTCATCCGCTCCCTCGAAGGGCTGCTCAACCGGAGGACCACCCGATGACTGAACAACCGATGGTCCGCTTCGACAATGTATCGAAACGCTACGGCACGTTAACCGTTCTCGACGGGCTCAATCTCGAAATAGCGCGCGGCGAAAAAGTCTCCGTCATCGGTCCGTCGGGTTCGGGCAAGACGACGGTGCTGCGCATGCTGATGACGCTGGAGACGATCAATGACGGCGTCATCTGGGTCGAAGGCGAGCCGCTGACCCATATGGAGAGGAACGGCAAGCTTGTTCCCGCCGATCTCGCCCACATCCGCAAGATCCGCGCCAAAATCGGCATGGTGTTCCAGTCGTTCAACCTGTTTCCGCATATGACAGCGATGCAGAACTGCATCGAGGCGCCGATAACGGTGCTCGGAATGAAGCGGGCGGACGCCGAGGCAAGAGCGGCCGAACTGCTGGAGCTGGTCGGTCTGGCCCAGAAGAAGGACCACTATCCGTCACAGCTTTCTGGCGGCCAGCAGCAGCGCGTCGCCATCGCCAGGGCGCTGGCAATGCGGCCCAAGATCATGCTGTTCGACGAGGTGACGTCGGCGCTCGACCCGGAGCTTGTCGGCGAAGTGCTGCAGGTGATAAGGCAAATCGGGCGCGAGCATGATCTCACCATGCTGATGGTCACCCATCAGATGGGCTTCGCCAAGGAGTTTTCCGACCGCGTTTGTTTCTTCTATCAAGGCAAGATCTGCGAGCAGGGGCCGCCAAGCGAACTGTTTGGTGCTCCCAAGAACGAGCGGACACGGCAATTCCTGCATGCTGTCCTGGAGGCTGGGTGACGATCGAGACAGAGGCCAAGCCGCCCACGACGGTGACCGCCGCGCCGCCGCGCCCGCTCTCCGCGCGGGAGCGGTTCGAGCGCATCTACCGGATATTGCGCGACCGCATCTGCCTGCTCGATTATGCGCCGGGAAGCCACCTGTCCGAGGAAGAACTTGCCCAGGAATTCCAGATCAGCCGCACGCCGGTCCGGCGCGTGCTGGCGCGCCTTGAATCCGAGGGTCTGGTTCAATCCGTCCACGGCGTCGGCACGATCGTCACCGACGTCGACATCGAGGAATTGCAGCAGGTCTATCATTTGCGCCTGGAGCTGGCGCTCCTCGTCGGCAAGCTTTCGCCGATTCCGCGCACGGCGGACGATCTTGACCGGATACGGGCGCTCATCGCGCGCTGCGATGCCGATATACTCAATCCCGACCAGCGCGCTTTCCTACGCCTCAACATGGATTTTTTCTACGAGCTCACGGCGATGACCGGCAACCAGCCACTGCGCGAGATCAGCGAGCGCCTGTATTTTCAGGTCGCGCGCGTCGTCCTGAAGCTGATGCCGCAATTGGGCCTCGTCGAGGAATTCACCGCATTCCGCCGCGAAATGGAAGAGGTCCTTGCCGCGGCCGAAATCGGCGACTGGGAGTCCATCGGGCACATAAGGCGGGCGCATATCTCAATGAGCTTCCGCCGCATGATGCGCCATGCAGGCGAGGCGAATCTGGATAGAGCTACATAATCAGCCCCGTAAGATTATGCTGGTGGACTGCCGTCGAACTGGCTTCGTTTGCCAGGGAAAGCAGGCCGCCCGCCCCGATGCCGATAGAATTTGCCAGCACCGGGAATGACCGGAACGGCCCGATCCTACAGGGCCATACCTGCCCTCAGAGAGCGTCCTCATTCGGTATGTTGGCGGGGTTCCAGACGACCTCCCACAGGTGTCCGTTCGGATCGCGGAAGTATCCGGCATATCCGCCAAAGAACGTGTCCCGGGCAGGCTTGATGATCTCGGCTCCGGCGCGAGCGGCCTCATCCATCACTTGATCGACTTCTTCGCGGCGCACAACGTTGTGTCCGACTGTGAACGAGGTCGAGCTGATCGGCGCCTTGGGCAGGCCAGTGTCGTAGGCGAGGTCGTCCTGCGCCCAGATCGCGAGCTTCAACCCGCCGGACAGCGTGAAGAACGCGACGGCGCCATGCTCGAACTCGCGGCCGATGATCCCTTCCGTCGGCAAGCCGAGACCGTCGCGGTAGAACGCCAGAGAACTCTCGAGGTTGGCGACAGCGATAGTCAAAACCGAAATGCGCGGTTTCATGGCGATCTCCTCTGGTTGTCGGAGACACCAGGATAAAGTCGGGCGACAGTGACGAATTGAACAAAACGGCCAATGAAGAGCGCGACGTGGTTTCACCCGTTCTGCAGCAGGTGATGAATCTGTCGCGGGGTGCTTCCCGTCAGGCGTCGGCTCTCGCGGACAAGATGCGCCTGATCGGAATAGCCCGCCTCGGCTGCCAGGATGGCCGTGGCGCTGTTTGATTGGCTCGAAAGCCGCAGAAAGCGCTGGTAGCGGAGGATACGGTCAAGCGTCTTGGGGCCATAGCCGAAGCTCTCGTCGAAGCGCCGGCGCAACGTCCTTTCGCTCATCTCGAGTGCGCGCATCAACCAAGGGACGAGCGGCGCGTCGGGTGGCGGCCCGCGCTCGATCAGGCGATATGCCGCCTGCATGGGAACGTCTGGCGCGCGGGAGGCCGCCTCCTCGGCGACGACCTGTTCGAGCGAACAGGCCAGATCCTCGAGATTGTCGCCTGCGCGCACGCGGCTGGCGAGGCGCCGGGCTCGCGCGCCCCATAAATCGTCGAGCAACAGCCTCTGGCCGACAAGCTCGATTTGTGGCACGCCGAGCCATGCCGCCGCCGTGGCAGGATGAAAGCGCAAGCCGATCACGATCTCGCCTGCCGCCAGGACCTCGGTCTGCGGCTCCTTGTCGGGGCCGGCAATTCGGAAGCTGCCTCCGATCCATTGCAGGTCGATCGTTGCATCGGGCATGACGACGATTGGCGGTGCGCCCGCCGGGTCCATTCGATGCGCCCACACCGAAGCAAAGCTCCCGTGAAGCCGCGCCGACGCTGGACGTTGCTGAAATGAACCCGTTGCCTGCGCTGGGACGGGATCGCTCATCTCGCTCCTCTTCGGATTACCGGCGGTGAACCGACGCAGTGGCTGCGCCCGCCGTCGCTCGAGACAACAATCTGCACGACGGACAACGTCTGCCAATCGAAAACGGTTGCAAGAATCGGTTGTTTCTTCCGGCCGGAAGGAAGAGGGTAGGTGAATAATCATGTCAGATGCATCGCCTCGGCGGCGCCGTGTGAAGCCATACGTCGATGGCCGTTTTGTTCAATCCGGCAGGCGAGATGCGTGCTTATCTTTCGCCGTCGTACACCACACGAGAGGTATGCATCATGAGCAACAACAACGATCAACGGATCGACTACGTCGAATTCAACGTGAAAGACATTCAGCGGTCACGCGACTTCTACGGAAAGGCCTTCGGCTGGACCTTCACTGACTACGGCACGCAATATTGCGAGTTCAACGACGGGCGCTTGTCAGGTGGCTTCGCCGCTGGCCCAGCGAGGTCCGGAGGAGGCCCGCTCGTCATTCTCTATGCCGATGATTTGCCGGCAACGGTCAAGCGGGTCGAGGAAGCGGGAGGCACGATCGTCAGGCCGATTTATGGGTTCCCCGGCGGCCGGCGCTTTCATTTCGCGGATCCGGATGGTTACGAGCTAGCGGTTTACACCGAGGACGGCAGCAAGGAATGATCGCGTTCCTCCACCACCTTGGATTGGTTTTGCTCGGCGGCGTCTTTATCTGGGCGGGCGCCGAGCATTTCCTCAGGTTCCGGGCAGTTACAGCGTCCCTGGCCGAGCGGGGCTTTCCTGCTCCCAGGCCTCTTCTCGCGGCCGGATCGGTGCTGGAGATCGCAGGCGGCTTTTGCCTAGCAGCGGGCCTTGGTGGACCCTTTCCCGCCGCGACCTTGGCCGTATTCACCATTGCGGCGTCGTTCATGGCGCTCAACTTCTGGCGCTACAGCGGCGATGAACGCGAAGCGCTTCGTACCGGCTTCACCATCAATGTCGCCGTCTTGGGCGGGTTGATTGTCGCCGCGACCACTAGCCTGTGATCATCGTTTCGAGGCGGCGGGCCACTGGACCACGACAGAGCCATTCCACGACGCTGCGCTGCTTGGGCATTTCGTTGATGGCTTCCGCAAGGCCGATCTTCCGGCGTGACCTCCTAAACGGCCAGCTTTGAACGCGGCGCTCTGTACAAAGCCTGCGTCAGGATCGCGACGATGAATCCCATCCCCTGCGATCCTCCTCTAAGGTCCGGCGCCTTGGCTGTCACGGGTCGCCTTAGGCGCTCACGAATGCCCATGGGGCAATGTGGATGAAGGCAGCGCACCTTGTAAGCATGCAAGTTCACATTTTAGCGGCGTGAGCAGGCGGCCTGTGAAAATCCATGTTCTGATGTCGTTGCCTCCTCGGCACCGTTCCTGCGACCTATTCCTCAAAGCGACCCGTGGCGTCACGATCGCGCTCGTACCGTCTGGTGAGCGGAAACGGCGGCAACCAGGACTCGCGTCGGATGATCCAGCTTTCGTAGGTTGGCATCAGCTGGTCAGGCGCATCCAGGGACCCCAGGTTTACTTCGATTTCGTCTGCGGTGCGTCCGAAAACGGAGGAGCCGCAGCGGGGACAGAAAAACCGCCCGGCGTAGTCGCGTGTTTCGCCGTCGATCGTCACCGCATCCTCAGGAAAAATCGCGGAAGCGTGAAAAAGGGCGCCATGATGCTTGCGGCAGTCGAGACAGTGACAAAGGCCGACCCGGTATGGGCGCCCTGACGCGACAATTCGGACGTTGCCGCACAGGCAACCGCCGGTGAATCGGTCCATGCTGCGTCTCCTCCAATATCAAGCGGCCGGAATGGTTACAACGACCGGCACTGTTGTTGCAATCGCCGCGCCGCGGGCGGGGACACGTCGTTCTTCCGTGGCGATGACATTGCAGCCGCCTCTCTATGTCTTGCGCGAGCTTGCCGCCGAAAATAGGCTTTGGTTTGTCATATGGAACGAAACGGCGCGTTCCATTGAGCCGCCAACTCGGCGGCCGAGGCGATCTTGACGCCGCAGTCGGCGAGTATGCGTGCGACGGTCGCTACCAGTTCGGCGTTGGACGAGGCTATGCTGCCGTCCGGAAGGAAAAGATTGTTTTCGAAGCCGACCCGGACATGGCCGCCAAGCAACGCGGCGGCGGTCACGCACGCCGCTTCGTTGCGGCCGAAGGCGCAGACGCTCCAATGGTCGAAGCGCGGCATGTTCGCCGCGAGGAATGGCAGGAGATCGGCAGGAACGGACGCCTGTCCCGGCGTGTATCGGCCCAGCACGTAGAGAACCGGTATGCTTGCCCAGGGGATCAGTCCGCGCTGCTGCATGTCCGAAAGCCTGACGGCCTCCTCGGGCGAATAGAGGATGATCTGCGGCGCAACCCCCTCGGTGTGCAGCCAGGCCATGAAGCGCACACAGGCGAGTTCCGATCCGGCATCAGGAACGATTTCGCGAAGCGCCAACGAGACAGCTTGCGGCTTCACATCTTGTACGACGGCCATCTGTTGGGCCGGCGAATAGATACCGAGCGCTTCGGAGGTGATCTGAATTATCAAGCGGTCGCCGGCAGCACCGCGGATGGCGGCGATCGTCTGGCGGTAGGCGTCGGGGTCGAGCAGATGATTGCCGCTTCTGTCGCGGACATGGACGTGGATCATAGCCGCACCGGCATCGGCGCATTCCGCGGCCGTCCTCGCAAGTTCGGCTGGTGTCAGTGGAATCGCCG
Organism: Mesorhizobium sp. M1273; assembly: GCF_040318195.1. Lineage (NCBI taxonomy): Bacteria > Pseudomonadati > Pseudomonadota > Alphaproteobacteria > Hyphomicrobiales > Phyllobacteriaceae > Mesorhizobium > Mesorhizobium sp. M1273. The sequence continues at coordinate 75,110 of NZ_JAMYLV010000001.1, read as the reverse complement.
GATGGTCGGCCTTGCTGCGACGTCCCCCATTCGGGGCGACGGCTATGGCGATGCGGTCGAGACCAGTGGCCGGCTTCATGGGGACGTTCTGTGAGCGACAAGATTCATATGAATCAATCTTTGATCACACTGAAACAGACGTTGCAATCGCTGGGCTGGCGAGCTAGCAATATCCATGGACCAGGGAGAGCTTGCTGGACAGATCGTCACTGCCTTCGACGGCATGTCGGCGCAGCTTCGGTCCGCTGCGCGCTATGTCCTTGACAAGCCGTATGATGTCGCGCTGTTGTCCATGCGCGAGCAGGCCCGGCACGCAGGAGTGCAGCCGGCGACGATGACGCGGCTGGCCCAGCATCTCGGCCTTGATGGCTACGAGGCGGTACGCGATATCTACGCCGCCGCGATCCGGGACGGCGAAATCGGTTTCGCCGGCAAGGCGGGCCTTCAGGTGGCCAGCCAAAAGCTCAAGGGCGACCACGCGCTGGCGGCCGATATTCTGGATTCGATTTCCAGCCAGCTTGCCCATCTCGCCGAAAGCAGGTCGATCCACCGTCTGGTCGAGACGGCCAGGGCGCTGAGTGCGGCAAGGCGCGTCTATTGCCTCGGCCTGCGCTCGAGCCATGCGGTGGCCTGGCATCTGCATTACATCCTGTCGCTGATCGGCGAGAAGTCGGTGCTGTTGCACGGCATCGGCGGAACCGATGGCGACGCTCTGGCCCATGCGACCAAGGACGACGTGCTGATCGCCGCCAGCGTCCTGCCCTACACGCGCTTCACCATCGAGCTTGTCGAGTATGCTGCCGGCCGCGGCGTACCGGTCATTGCGATCACCGACAGCGGGGTAGCCCCCTTGGCGCTGCTTGCCGATCACCTGGTCGTCGTGCCGACCGGCAGCCCGTCCTTTTTCCACACCATGACGCCAGCTTTCATCGTTGCTGAGATCCTCGGTGCTCTTGTCGCAGGACAGGCAGGCGAGGGCGCCGTTGAATCGCTGCGACGCTTCGATGAGCAGGGCGCCGCCCTCAAGACCCACCTGAACCAGCGTGCGCCGAAGAAAATGCCCCTGAGGGACCGTCGATGACACACATTCTTCATCGAACCATCCACTCGACGCTGCCGGTCGCCGTTCGCGGCCAAGGCATCGAACTGTTCGACGCAGAGGGCAAGTCCTACATCGACGCATCGGGCGGCGCGGCCGTGTCCTGTCTCGGCCACGGCCATCCCGACGTGATTGCCGCGCTGCACGCCCAGCTTGACCGCATCGCCTACGCCCATACCAGCTTCTTCACCACCGAGGTGGCGGAGCGCTTGGCGGACCGGCTGGTCGAGGACGCGCCGAAAGGGTTGGACCACGTCTATCTGGTTAGCGGCGGCTCGGAGGCGGTCGAGGCCGCGCTCAAGATGGCCAGGCAATATTTTGTCGAGAAAGGCGAGCCGCAACGGCGCCATCTCATCGCACGCCGGCAGAGCTATCACGGCAATACGCTCGGCGCTCTCGCCACCGGCGGCAACGAATGGCGGCGCGCCCAGTTCAGGCCGTTGCTGATCGAGACCCACCATATCGACCCCTGTTACGCCTATCGCTATCAAAAGCATGGCGAAAGCGACGAAGCCTATGCGGCGCGCGCCGCCCAGCAGCTCGAAGACAAGATCCTCGAACTCGGCCCGGACGAGGTCATCGCCTTTGTCGCCGAGCCGGTGGTGGGTGCCACGCTCGGCGCGGTGCCGCCGGTCGCGGACTACTTCAAGCACATTCGCGCGATTTGCGACCGCTACGGCGTGCTGCTCATTCTCGACGAGGTGATGTGCGGCATGGGCCGTACCGGCACGCTGCATGCGTGCGAGCAGGACGGCATCGCTCCCGACCTGCTGACCATCGCCAAGGGACTCGGCGGTGGCTACCAGCCGATTGGCGCGGTGCTGCTCGGCCGGCATATATTCGATGCCTTTGCCCAAGGCTCGGGCTTCTTCCAGCATGGACATACCTATATGGGCCATCCAATGGCAGCGGCGGCCGGCCTTGCCGTGCAGGAGGTCATCCGGCGTGACGGTTTGCTCGACAACGTCAGCGCAATGGGCGCGCAGCTGGACGAACGCCTGCACCAACGCTTCGATAACCACCATCACGTCGGCGACATTCGCGGGCGGGGTCTATTCAGGGGAATCGAGCTGGTGGTTGATCGCGCCAGCAAGGAACCATTCGACCAGAGGCTTGAACTCAACGCCCGCATCAAGCGCGAAGCAATGGCCCGCGGCCTGATGATTTATCCGATGGCCGGGACGATTGATGGTGTGCGGGGCGTTCATGTGCTTGTGGCGCCGCCATTCATCATTTCCAAACAGGATATCGATCGGATCGTCGAACGGCTCGGTGAGGCGATCGACGCTGCGATCGCTTCAGCGGCCTGAGCCGCACGACGCGGACCGCCTCAACCAGTTCCAACGCGTCATCGGCGACGGGCCGGGACACCCACCAGAGAGGTAGCAACCATGTACAGTTCAATGAAAACCCTGATCGGCGCGGCGGCCTGCATGCTGCTGGCGCTGCCATCCGTCGGAGCCGAGCAGCGCTTCGTCACGGTCGGCACCGGCGGGGTCACCGGCGTCTACTACGCCGTCGGCGGCGCCATTTGCCGACTGATGAACAAGGACCGGCAGAAAACCGGCATCCGATGCTCGACGGAGTCGACCGGCGGTTCGGTCTTCAACGTCAACTCCATCCAGACGGGCGACCTCGATTTCGGCTTGACCCAATCGGACGTTCAGTACCAGGCCTATGAGGGGACCGGAAATTTCGACGGCAAGCCGTTCAAGGATCTGCGGGCCGTGTTCTCTGTCCATCCCGAGCCGTTTACCGTGCTGGCGCGGCCAGACGCCGGCGTCACCAAATTCGAGGACTTCAAAGGCAAACGCTTCAACGTCGGCAATCCCGGGTCAGGCACCCGCTCGTCCATGGAGGAGTTGCTCAAGCAGATGGGCTGGACGCTCGGCGATTTCTCGCTTGCCGCGGAGCTGAAGGCGGACGAGCAGGGCAGCGCGCTGTGCGACAACAAGATCGACGGTTTCTTCTATGGCGTTGGTCATCCTTCCGCGGCGATCCAGGATCCGACCACGGCCTGTGGTGCCAAACTCATCGCGCTGACCGGTCCGGCAGTGGACGCGCTGCTGGCAGCTCATCCGTACTATTCAGTCGCCACCATCAAGGGCGGCATGTACGCCAACAATCCGGACGACGTGACGACATTCGGCGTCCGCGCGACCGTGGTGACGAATGCCAGCACGCCCGATGAGGTGGTCTACGAACTGGTGAAGTCGGTCTTCGAAAATTTCGACGACTTCAAGAAACTGCATCCGGCTTTCGCCAATCTCGATCCCAAGGAGATGATCAAGACCGGTCTGTCGGCGCCAATGCATCCGGGCGCGGAGCGCTATTACAAGGAGAAGGGCTGGCTCTGAGGCCTTCAATGCGAGGCGCCACAGGCGCCTCGCATTGCAAATAATTGTGGGGAACGATGACAGACCAAAGCCAGCGGGCGGCAGGGCCTGACCAACCCGTTATCGACGTTGACAAGCTTAGCGAGATCGTCGCCGAGGCCGACACCGGTGGGCGCAAGCCGACCGGCCGCACCGCGAAGCTGATCCTCGGCGTATCGCTGGCATGGTCGCTGTTCCAGCTCTGGTATGCCTCGTCCCTTCCGTTCATGCTCAATTTTGGTGTCGTCAGCGACGGCATCGCCCGCTCCATCCATCTGGCCTTCGCCCTGTTTCTGGCGATGCTGACGTTTCCGGCCTTCAAGACCTCGTCGCGCAGCCGGGTGCCGCTGCCCGACTGGGTGCTAGGCATCGCCGGGGCGGCGTCCGCCCTCTATCTGTTGGTCTTTTACAGCGATATCGCCCATCGGCCGGGCCTTCCTACTATGGCTGACCTGGTCGTCTCGATCGCCGGCGTCCTCATCCTGCTCGAGGCCGCCCGTCGCGCCGTCGGGCCTGCCATCACCGTCATCGCGGCGATCATGCTGATCTATATCTTCGCCGGACCTCACCTACCTGGCCTGCTCGGCCACAAGGGCGCGACATTATCGCGCGCAGCCTCGCAGATGTGGCTGACGTCGGAGGGGGTCTTCGGTGTTGCCCTTGGTGTGTCCACCAACGTCGTCTTCATGTTCGTTCTGTTCGGAACATTGCTGGAGCGCGCCGGCGCCGGCGGCTTTTTCATCCAGCTTGCCTTCTCGCTGCTCGGCAGATACCGCGGCGGTCCGGCCAAGGCCGGTGTCGTGGCTTCCGGCCTGACCGGCATGATTTCCGGGTCGTCGATCGCCAATGTCGTGACCACCGGAACCTTCACCATCCCGCTGATGCGCCGGGTCGGATATTCTGCGGTGAAGGCGGGCGCCATCGAATGCGCGGCCGGCGTCAATGGTCAGCTGATGCCTCCGGTGATGGGCGCCGCCGCGTTCTTGATCGCGGAATATGTCGGCATCTCCTATGCCGAGGTGGTCAAGCACGCCTTCTATCCGGCGCTGCTGACCTACGGCTCGTTGTTCTACATCGTCGATATCGAGGCGATGAAGACGGGGATGAAGGGCCTGCCGTCACGCAGCACGCACTCCGCATTTCAGGGCGCGCTGCGCGGGCTGATGGGCGTATGCGGTTTCATCATCCTCGCAGGGCTTGTCTATTACGGCATTGGCTGGACGAAGATCGTTTTCGGCACGGCCGCGACCTGGATGATCACTGCCGCGCTGATCGCCGTTTACATCGGCCTTGTCGCCTACCGGGCGCGTTATCCCGACCTGCCGCTGGAGGATCTGGAGGGCGAGATCGTCAGGATTCCCCACTTCGGCGAGACGGCACGCACCGGCCTGCATTTTCTGCTGCCTGTGATCCTGCTGATCTGGTGCCTGATGGTGGAGGAGTTGTCGCCCGGCCTGTCGGCATTCTGGGGCGCTGTCGCCCTTATGGCGCTGATCGTCACGCAGCGGCCGCTCACCGCCTTTTTCCGCAAGGACCGCGCGCTGGCGCAGCATTGGCTTCACGGTTTCGACGATCTGGTCGGTGGTCTGTCCGCCGCCGCACGCAACATGACGACGGTCGGCATTGCCACTGCGACGGCCGGCATCATCGTCGGCACGGTTCTGCTCACGGGCATCGGGCTGGTAATGACCGAGCTGGTCGAATTCATCTCGGGCGGCAGCTTCATCGTCATGCTTTTGTTCACCGCGGTGATCTGCATCATTCTCGGCATGGGCATGCCGACCACTGCAAGCTATGTCGTCGTCGCCACCTTGATGGCGCCGGTCATCGTCGATTTGGCGGCGCAGAACGATCTTGCCGTGCCGCTGGTCGCCGTCCACATGTTCGTTTTCTATTTCGGGCTGATGGCGGACGTGACGCCGCCAGTGGGCCTGGCGGCTTATGCAGCTGCGGCAATTTCCGGCGCCGATCCGGTGAAGACCGGCATTCAGGGCTTCAAGTACGAGATCCGTACCGGCCTGCTGCCGTTCATCTTCATCTTCAACACCGGACTGCTGATGATCGATCTCGAAGGTCCGTTCGATTTCGTCGCGATGGTGGTGACATCGACGCTGGCCATGGTCTCGTTTGTAGCAGCGACGCAGAATTGGATGCTCGTGCGCAACCGCTGGTACGAGACGATTGCGTTGCTTGTGGCCTGTTTCATCTTGTTCAGGCCGGGATTGTTGCTCGATCAGATGAGTGAACCGTATCGGGCAGTACCCGCCACCGAACTCAGCCGTATCGTCGACGAGACGGCCGAGGGAGGCGCGGTTCGCTTGCGCCTGACGACACTGAACCTCAACGGCGATGAGATATCGAAGCTGGTTCGGCTGCAGCTCGGGCCTGCAAATTCATCGGCCGAACGCCTGAAGGCTGCGGGCCTGGACGTCAGTGCGCTTGGCGATAGCGTGACGGTCGGCGTGGTGCGACTGGGCAGTCAGGCGGCCAAATTCGGCCTGCAGCCCGGCGACGAGATCAACCAGGTGCTAGTCCCTGCGGAACGGCCATCGCGCTATTGGTTTACCATCCCGGCCCTGTTGTTGGTCGGTCTCGTCTTCTGGGTTCAGAAGCGGCGAAGGAGGACAATCGCTCCGTAAGCGTCTTGTGAGCGGAAGAGTCTTGGCCAGCATGTCAGTAACAAGAGAACCAAACGGCGCCGCGGAACCGGCTAGCGTGGAAATGCGCTTGACGACGCACGACCGCCCCTTCGAACCGGTCGACTACGGGCTTTACGCGCTGACGGTCATTGCCTGGAGCGCATCGTGGTTCGCGATCGAACTTCAGGTCGGCAGCGGCGTGTCGAACGAGGTCAATCTGGTCTGGCGCTTCGCCATCGCCACGCTGCTGATGTTTGCCTGGGCGGGCTTTTCCGGTCGGCGGCTCCGCTTTCCGATCACCGATCATTTGCGCTTTGCTGTGCTCGGCATCCTCATCTTCTCGTCGAACTTCCTGTTTTTCTATTACGGCGCCGGCTATCTCGTCAGCGGCTTGCTCTCGGTCGTCTTCTCGCTCGCCTCGGTCATCAACATGCTGCTCGCTGCCTTGGTCGTCGGCGAGCGCCCGGCGCCGCGCATTCTCGCCGGCGGCCTCATCGGCTTCGCCGGCATAGCGCTGATGTTCTTTCCCGAAATCGCCGCCAACGGGCTTTCCGGCGGCACGTTGGTGGGCCTTCTTCTGTGCCTCTGTGGCACGCTGAGCTTCTGCGCCGGCAATCTCGTCTCCGTCGCAAACCAGCGCCGCGGCCTGCCGCTCGTTTCAACGAGCGCCTGGGGCATGCTTTATGGCACTCTGTGGTCGACGTTCCTGGCCTTCCTGCTTGGTGAGCCGTTCGTGTTCGCGACGACCGCCTCTTATATTGGCTCGCTGGTCTTCCTCGCCGTCATATCGACCGTCGTCGCTTTCGCCGCCTACCTGACGCTGCTCGGACGCATTGGCGGCGCCCGCGCCGGCTATGCGACCGTCATATTTCCCGTCTTTGCGCTTTTGATCTCCACGGCGCTGGAAGGCTATGCCTGGACCGCTTACGCGGTTGCCGGGCTCGCCCTCGTCGCCGCCGGGAACGTCCTGGTCATTCGCGGGGGACGGCGCTGACGCATGGAATGCTTGCGCAATGCCGCCGCGTTCCGGTTGTGCGGGCCGCGGTTCCATCGAGCTTGACTCTCCGCGTCCTCTGTCTAAGCTGCGGTCAATGGGTCAGACCAATGTACCAGGGTTGGCCCGGGAGGGAACTAAACGCACATGCCGATCCAGGCCGTTGAACCACGCCGGCTTTACCGACAGGTCGCCGATCAGCTCAGGCAGCTGATCGATGCCGGCGAGTTTTCCGTCGGCGACCGCCTGCCGACCGAGCGGGATCTGGCCGACCAGCTCGGAATTTCCCGCCCGACAGTCCGTGAAGCGCTGATAGCGCTGGAGGTCGAAGGCCGCATACGCATCCGCGTCGGCTCGGGTATCTACGTCACCGATCCGCCGAGCGCCGCCGCCTCCGAACCCGAAGTCGAGGAAGGCCCGTTCGAGCTGTTGCGCGCGCGCGAATTTGTCGAAGGCGCGATCGCCGCCGAAGCGGCCCTCCATGTCCGGCCTGCAGATATCGAACGGCTCGACGACGTGCTGCGACGGATGGAGGCCATGCGTCACCCCAACAAGATGACCATTGCGCTCGACCGGGAATTTCACACCGCTGTCGCCGGCATTCTCGAGAACGCGGTGCTGGTGCGCTTCATCGGCGAGCTTTTCGACCAGCGCATGAACCCGTACTTCGAACGCCTGTCGATCCATTTCGAGACCAGCGATTCCTGGCAGGTCGCGGCAAAGGAACATCGTGCTGTGCGCGATGCAATTGCCGCGCGCGACCCCGAGCGGGCCAAGGCCGCCATGCAGCAGCATCTGCGCCAGTCGCAAATCAGATTCTCACGCAATTTCGATGAGAGAGCCGCGGCCAAGGAGGTTGCGGAATAGCAGTTGGCCGGGGGGAGATCCGGCCGTCAAGTTCAACCAGGGAGGAATTAGATGCTGAGAAAATACGCAGTTCTGCTCGGTGCGATCGCCGCAATTGCCATACCCATGGCGTCGGCCTCGGCGGAAACGGTCCTGAAATGGGCGCATGTCTACGAGACGACGGAGCCCTTCCACACCGAATCCGTGTGGGCGGCCGACGAAATCAAGAAGCGCACCCAGGGCCGCTACGCCATCGACGTCTATCCGGCCTCGCAGCTTGGCAAGGAAGCAGACATCAACCAGGGCCTGATGCTCGGTACCGTCGATATCATCATTTCCGGATCGAGCTTCGCGGCGCGCGAATATCCACCGATCGGCGTCACCTATTTCCCATACACTTTCCGCGATGCCGACCATTTGCTGAAATACACCAAGAGCGACGTCTACAAGGCCCTGACCAAGGGCTATGAGGACAAGACCGGCAATCACATCGCCGCCACCACCTATTACGGGACGCGGCAGACCACCTCGAACCGTCCGATCGCCAAGTGCTCCGACATGCAGGGCCTGAAGATGCGGGTTCCCGACGTGCCGGCCTATCTGGCCATGCCGCGTGCCTGCGGCGCCAACACCGCGCCGATTGCCTTCGCCGAGGTGTATCTGGCCCTGCAGAACGGCACGGTCGAGGCCCAGGAGAATCCGCTGACCACCATCGAGGCGAAGAAATTCTACGAGGTGCAGAAGAACATCGTGCTCACTGGCCATATCGTCGATCATCTCAACACCATCATATCGGCGTCGCGCTGGGCCTCGCTTTCCGACGAAGACAAGAAGATCTTCACCGAGGTGATGCAGGAGGCTGCCGCCCGCGCCACGGCAAAGATCGTCGCCCGCGAAAAGGAACTGGTGCAGGTATTCAAGGACCGCGGCATCAGCGTAACCGATGTCGACCGTGCCGACTTCGAGAAGAATGTGCTGGAGAAGGTCACCTTCGAGGAGTTCGGCTACAACAAGGCCGATTGGGAAGCGATCCGCGCCATCAAGTAGGCCATCGGCAAATCGAATGCTTAATCAAGAGGATAGAGCGGCAATCGGATTTGCTGCTTTAACCTGCTCTTCGGTCCGGCTCCAAATTGCGCCGGACGGCCTTTTCAATCCTTGACGACCCACCAGCTTCGGGAGCCCGCGCCGATGGCCGAGGAACACCACATCGAGATCACCGTCGGAGAGATCGCGCACGCCTTCGAGGAGGTGCCGGTACACGTCGACCTGTCGGACCACGGCATCGAGGACTGGATCACGCTTGCCGTATTCTGGGGCATGGTCGTGTGTGTCTTCCTGCAGTTTTTCACCCGCTATGCGCTGAACAACAGCCTTGCGTGGACCGAGGAGATCGCCATCAACGCGCTCGTCGTCGTCGTTTTTCTGGGCGCCGCCATGTGCGTGCGCCTTTCGCGCCATATCCATGTCGACGTGCTTTACCACTATCTGCCGGAGCGCGTCGGCCGCTGGCTGGCGCTCGCCGTCGATGTTATCCGCATTGCATTCTTCGGCTACGGGTCCTGGCTGATGTGGCGCTACGTCACGATCGTGGCGCATGAGCGCATGGTCACCGTCAACCTGCCGCGGCGCTGGTTTTTCTACGCCGTACTGGCCGGGTTCGTGCTGATGCTACTGCGCTCGATCCAGGTCTTCATCGGCAATTACAGGCGCGGCTATTCGGTGCTCGAGCGTCCTGGCGCGTTCGAGACGGCGGGGGTCTGAGCGATGCTGCTTCTGGTCGGGGGCTTTCTTGTCCTGATGCTCATCGGCGTGCCGGTCGCCGTTTCGATGGCGGCCGCGTCGATCCTTTACCTCGTCATCTACGGCGTCGCGCCCGATATCATCGCGGCCCAGCGCATGATCGCCGGGGTGGAGAGCTTTCCGCTGCTCGCCGTTCCGTTCTTCATCCTGGCCGGCAACCTCATGAACATCGCCGGCGTGACCGGGCGCATCTATTCCTTCGCCCTTGCCCTGGTCGGCTGGATGAAAGGCGGCCTGGCGCAGGTCAACATCATCGGATCGGTGATCTTTTCCGGCATGTCGGGCACCGCTCTCGCCGACGCCGCCGGCATCGGCACCATCGAGATCAAGGCGATGAAGGACCACGGCTATCCTATCGACGCCGCGGTCGGGGTTACCGCCGCTTCCGCCACGCTCGGGCCGATCTTTCCGCCCTCGCTGCCCTTCGTCATCTACGGCATGATGGCCAATGTCTCGATTGGCGCGCTGTTCATGGCCGGCATCCTGCCCGGCGTGGTCATGACCGTGCTGATGATGATCACGGTCGCCATCTTCGCCTACAGGCGCGGCTGGGGCTCCGACACATCCTTCGAGCTTCGGCGGCTGGCCGAAGCTGCGGGCGAGGTGCTGGTGGTGGCTGCCTTTCCGATTGGCTGCTATGTGCTGGTGCAGCTTGGCCTGTCGATCAATATCGCGGTCGGCATAGCGCTGCTGGTGCTGATCGTGGCGGACTGGTATTTCGATTTCTCCGCGGTCATGGCGCTGATGACGCCGGTTATCCTGATCGGCGGCATGACGATGGGCTGGTTCACGCCGACCGAGGCGGCGATGGCGGCTGTGATCTGGTCGCTTTTCCTCGGGCTGGTGCGCTACCGCACGATGACGCTGCGTTTGCTTGCCAAGGCCAGCTTTGACACGATCGAGACGACCGCCTCGGTGCTTTTCATCGTCACCGCCGCATCGATCTTCGCCTGGCTGCTCACCGTCAGCCAGGCAGCACAGCTGTTCTCGAACTTCATTTTCGCGCTCACCGAAAACAAGTGGGTCTTCCTGATCCTGGTCAACATCCTGATGCTGGTGGTCGGCTGCTTCCTCGATACGATCGCCGCGATCACGATTCTGGTGCCGATCCTGCTGCCGGTCGCCGCCGTCTACGGCATCAACCCTGTGCATTTCGGGCTGATCATGACGCTCAACCTGATGATCGGGCTTTTGCACCCGCCGCTCGGCATGGTGCTCTTTGTGTTGTCGCGCGTTGCCAAGCTCTCGGTTGAGCGCACCACCATGGCGATCCTGCCGTGGCTGGTGCCGCTTATCGTGGCGCTGCTTCTGATCACCTTCATACCCGCCATCACGCTTTGGCTGCCGACCGAGATGGGCTTGATCCGGTGAGTGGCCAGGCGATTGCCGCGACGCTGTTCGGCCCGCAGGACCTGCGCGTCGTGGAGCGTCCGCTTGAACCGCTGGCACCAGGTATGGTGCGGGTGCGCTTTGGGGCAGGGGGCATCTGCGGCTCCGACCTGCATTATTTCCGCCATGCCCGTACCGGCGACTTCGTCGTCACTTCGCCGCTTGTCCTCGGCCACGAAATCTCAGGCGAAATCGTCGAGATCAACGGCGCCGCGCCCGGCCTCGGCATCGGCGACCATGTCGCGGTCAATCCGTCGCGCTGGTGCGGGCGTTGCGCGCGATGCCTGGAAGGCCGCGCCAATCTCTGCGAGAACATCTATTTCATGGGCTCGGCATCGAAGACGCCGCATATGCAGGGCGGATTCGCCAGTCTGTTCGACGCCACGCCCGCGCAATGTTTCAAGGTTCCATCTGACGTGGCCTACCAGGCGGCCGCACTTGCCGAGCCGTTGGCGGTCAGTCTGCACGCCGTCGCGCGGGTGGGCGACGTCAGGGGCCGCAACGTCGTCCTGTTCGGTGCCGGCCCCATCGGTCTCTTGACCATGCTCGCGGCCAGGCTTGCCGGCTGCGCTGAACTGACCGTCGTCGATATCGCCGCCGCGCCGCTCGCCTTCGCCCGCCGGCTTGGCGCCGACAGGACGATCGACCTTTCCGGCGGCGACGCCGAACTCCAGGCGCTTGCTGCCGGGGATTCGCTTGATGTCGCGTTCGAGATTTCAGGCACTGCCGCCGGCCTTGCCGCGGCGATCGCCAGTGTCCGGCGCGGCGGCACGGTGGTCCAGGTCGGCAATCTTCCCGGTGGCCACATCCCGCTGCCTGCCAATGCAGTAATGGCCAAGGAGATCGACCTCAAAGGCACATTCCGCTTCGGCACGGAGTTCGGCCGGGCGGTCGATCTCATCGTGTCGGGGGAGGTGGACGTCCTGAAGCTGATGACAGCGGAGCGCACGCTTTCTTGCGCCACCGATGCCTTCCGACTTGCCGCCGACCGTTCACAGAGTGTCAAGGTCGTGCTGACCGCGGACTGAATCGTGGTTCTTGCCAGATCGTTAGCAGCCATAACTCATTGCGAACGGACGAAACTCAGAACGTGCTCGACGTATATGCTCCCACCCAGGTCTCCGGTTAAACTCGGGAGCAATACCCGGCAGCTTGCTGTCAAAATTGTTGGCAGCAAATCCGCTCGCGATTAAAGCCCCTTCGTCGCGAGATTTCGTTCAGTTCGGCCATTCCTCGTCCTGCCAATCGCGCGCTGCGTGGATCACCCGCAAAATTGAAATGCTTTCTCGGCCGCCCTTGGCGGTCACGGCATAAGCGATGATGTAGGGCAGGCGACTCATAGGCTTTTCATAGGTGCCGGATACACGGCCGGGCCGCCCGGTTGCCATTTCCCCAAGCGCGGCCCCTGCGTCCAGAATCCGGTCTGCTGCCAGGCGCGCAGCGCGCGGATTATCCTGCGAAATATAGGCGATCTGTTCCTTGATGTCGTCCAGCTCACCGCGAGACCACTGAACGGCTCGCGTCACACCTTGCGGCCCGTGCCGGCATCAATCGCGGCATACAATTTCTGCCATAGCCCTATCATGGGACACGATGCGCCCAGCTTCGACATCAGCAAGGCCGCGCTTGATACCTTCAATGATTTCAAGCTCGCGATCGACTTACGCTGCGACGGCTTCACCTGCGAGGAATGACTTGCTACGCCGGGTGTCGGTTTGCGATCCGGTCGAGCTTTTCCTTTACATCGGGACTGACGCGAATTGTCATAGTGGTGCTAGCGGCCATAGCGGTGTCCTGTGTTGATCGGTGTACACCTTAGCACAGAGCGCCGCGCTGGTTCATTATCCCCTGACCGCCGAGCCGACGATCGAATCCACAAAGAAGCGCTGCAGCAAGACGAAGAGCACCAGTGGCGGGAGCACGGCAAGCGTGGCGCCAGCCATCACCAGTCCCGTGTTTAGAGCGCCTCTGTTGTAGCTGAGCAGGCGACTAAGGCCGATGACGATCGGATATTCGTGTGCATTGCCCTGTAGAACGGTCAGCGGCCAGACATAGCTATTCCAGTGATAGACGAAGGCAAACAGCGCCAGTGCCGCGATTGCCGGCGCCAGACTGAATCGAGGATGCGCAAAGTCCCTGTTTTTTGCGAGGCAATCGGCGCTTCACTGTGCAGGTACAAATAGAATGTGCGACCGTGCTGGCTTCCCAGCATCAGGATAGAGCATACGCCTGGAACCTTCATAGCCCGATGCCGCGCTTCTTTCCCAGGTTCCAATCCACGCCCCCCATATCCGAGCACACGACCCCGATGACTTGATTACCCAATCGCTTTTCGAGCGACGGCGACCAGGGCACGAGCTTGAATTCGAGTCCATTGTCGATCATCGCGAGCCGGCCTGAAGCCAGCGAGAAACGCCGCCGGTAAATCCCAGCCACATGATCGCCGTTGGCAGCCTTCGTGAACGAGAGGCCCGTCTGGGCGGCGAGGCGGGCACCGAGCGATTCCACCTCATGATCGTGTAAAGTATCGATCAGATTGCGCACAAGAATGACGCGCTGTCCCTCGCGCTTGGCCAGATCGCGGCTGACAAGGTGGTCGACCCGATCTTGCAGTGCCTGTCTTACGTCCCTACCAAAGCCGCCGTCACCGAATTCGGCAGGCTCGCGTGCAACGAGTTGGCGATCGAGCCAAGTCGCGCCGGAAGCATGGACCTGCTGTTCGATTGACAGGTCGGAGCGGACCGCGAGCGTGACCCGGCCACCGCCATTTGCACTCGCATCGCGGCACAACTCCACGACCGAGCCCGGGTCGGAGTCTCCGGCCGCATCAGGGTCATCGAAGCGAATGTGGTGCGTGCGTCCATCAATGCCATCGACGATGGCATAGGCCGCGCCGCGCCGTTCGTCATAAAGACCGCGTTCGAGCAGTCGGCCGATCACGGGCGCATCAATCCTTTCGGCGGCTAGCACATAGTCGGCCGTCCCTTTTTCTAGCCCATGCACAGTGAGGCTGCGGTGCATGCGCTTGATGATGTCGCCGCGTTCACCGAGGGCGCGCAAAGTGGGCTCGGCCTGTTCGACCACTATCCACTGGCCGGGACGGATCTCGTTCGCGAGGCCCAGGCTTTCCAGTTGCCGCAGCCGGCCGACTTTGAGCCCCAGGAACTCGTCGGGCCGGCGATCAGGATGTGGCGCGAGATCAATGATACCATGACGGTCGGCGTCACGAACAAGCTGGCGATCGAGCTGCGTCCAGCGCTCAGTGTCGACCTGGCGCTCGATGGCCCGGCGGATGTCGAGGTCCATGCGGAGCCCAAGCGTCTGGGTGAGAATGTCGCTCGCCCGATCGCGCATGCCCTGGCGGATGTAGTCCCGCGAGATGACAAGGCTCTCGCCATCGTCGGCAACGCCGCGAACGAGGATGTGAACGTGCGGATGTTCGGTGTTCCAGTGATCGACGGCTATCCAGTCGAGCCTCGTGCCGAGGTCGCGCGCCATGTCGGCCATCAGGTCACAAGCGAAGTTCTTGAGGTCGCCGAGCTCCATTGCATCGTCTGGCGAAACGATGAAACGGAAGTGATGCCGATCATCCTTGCAGCGGTCGCAGAAGGCGTCATGATCTGCATCTTTGGTGTCGGGACCGAACATCCTCGCCTTCTCACCATCACGTGTAACACCTTCGCGGCGAAGATATTTGAGATGGGTGGCGAGTGGCCCAGACCCTCTGAACTGCCGTACCACACGGGTCTTGACGACGGCGCCGCGTGACCGGTCAGAGATGAGGCGACTGGCGCGGATGCTCGCTGACCTGCCGCGGCCAAACGTTGAAGCTCGCGGGGAGGTGATCCGACCCTGGCGTGTAAGGTGACCGCCGGCGCGCTGTGTGGCCGCAAGAGCCTGGAAGATGAAGGGTCGTGCGCGCTGGCCGGCGCGGGAGCGGATGCGACCAGGGCGGACGCGAAAGCTATCGTCACGCTTCATGCTAGACGGCCACGAGGTGCGGTTTCCATTGAAACACTGAAAAATTGGGAATAGCGCACATCGCTGATTGTGCCAGCACATTGCGAAATGAGACGAAAATTGTAAGGAAAACAATCGGCCGAACCGAGCCGCACCTCGCGGCCCTTTATCCTGCCAATCTCTCTGTTCTCATCCACAGCCAACCCTTCCGCCGGAATTTCCGCGACGGAACAGGCCGGAATGCAATTGAGGAGGAACGTGGCGATCATTGCGATATGGCTAAAGAGGGCTGAGCGAATAGGCCGGAACCAGCGTGGTTCGATTGGAAATCGGTTTCACCCGGCTGTGGCTCGATCGCGGTCAGGTCCGCAACAGGATTGCCCATTGGCGACCGCATTGCAGACGAATGAATCGCCGCAAAGATCGTCTCGGCATAACCATTGCCATCCGATCGCGTTCCGAATGTCATGGGGATGCGGAAAGATCGTTGCACGGAGTGAGCTGGCTCTGCCCCTTCCGTGCCGCGCGCGCCGCGGAGTGAGAACTGCACCATCGAGCAGCGGCGCAAGTTTCCTGACGTAGTCGACCGTCTCGCGTGGCAGCGGACGGCCGGTTAAGAGATGTTCCGTGTACCGACCAGGACCGGCATTGTAAGCGGCAAGAAAGCCGCTGCGCCCGAAGCTGTCGAGCATTTCGCGAAGATATGCTGCACCTGCAAGAATGTTGTCACGCGGTTGATACGGATCGTCACCGAGACGGTATTTGATGCGCAGTTCTTGCCACGTCGCCGGCATGATCTGCATCAAGCCCATTGCGCCCTTGCTTGAAAGCGCACGAACATCGCCGACGCTCTCAACATGCATGACGCCGCGCAGCAACTGCTCTGGAATGGCGAAGCGTTTTGACGCTTCCCGGATATGCCGCGACCACGGGCCAGCCGACAAGATCGTCGACTCGGAGTGCGCCGGCCGTTCACCAGCAGAGGAAGCCGCTGCACCAGTTTCGGGCGCCACGAAGCCGAGCATCACACATGCGGCAAACGTCGTCATGCCTCTGTGGGCTGCGTCCCGCAGACCGCAGAACCGATGCGCCGCCAGCCTGCGACGGTGTTCGCTTCCGTTAAGGGCAGGGGCTCGCCAATCGAACCGGCTTTGCCAAAATTGTGATGAAATCGGCGTCCGCAGCCACAAGCAAGTGTCCGGCCCCCTCTGGGCTGCCTCGCGGGCGGTCGGGTCGAAGGGTTTGACCGGCGCGCAATGGATCAAAAGGGTTGGCGAGAAAGATTCGTCGAAGGGCTCCAGAAGCATCTGTTCAGCCTCGCCCGTCGCGCTTCGATGATCGGTTCCAGTGCAGGCTCCAGACGCTGTTCTCTGCATCGGACCGAAACAGCTTGGCGCGGATCGGCTGCGTAAAGGACGGGTCGTCAATTGAGACGGAGAGGTAATCCCCAGCCTTGTCTCCGGCGCGGTCCCAAGCCGCACCGATCGCCATCCCTTCGCAATAGATCAGATGGTCGGGCGCGTTTTCGGTTTTGGATTTCTCGGCAGGCAGGATGGCAATCTTCGCCTCGATTGTTAGCGTGGAGAGATTGCCGAAGAAGCCGTCATCATTGCGCGTGAAGGTTCCGATCTGGGTCATTGCAGTGCTCCTTTCTGAGTGTTAGTGCGCGTCGAGCCGAGCCCTCACGGCTCGCTAGCGAGGGGATCGTTGGTGATATCCAGTACCGGAGTGGTGCGCTCCGTGGTCCAGACTGGAACCGCGCGGCCAACTATCGATGAGAGCGGGAGCGGGCCGAAATAGCGGCTGTCAAAACTGTCGGCTGCACCCGGGTTCATAAGGAAGACGTCGGCCTCGGCAACGTCGCGGCAGCCCTGCCAGATGGGCAGGGATCGACCACGACTGTCACGCTCGCGCGCATGTCCATACGTCTTGCCGTTGACGATGATCATTGTGCCTTGGCGACAGACGGTTGCGCCCCCGAGTGCCAAAACATGCTTGAGGAGCGGCACATTTTTCGGCAGATAGCCGCGTCTTGCCATGAAGGCCGCCAATGGCTCGGGCGGCATGATGACGGCGATATTGGCAATACCGATTTTGTCGGCCGGCTGGACGCGATAGAGCCCGACGGGGATGCTCGCCGATGAGTTCCAGATGGACAGCGGCGGATGGCTAATCCATGCCGGCGCCGCGGCGAGCACTGCGCCGCCAACCATGGTGGCGATGATCTTTGTGCGTTTGCTCATGACTCGATCCCGGGGCGCAGCAGGAAAGCTTTACGACGCTTGCCGGTGTATGGACTCGGCTGCTCGCGTGCGGCTATCCGGCTGTGGACGTGCCGCCGTTGACGCGGCGACATGAAGGTCAGGATTTGCTGCTGTTTCGCCGCTACCAAGCGGCGCGGTTGCAATCTCCTGGCTTGCGCGTGGATGGTTTGCGACGCAGCCCAGACCAGGATGGCAGCGTTCCAAATCGTTCCCATGCCGTGCACACTTGCCGCCTCAACGCAGGTCGATTCTTCGCCCGCATGAGGGTGGATCGGTGTCAGGCGGCGGGATTTCACCAATAAGACGAGCTGCCGCGCCACGACGTCCCGCGTGCCGCGTGGAGGGAAGCCGGTTGAGGGGACATAAGACAGCGCAAATTGCTGCTGAACGGTCTCGCGATACTGCATTTTCGGTGCGCCACAGATCAGGAGCTGCGGTCGCGCCGGCCGACATAGGCGGGCGCGCGGGCTGCATGGGGTTTTGCCGGCGGAACATAGGTCGCGTTGGCATCGCTGGTGGAGGTGCGTGCGCCCAGCTCTATCCAGGCGTGCAGGTCGTTGATGTCGTAGAGAACGCGCCCGCCGACCTTCCGGTATTTTGGGCCGGTGCCGTAGGTCCGGTGCTTTTCGAGTGTGCGGACGCAGAGCCCGACGATGGGTGCTGCCTCCTTCGTGCGCAAATACTTTTGGGGCGCGACCGCGGGACCCTTCGACATCGCTCGATCTCCATTCGGTTCTGCTGTCGTCCTGGCCTGCCGGGACGCGCGAAGTGGACCATGATCGAAATGAGGAAAGGCGAGGGAGGGCAAAGATTGGGGGGCGCGTTTTTGCTACCCCTTTGCTATCCCGAAGAAGGACTTCGGCGGCCGGACTTTTCGCTGCGGTTGTGGGGATAGAAGAGAAGATCGCGATAGCCGCCGGCGACTAAAAAAGCTGCACGGCGTAAGATAGCTCGGACCTTGTGGCGGAGATGATGATCACGCCAATCTCGCGGCACAATCGGCTCTTGCGAAAACAGCACCTCCGCGAGCTGACGATAGGTTGCACCCATGCGGTGACCATCATGTGCGCGCAAATTGAGGATATGCCTGGTCTTGGTCTGTTGCGGCAGCGCGCCGTAAGATGAACTTCCTGCCCGGCCGTTCAGTGCGCGCCAGAACCGGCGCGCTGCATCGAGCCGCGTCTCGAATGCAGCGTCGAGCGGCAGAAGGGTAGCGTTGAATTCACCGGCGCGGTCATCAGCGACGAGATGACTTTTCCCAATTAAGGTAGACCAAATAATGTGAAGGCCTTCGTCCTGCGGCCAAACGCTGGCTCCGGCAAGGCTGGAAGGTCGAACTGTTTGATGGGATGTAGATACCCGCATGACCCGGAGCACGCGCGGCGAGGCCTGTTCCGTCCAGATGATATTGTCAGCTTTCGGAAGTCCGGCACCGGCAGTTTTGAAATCGCGCGCCCCAACGGGCGGCGAGATCGGGCTGACCGGCAGGTTCTCCAGAACCAGCGAGTTGCGATGCAAGCTGGCTGCACTCTGCCACGAATTCGTCATTCCGGATCAGATACTCGGCAGCGAATTCCGTAGCCTGGTAGCTGCACATGTGTGCATACGCCGCCGGATCGGTCCAATCGCCTTGCACTGTTCCTGTCCTCTCCGCGTACCCGGATGTGAGGCGTCGGCGTCAACATTCCCGGCGGATAAGGAAGTTGAATAGTTGGAGAGTCGGCAAACCATTATGCCGACTCAGCAAAGTGGAGCGACGGCCGCGTCAGTGCGGAGCGCCGCCAGCGAGAAGATATCGGTAGCCGCTGGTCGTCATCCATCGCGCGCGGGCAAGATGGGTTTCCCAGGACCGGTACGCTCGTTCCGGCTCCTGCTCCGGGTCTATATGCAAGACGATCCTGGCCACCTCTCGCCAATCGGCATCTTCCGCCGCCGCGTCAAGCAGGCGAATGTAGGTGAGCAGACGCTCCTCGTCATAGCCGGTCAGGACCGAGGCATCCGGCGCAATGTCGGCGACGTCAGGATCGAGCAGCGGTTTAAGCATGGTATTTGACCATATTTCGATCGCGATCTCGAAGGAGCCGTCCTTTAGATCGAGCACCAATCATAGCGAATAGGAACGATCATTCCTAGAACGATAGTTCCCTTTCTGGTCCCTAATCCGCCATGAATCTCAAGGAGATCATGGCGGCCAACATGCGTCGCCTGCGCCATGACCAGAACGTGACGCAGGAGGAACTGGCCGCCCGCTCTGGACTGAGCATGCGTTACGTCGGATCGATCGAGCGCGCTCGGGTCTCGGCCAGCATCAGTGTTCTTGGGAGGATCGCAACTGCGCTGAATGTGGACCCATGCGAGTTGATCAGAAAATCGGCACCGTGAGTTGACGCGGGAAACACCTCGAATTTTCGATGATCGGCGAGGCGACATGCAGGAATGAAGTCTCCAGTCGCGAACACGACAGGTAGTCGCCCCAAAGTCCGACGGAGCTCGTTGGGCAGCGACTGCGCTCATCTTGCCGTGAAAAGGAGGACGGCCCCGCCCTGTTCGTCCGGGCGGAGCCTTGGTCGGGGCCTTACTCCGCGTTGCGGCGGCCGTTGGGGCGGGACCAGATAAGGCTGTAGTCTTCGCCTTGCTCATCGTTGAAGAGGTTGGCGTAGATCGGAGCAGTGAAGCTCGGATCGTCCACCTTCAGGCCGAGAAAGTCGCGGCCCTCATTGGAGCGCTTGGACCAAGCGGCGCCGATCTCGACCCGCCCGACGAAGACACGGTGACTGGGGGCGTTGTCGCCAGAGCGGTTGGCCTCGGGGACGATGCGGACGTTCTTGGCCTGGAGCGAGAGGGTGACGATTTCGCCGGTGAACTCGTTGTTGCCGGTCCTCTTGAAGCTTCCGATTATCGCCATGAGTTTTCTCCTTGAACTCTGTTTCGAGCCCGCACCATTGCGGCCTCGATAGCGATCGGCGGGCCGGAGGCGATCGACGCCGCATCGCTTGCGACCGCAGCGCCAGCGGAGGATGGCAGCCAAGTGACTTTGTTGTTTCGCGAGGAATGACGGCGCAGCCGGCAGGGGAAGAAAGTCGATCGGCGCCATTGCGGCTTAGGCGATCGAGGCGCAGCCGACCTTCGGCCAGATCAGCCCATTAAAGAGGCCGTTTGGAGCGGCCCACCAGATAGAGACATCAACGGAGAACCTGGCGATACCGTCGCTGGCGAAATCCCGGCTACGACGATCACCGGCGTCGATGCTCCTCTGTACAGGCATCGCGAAGCCGCAAGCTGTTGTCGGAAACGCGCATAAGACATGCACGTGACGGTTCAAGTCACGGCTGACGTGCACCACCGGATATGCGCTATCTTTGGAGCGAGACGGCACGCCGTTGTGGATTCGAACTGTGCGTCGCGCGATGCCGTGTCAGCGACGATCCTAACAATGCGATGGCCGAAAAAAGCATCCTGCCCACGCCGGTTGTTCGGTGAGTTCGCCCAGATCCAGGCCCTGTTCGGTTGAACGGGCGTCGTTATTCGCAGCTGTGATGCCAGCTGCGACGCAGCTGAACGTTGACGGCAAGCGTGACGGCGTCGCGCGCCTTTGCTAGGGCGCGGACTTGAGTATCGCAAAAAGACGGGCGGCGCAGGAAGCCGGAGATCCGGCATCCCGGGCCAAGCACTCCAGCGAGCTGCAAATACAGTACCCGCTGCCCGATCGCGGCCGTATCGTACAATCGAAAAAAGGGTAGCGGCGGGCAGCGCTTACGCGCCGCCTCCCTTGGGGCGGAAGTCGAGGACTGGGATGCCGAGCTTCTTTGCCTTGTCTGCAAGATTGTCCTGAATTCCGGTCCCGGGAAAGACGATGACGCCTATCGGCAGCGCCTCCAGCATTGCATCATTGCGCATGAACGGGGCGGCTTTGGCATGCTTTGTCCATTCAGGGGCAAAGCCGATTTGGGGTACCTTGCGATGGTCTGCCCAACAGGAGGCGATCTTTTCGCCACCCTTCGGCGATTTCCCGTGCATCAATACCATGTCGGGATGCCTGGCGTGGACCTGGTCGAGCTTGGCCCAGATCAGCTGGTGGTCATTGAAGTCGAGCCCAGCGGTGAAGGCGATTTTCGGGCCAGGTGGCAGAAGGACTTCCTGCGAGGCGCGTTTCTTGGCGCTGAGAAAATCGCGGCTGTCGATCAGCGCAGAGGTCATGTTGCGATGGTTGACCATCGATCCGCTGCGCGGTCGCCAACTCGATCCGGTGTGGCGCTCGTAGTGCTCCGCGGCCTGATCACGCATCAGTTCGAAGGCGCTTTGGCGTTCGATCAGCGTCTGCCCTTCGGCCGTCAGGCGTTCCAGCTCGACGGATTTCACTTCGCTGCCGTCCTGCTCACGCTGGCTGCGGCGTTGCGCCTGCTCGTTGTGATCGAGTTCGCGCTCGATCCGATCTGCGGCGCGGTGAAAGATGTTGACGGTCGACCACAGAAGATCGTCGAGATCGGGCTCGAGGCGAGTGTCTTGCAGTGCCACGATGAGGGCGTCGAAGATGTCGGCCATCGCGCCGGCGACGCAGTGGCCCTCTGGAAGCGGTCGAGGATCAGGCTCATCCACGAAGGGACGGTAGCCATAGAGCTGGAGTTCGGTGAGGACGTGGTCGATGGGTGAAGACGAGTGCTGTGGTTCGTAGTCGTCATGCTCGCTCATTGGATGCTCCGCCGGTTGGACCGCGACCCTCGCGGCCTTCATGGCGACGGAAGCCGGCGGACGGGACGGACCTGCACCCGCAGCGAAGCGAAGGGCCGGAGTGTCAGCGGAGGAGGGTGGAGGCCGGCTATTTTGCTTCGCGATGGAAAGCGCTCCCTTGGGGAGCGCGCCGGAAAATAGTCGGCCGGAGACATTGCGGGGCCGAGTCGTTTGCTGGCCGATCGCCCTCTCGAAGGCCCGCAGGCGCGGTTCTCTCCGACTTCAGGAGCATCCAAGTGATGATGGCGACAGCGGACAGGCTGTTCGTTCCGAGTTATCCCGCCACTGCCATGAAACGGGCGATGTCCTGCGGGGCGAGCTGAACACGGACTGCTGCTCGAACGGCATCCAAGCCTAGCGTACAGAGATCTTCGTTGAGGTCCCCAAGTGCCGGCGAGAGCACGACCGGCTCGATCCCGGCAGCATTCGCTCTTTCGATCAAGGTGTCACGCGCGCCGTTACCGGCTGGATCGGCGTCGCGCACGATGTAGAGCCGTCTCAGTGTGAGGGGGAACAGCATGGCAGCAAGATGGGCGGCCGAGAGTGCCGCTGCCATGGCCATATCGGGCAGGATGCACCGAAGCGACAAGACGGTCTCGATGCCTTCGCCGCCCGCCATGACGTCGCCCGGTAGGCCAAAGCGAACCGCGTGACCGAGAAGATCGCCCATCGCGCGCCTCGGCGTACTGACCGGTGCCTTGCCCCTGCCGGAAGGATCAAGCCATGTGCGATGTACGCCAGTCAAATGGCCGTCGAGATCGGTAACGGAAGCGACCATCGCCGGCCAGGTCTCAGTCGGCGCTTGTTCGTCGGGCCGGTAGTAGCAGCGCGGGTGAAAACGCAGGCTTCCGGTCCCGTGCAAAGCGGCAATACTGCGGTTGTGCAGATACGCCTCTACGACCGTACCCGCAATCGGCTGCGACATCGCAAACAGCCGACGCGCTTTCTCCGACATTTCCGACGGCGCGGCCAGCAACTTCGACCGCATTGATGTCTGCTCTGGTCCGGGATGCGGTAGGCCGAGAAACGTTATTGCCTCATGGGCAACGTCCCTGAAGTCGCTCAAACCGCGGCTTTCGCGGATGATATCGAGAAGATCGCCATGCTCCCCGGTCGCCGCGTCAGTCCATTTGCCGGCTGCGCCCTTTCCGCTCTGCGAGCCGACGAGCCGCACGAACATAGAGCGACCCGGCGTGTTTCGGACATCGCCAACAAGCCAGTAGCGTCCCTCGCGATGTCCGTTCGAAAGATAGTGGCGACAAACCGCTTCGGCCTGTCGGCCCAGGCGGTGGGCCAGTTCGGACGCGTCGCGTCGGGGCATCATGCATCCTCCCGCGAGTCGATGCGCTGATAGCGCTCCAGCACCTTGCCCAGAATTGCGGGTTCGGGCGCCTGTGGCTCAGTGGGACTGGCCGACCCTGCGCGAATCTCGACGACAAGGCGCTCGATGCAACCACTGGTCGTCTTGCGCACGAGGAGGTGCGAGTGGGTCGTCACTTCGGCTACGAGGTCAGGTAGGTCCTCGATCCAGATGTCAGCCTTGACGCGGACCTGGGACATGGAGAACTCCACGTTCTTGAAGGCAATGTCTCGCGAGGACAGAAGGGTAATTTTCTGAGGGGTAGTCGCCATCGGGATGTACTCCGAGACGGGCAGTCGAGAGCCTCTCTCTCGACCTTCAAACTCGTCATGGAGATCCCGGCACTCCTCGTCCTCTTGTGCTTGGCAGCCAACCGAGGTTGTTGCGGGGTAGCAACTCAGTGACGGCGTTCCTGTTTACAAACGCGGCTGCAACATACAAACGTGCAGCAGTAGCGATTAAGGACCACAGCGCGGCGATGAACGACGAGCGGGCCGGTCGCCCCATTGGAAGTATCTGCGTTCTTCATCACGCCTTCGGCGCTGTGGCGTGCGACACCGAGGGCATGCGGCTGAGTTCGAGAGCGAACAGAGCGCTTTTTGCGACGGGAAATCGATTTGGACGTGGTTGGTCATCACGGGCGGCTTGCCGCTAATCGTCGCCAGCAATGACGCTGCCAGCCAAGAAGCGAAGGAGGTACTCCGCTGCCCTGCTCGCCTGAACGCGGCGCGGCGCGCGCGGGCGTTGCGACGCAATAGGCCCTGCCGGCCGTATCGATACTGAAACGATGGTCGGATCCCTTTAGGAGTGTGTCTGGCCGGACTGGAAGCAGAGGCCAGCCATAGACTTGTTGCGCAACCACTCCGATTGACAGGTCGAAGGCGCCTCTTCGCCGCAGCACCTCCGGCGGGCGGTTTTCGCAGCCGGTTTTTTGGAGAAGAGTTCTCCGGCAGGACCGTGTCCAGAACGGCGAGACAGGACGGAGTGCTCAACGAGGTCGGCGAACAGCTCAGACCTAAGAACTGCTGAGGACTTCTTATGAAAATCCCCGACCAATTCGACGAGACCACACCACTGCGCGTCGAAATCGCTGCGCGAATTGCCTTTCCCGACGGCTCGATGAGCGCAGCAGGCCTACGCAAGGAACGTGACGCCGGTCGACTTGAAACGGAGCTAATCGCCGGAAAGGAATACGTCAGCTTGATGGCAATCGCGAGGATGAGGGAACTATGCCGCGGACTTCGAAAGGGCCACGCCTGGTATGGCGTGACGAAAGCTGGAAAAAAGATGGAACGCGCCGAAACAAAGCTGGATGGTTTATCCGCGATGGAACCAGCTTCATCAGCGCTGGCGGCGGCGAAAAAGGCCGTCCAGGAACTGAAGCTGAAAAGGCGCTCGCCGCCTACATTGGAAGCAAATACCACCGAGCGCGGGGAGCCGAGGACGTCTTAATTGCCGATGTGGTCAACCTCTACCTTAAAGAGGTTGCACCGAAGCACGCGACACCAGAAGAGACGGCGGCTCGGCTGGATAAGGTCCTTGATTACTTCGGGGAAAAAACTCTCGCCGCCATCAATGGCAAACTCTGCCGCGAGTACATTGCGTCGCGCCCCACCGAAGCCGCGGCGCGCCGCCAACTCGAGGATCTTCGTGCCGCCATCAACTACTACCGCAAGGAGGGTTATACAACCGCCGCACCGGTCATCACCCTGCCAGACAAGGCCGCCGCCCGCGAACGCTGGTTGACCCGCAGTGAGGCGGCCGCACTGATCTGGGCAGCTTGGCGAATGAAGCAGACATGGAAGGGCCAAGCGAGTGGCCGGCGCACTGGGCGACATCTCGCGCGCTTCATCCTCGTCGCACTTTATACAGGAACGCGCTCGGCCGCAATCTGCGGTGCCGCCATGCGCCCAACGAAAGGGCGCGGTCATGTGGACCTAGACCGCGGTATCTTCTATCGCGGTGCCACCGGCGCAAGGAAGACCAAGAAGCGCCAACCCCCTGTACCGTTGCCCGAGCGGCTGCTGGCGCACCTCCGGCGCTGGGCGCGCACTGATCTTCACCTCGAGACCAAATCGCGCGGCAAAAGTGCGAACATCGGTCGCAAGATATCGCAGGATTTTGTCGTGGAATGGAATGGAAAGCCGGTGCAGTCGATAGACAAGAGCTTCAAGACGGCGCGCGAAATCGCCGGCCTAGGGCCCGACGTTACTCCGCACGTGTTCCGCCACACCGCGGCGACTTGGATGATGCAGGCCGGCACCGATCTGTGGCAGGCTGCGGGCTTTCTTGGCATTACAGTGGACGTCCTGATCGAAACTTACGGCCATCATCATCCTAATTTCTTGGCAGACGCCGCCGAGAAGATCACGAAGAAGCCGGTTTTCTCCAAGTCGCCGCAAACCGTTCCGAGTATAACTCAAATCACAAGACACGAACGCGGTGTGCTCATCCCACAGGTTTCCCACAGAAACGGCGAAAGGAAACGCGACCAGTCGTGAGCGAACGTGGCGAAGGAGCCCAGGAACAATAACGACTTGCTGGTAAATCCACATCGTTCGGGACGATGGGATCGCACGTTCAAAACTGCCATCCGCACCCCGCTCAAAGGTCTACTCCGGCTCCCCAGGGCGCGTGCTCGCAGCCGTGCCTTGGATCGGTTTGCCGGGTCCCGAAAGCGACATTGAATCTGGGAGGATTAGAGGCAAAGATCGTGATGCCTGGCTTGACGGAGGCTTGTCTTCGAGGCCAATGAATACGCGCCTGGCCAAATCTCAAAACAGCAGCAAACGGCGCACTAGCCGCAAGCCCGGCGCACCGCTTCTGAGTGAAACTGTCAATCGGCAAGACCTTGGCGATGCCAACCATGTCGTTGTCCATCATCATTGCCGGGATCGGTTGCTCCGGGCCGCAAGACCACCAAAAAATGGCATGGTCTCGTAGGCGGGACGTATCGGCGTTTCTGGCGCGGACCTCAACCAGGAGGTCGCAATCTTTTACCATCACAAAAGCCCCATCTGAGTCGGTCAGTGGTCTATCTCTGGCCTGCTACCCCGCGACGATCAAGACTGTGCTTTCCGGCGACCAATGCAGCACGACATCCTGACCTTCCGCCAGCCTGCCAGCGCCGGTGTTCTGCACAATCACCTTGAGCGTCTGGCCAGCACGCTCGACAAAGTAGGTGCTGCTATTTCCGGCGAAGATGCGCTTCGATACCTGGCCTCGCAGCAGATTCGCGTTGGCCGCATCCGGAGCCTCGGCATCGGTGAAGATGCGGATGCGTTCGGGCCGCACGGCGCAGCTTGCCTTGGCCCCAGCGGCAAGCTTGGCACCCGCGCCGGCGGCAATCGCTGTGCCGTCCGGCAGTCGGATGCCGTTGCCCGTGCTGTCGCCGCGAAGGATGTTGGCGTCGCCCAGGAAAGTGGCGGCAAACTCGCTCTTCGGCCGATCGTAGATCTCCTCGGGCGAGCCTTCCTGCACCAGCTTGCCATCGCGCAGAATGCCGATGCGGTCGCTCATCGTCAGCGCTTCTTCCTGGTCGTGGGTGACGAAGATGGTGGTGATGCCGATCTCGCGCTGGATGCGCTTGAGCTCGATCTGCATGTCGACCCGCAGCGCCTTGTCCAACGCTCCGAGCGGCTCGTCGAGCAACAACACGCGCGGCCGGATGACGATCGCGCGAGCGAGCGCAACCCGTTGGCGCTGGCCGCCGGACAGCTGATGCGGCCGGCGGCCGCCGAGCCTGCCGAGTTGCACAAGGTCGAGTGCGCGCTGTACCTCGCTGGCAATCACCGCCTTGGGCTCGCCGCGCACCGACAGGCCAAAGGCGACATTGCCAGCAACGCTCATATTGGGAAACAGGGCGTAGTTCTGGAACACCATGCCGATGCGCCGCTTCTCCACCGGCACCCGCTCGACACTTTCGCCGCCTATGGAGATGCGGCCAGAGTCGGGAAAGTCGAAGCCGGCGATCTGGCGCAGCAGCGTGGTCTTGCCGCTGCCGGAGGGACCGAGCAGGGCGTAGAAGCCGCCGTCGGCGAAATCGATAGACACATCGTCCAGCGCCTTGTGGGCACCGAAAGCGCGCGACACGTTCGCTACTTGGACGCCAGCCATTATTTCTCTCCGCCGAATTTGAAGAAGCGCGCTGTCAGCAGCATCAGCGCCATCGACACGACAATGATGATCGTCGAGACCGCATTGATCTCGGGCGTGAAACCCTTGCGGATCGCGGCGTAGATTTCGACCGGCAGCGTCGTCTGGCCGGGCGTCGACAAGAAGTAGGATACGACGAACTGGTCGAAGGACACGGCGAAGGCGAACAGCCCACCGGCAATGACGCCCGGCATGATCCAGGGCAGCGTGACGCGGTTCGTCAACTGCCATTGATTGGCGCCGAGCGAGCGCGCCGCCTCTTCCAGCTCGTGCGCGAAGGTCTGCAGTCGGGCCGACACGACGACAATGACGTAGGGAAGCGCAAGCGCGACGTGGCCAAGCAGGATGGCGAACAGGCCGCGCCCAATGCCGACGCCGAAGAAGAAGATCAACATCGCCGTGCCGGTTATCAGCCACGGAATGGCGATTGGCGGAAACAGCAGCGCCTGCAGGAATTTCTTGCCGCGAAACTCATAGCGGTAGAGCGCAAGTGACGCCGCCGAGCCAAGCACGACGCAGATGATGGTAGTGATGACTGCGATTTCGACACTGTTCCAGGTGGCTGAGATAAGCTGGTCGTTCTGCCACAGCGAGACATACCATTCCGCCGTCCATTCGAACGGCAGCTGGTAGAAGGGCGAAACGTTGAAAGACATTAGCGCCATGATGATGATTGGCACATAGAGGAAGGCGAGCAATAGCCAGATGTAAAGGCGGCCGAGCCATTCGAGAACACGTGTCGTCGCCATCACGTAGCCCTCCGCAGCACCGGCGAGGCAACCGCCAGGATGACCAGCACGACGGCCAACAGGATAAAGGAGAGCGCAGCACCCAGCGGCCAGTTGAACACGGCGACGAACTGGTCCTCGATGACAGTGCCGTAAAAGGTGCCGGTACGGCCGCCGAGGATGCGCGGTTCCATGAACGAACCAACAACCGGGACGAAGACGAGCGCTGCGCCCGCCACCAGCCCCGGCATCGACAGCGGAATGATGACTCGATTCAGCACCTGCAGCCGCGAGGCGCCGAGCGAGCGCCCGGCTTCGATTAGCGAGTCATCGATGGCCTGCAGGGTCAGATAGCAGGTCAGCACCATGTAAGGCACGTAGGAGTGCACCAGCCCGATGATTACGGCCGGATAGGAATACATTAGGTCGATGTTGATCTTGAACGGCAGGACGGCGTTGAGCGCAGTGTCGAGAATGCCGCCTTCACGCAACACCATCGCCCAGGAGAAGATACGCACCAGCCCGTTCGACCAGAACGGCAGGATGACGAGCAGGAAAATCGCCTCTCGGGTGCGGCCTTTCAGCACCTTGGCCAGCACATAAGCGGCGGGATAACCGATGACGATGCACCACAGCGTCACCTCGAGGCCGAGGCGCAGCGAGGCCAAAAGCAATGTCAGATAAAGGCTTTGTGAAAAGAAGGCGGCATAGTTTTCGAGCGTGAACGCCCACGGCTTTCCCGACAGCGGCAGGTCGGTCATGAAGGAGAAGAAGACCATGGCTGAGAGCGGCAGGAAGATCGCAACCGTCAGCCAGAGATAGGCAGGCGCCAGCAGTGGCAAGGCCGATCTCAATCCGCTGCGCGACGCGGCCGCAACCTGTGCTGCCATGACATCCACCTCCCAGGATGGGGAAGCATCAGCCGACATGGATGGTCGGCTGATGCCGGCTTCTGCTGTTACTTCACGTCGACCTTGAGCTGCTGCCAGAGCGACAGATAGGTTTCGCGCTGGGCGTCTGTGATCGGCGCCTGGAACTGAATGCGCTTGGCGACTGCCGGGTCACCCATCACCTTGCGGTTGAACGCATCCCCGGGAAGTGCTTCTACAGCCTTGGTGTTGGCGGATACCGGGGCTCCGACCTTGGTGACCCATTCGACATAGAACTTCGGGTCGATCATGTAGTTGATGAAGGCCTCGGCGCCGGCGACATTCTTGGAACCGACCGGAATTGAGAAGGCGTCGAGCCAGGCGACAGCGCCCTCCTGCGGGATCACGAGCGAGACCGGCAGCTTGAAATGGGTCTTGGCGCGATCGGCCGAGCCGCTCCAATAGGTGCCGATGTCGATCTGGTTAGAGGCAGCCATCTGGTTCCAGTCGTTCTCCGAGCTCCAGAACGTCTTGATCTGCGGCATCAGCGAGGTGAGCTTCGCCTTGACCGCCTCGATATCCTTGATGTCGTTGATGTTCTGGCCGGTGGCAATGGCGCCGAACTGAACCGCCTCGACGGCATCATCACGGATGGTGACGCGGCCCTTGTGAGCGGGATCCCACATTTCGGCGATGCTCGTCGGCGGCTTGTCGAATGACTTGTCGTTGATGGCGAGCGCCGTCAGCCCCCAAACCCACGGCACCCCATAGACCTTGCCGTCATGGACAAGCATCGATGATCCGGCCTTGTCCTTGCTGATGTCGGCATAGTTCGGCAGCTTGGACGTGTCGATCGGCTGAATGAGCTTTTCCGCCATCGCCTGATCGTTGAAGGCGGCGTTGATCATGACGACGTCGTAAAGGCCGGGATTGGTCCTGAGCTTGGTCAGCATCTCCTGTTCGGAATTGAAGAAGTCGTTGACGACCTTGTTGCCGGTTGCCTTTTCGAAGGCGGCTATGGCCCACGGCTCGTCGGCGCCATAGCCCTTCCAGTTGAGTACGTGCACCTCGTCGGCCCTGGCGGCCAGCGTAAGCGCCGAAGCGAAGACAGCGGTTGCCGTCAGAAAAGCAGTCAGTTTGGGCATGCGCATGTTCGTTCCTCTCATTATTGCCCGGTTGGCGGGCTTGTTATCCCATTAGGCTGTCACAAATGGGCCTCTTGCTTCCGGCCATGCACGGTCGTCGGTCGATCGTCATGGCTGAGGAATCGCTGGATCTCCTGGTCGTTCGGCGCCGACGACCCGCCATGGCGGGTGACCGAGAGCGCCGCCGCCGCATTGGCGTAACGCGCCGCTTCGAACGGCGACACGCCGTGCGACAGCGCGCTGACTAAGGCGCCGATATGAGTGTCGCCGGCGCCGTTAGTGTCTACCGCCGCGACCTTGAACCCGGGCACATCTTGGGCGGTGCCGTCGGCCAGCCGCACGAAGCAGCCTTTTGCGCCAGCGCGGACGACAACGCCTGCCGCGTTGGGGCAGTGGCTGGCCAGCAGCCGGGCAGCAATAGCCTTTACATCGCCGGTGCCGGCGATCTCAGCCGCTTCGGCGGCGTTGCAGCTCAGCCAGCTTGTGCGCGCCAGCACCCGGTCGAGAATGGTGCGCGGAATGTCTGAGATGATCGGCGTCGGATCGAAGACTAAAGGAATTTCCGCCGGCAGCACCTCGATCCAGTCGACAAGCGCCTCTCGGCTTCCCGGATAGCTAAGCGTATAGCCGGAGGTGAACACCCAGTCGCCCGGTGCGACCGAGATGAGCGCCATCATGTCAAGGCTGAGCACACTCTCCGCACCAGGCCATGAGACGAAGGTGCGCTCGGCATCGCTCGAGATCATGGCGACGCAATTGCCACTGTCCATAACCGCCGATGGCGTCGTCAGTGTCTCGATCCCCTCACTGGCTAAGGCCGCGCGCAGGAAGTCGCCATTGGGTCCGCTGCCGAGCTGGCCGCCGAACACCACCTTCATGCCGGTGCGGCTGGCCGCGACCATCATGTTGAAGCCGCCGCCGGCGACTTGTGCATAGCTTGACGCGGTCTTCTCCGTGCCCGGTGCCGGCAAGGCATCGATGCGGTAGACATAGTCGACCACCGCGCTGCCGATATGGACGAGACGCCCGCTCATGCTGCCGCCTCCTTGCCGGACCTGCTCTTCGCCGCCCGCAGGGCGACCAAGTCGGCGGCGAGCGCGCGCACCCGCCCAATGTCTAGGCCTTTGATCCGGGCGATGTGTTTCTGTGGCAATCGGGAAAAGCCAGTGCAGGCACCGGCCATGCCGGCCGCGATGGCGCCGATCGTGTCGGTGTCGCCACCGAGATTGGCGCTGATGACTGCCGCTTGCCAGGGATCGCCGCCGGCGACTTCCAGCACCGCGAATGCAGCCGGAACGGACTCCTGACTGGCGACGCCGGTGCCGACCAGATCGGTGATCAGCCGGATCGCGTCACTCGTCTCCTTGCCGCGTACGAGCTTCTGCGCCCACCCAATGCGCGCGGCGATGTCACCGCCGGTCACCCAATAGCCGAGCGTTGCTCCGTGCCTCGCCCCGGCGATGGCGCTGTCGGAAGCGGCGCGCCAGTCACCGCCAGCGATGCCGCGACTGATGGCGGCAGCGACCGCTGCGGCCGAAGCGATTGCGATTGACGTGTTGTGCGTCGCCCTGCAAGTTTCGGCCACTTTGCCGACCAATGCGTCAAGCGGCTCTGGCGGCATCATGATGCCGACCGGCGCGATGCGCATGGCTGCACCATTTGTGTCGCCGCTGCGTCCCGCTTCCTCGGCTGGCATACCGTTATTGATCGCGTCGATGGCGCGTTTGGTTGATGGTCCCAGCAGATCGTAGCTGCCGCGCGCCTTGACATCGCGTTCCCAGTCGAGCAGCGCGCTGACCCACCTCGCATGGTCGAACCGGTTACCGGATTCGACCAGGATACGGCCAAGCAGAAGCGCCTGTTCTGTGTCGTCGGTGATCGTCCCGGCCGGGAGTCCCTTCGACACCGGATGGTCGGGGAAAGCAGCAATGAAGTCCTCGACATGACCGTAGAGTTCGGCAATCCGCGCCGGCGACAAAAGCTGCGTCGGCATTCCCAGCGCATCTCCCAGTGCCCCGCCCACAAGCGCTCCCATGGCCCGATCGGTTATGCTCCCGGTGTCGTCCGGCATCTCTCAGAACCTCATATGCAGCGCAAAATGCGCCGGGTTGAGCAGGCTGGTCACATATTCGATCGGCCGGTCATCGGCGGCGCGGGTCAACCGGCGACCGCGAAGGAACGGCGTGCCTTGCGGGCAACCGAGGATTGCAGAGTCCTCGGCGTTGAGCATTTCGATGCCGACCCATTCCTCGCCATGGTCGGGAATGAGGCCCGCGCCGCGCAGCGTCTGGTGCAGCGAGCCTTCGCGCAGGCCGCGCAACGGCACGTCCTCCAGTTCCGGCGACAATGGCAGGCGGCTGCGCTCGATGGAGATGGCGTGGCCGTCGCTGGCATTGGTGCGCACCCGGTCGACAGCGATGAAAAACGGGTTTTCTATACCAAGCAGTGCGGCAAGACGGGGGTCCTCGATCACCTCGAGCCGCAGCGTCCGCGTCTCGGCGTTGGCGCCGGCGTTGGCGAGCGCCCGCGACCAACCGATGGAGTCATCAACGGGCTTGCCATCGAAGGTGACGAAAGAGCCGATGCCGACTTTGGTCGTGATCAGCCCGCGGTTGGACAGTTCCTCGAGGCCTTTGCGGACGGTGTTGCGGCTGACGGAGAAACGCTGGACGAGCTTGTTCTCGCTTTGCAGCCGGTCGCCGAAGCCGAGAACACCGGAGCGGATTTCATGTTCGAGAACGGTGGCGATCTGTTCGGGCTTGCCCGTGCCGGGAGACAGTTGAACCGAGCGCCGCTTCATATGGGTACCTGTTCAGTGATCCTGTATAATCCTGTTCATATCACGGCAGGCTTGTCAACGAGTGCCGCATGGAGCAGTTCGTGATCCCGAGTCCGGTTCAACAGGACGGCATAAGGAGCGTCAGCCTAGCGCCGCCGCAGCCGAGACGCGGGATCGACCGCTCCCGTCGAGGGGCATCGTTTAGCAGGAGCTCGCGACCAAGGTGAATTCCAGGATCGCAGTCGGATGGGGGGAAAGGATGCCACACAACGCACTAGATACGGCGCACGACGGCCGCCTCGCCATCGTTGATCTCGCGGTCGCCGCCTGGCGAGGCCGTCAAACTACTCCTGTCGAGTGAGGTGAATTACGAGGGTAAATTACCAGCCCGGACCCGCGAGCGGCAGGCGTGTCTTTCGAGAGTTGGAAAATCTTACAAATTTCGTCGGTCTGCTGCATTCTTCTTAAACATGGCCAAGACAAGCCGCTTGCCTTCGCGCACACTGTCTTCGAGCGGCTTCGCCTTCGCCAGATGCGCCGCAATCGCGCTAGCCAGCATGCAACCCGTCCCGCGCATTGATGCGACAAGACGAGGTGCGTCGAAGCGGATTGGTTCTTGATCGGAACGCAACAGAATATCGGTTGATCGAGGTCCTGATGCGTGGCCCCCTTTGATCAGCAGGCCCGGCACGCCGGCTGCCAGCAATTTCCGTCCCAGTCTCACCGCGTCGCTCTCGTCGGCTGGCGGTTCCGCACCAACAAGGAGCGCCAGCTCCAGGAGATTGGGGGTCACAAGGCAGCAAAGCGGCATCAGGTCGCGCCTCATGGCAGCGATGGCACCTGCTTCCAGAAGCGCCCGGCCGGAGCTCGAGGCCAGCACCGGATCGAGCACTGCCGGCACCTGCGGATTTTCGCGCAGCACGCCGGCAATGGCAACGACGATCTCAGCCGTTGCGAGCATGCCGATCTTAATTGCCGCCACCTTGTTGGCCTGTAGCGCGGCGCACATCTGATCGGCCACAAGATCGGGCTGCGAAGGATGGATTTCCATTACGGCTTCGTGCGTCTGCACCGTCAGCGCTGTGACAGCCAGGCAGGTGCGCACGCCAATGGAAGAGATCGTCTCGATATCACGTGCAATTCCAGCCCCACCGCTGGGGTCTGATCCGCCGACCACGAGCACATGCGGTTCTCGCCTCAGCGCCATGGCTTTGTCTTTTCGATCCATTCTCGCGTGCGCGCTTCGGGATCGGCATTCAACGTGATGTCGGTGACCACCGCCGCGCTGTCCGCACCAGCCTCGAAGACACCGTCGAGCCGGTCGGGGTTGAGGCCGCCGATGGAGACCAATGGGATCGGCGCCACTCGATGCTTCCACTCGCTGATCCGCTCGAGCCCTTG
The DNA here is from genome assembly GCF_040318195.1 of Mesorhizobium sp. M1273. NCBI lineage: Bacteria > Pseudomonadati > Pseudomonadota > Alphaproteobacteria > Hyphomicrobiales > Phyllobacteriaceae > Mesorhizobium > Mesorhizobium sp. M1273. The sequence continues at coordinate 40,576 of NZ_JAMYLV010000001.1, read as the reverse complement.
CGGCGCCCATTTCATCTGCTTCAGGATGGTGGGATAGATGGGGCCGAGCGCGATATAGTCGGGCTCGGCAGCGATGGCCGTTTCCAGTTCGAGATGATCGTGCGTGCTGAGCCCGAGCTTCAATCCGGCGTACTTAATCGCCAGCAGGTCGGCCGCAGCCAAATCCTCTTGGCCGAGATGGACGAAGTCGCAGCCTTCCTCAATGGCGAGCCGCCAATAATCGTTGACGATCAGTTGGCAACCATGGACCGCGCAGACGCCGTTCGCGCGGCGGATTTCCGTCCGCAGCGTGGCCTCGTCCCTATCCTTGATGCGCAACTGAACCAGCTTGACGCCAAGTGGCACCAGCCGTTCGATCCAGGCGGCGCTGTCGACGATCAGGTAGAAGGGATCGAGCTTCATGAGAAAACCGCCCTGCCGAATGTTGGTGTCGATGGCACCGCGACGTCGCGGGGTTCGAGCATCCCCGAGCTGAAAGCTTCTCGACCGGCGTCGACCGCCTTGCCGAACGCACGCGCCATGCCGACCGGATCGGCCGCCTTGGCGACCGCTGTGTTCAGGAGCACGGCATCAAAGCCGAACTCCATGACTGTTGCCGCGTGCGATGGCCGTCCGAGACCAGCATCCACGATCAGCGGGACATCAGGGAAATGTCCGCGCATCGAGCGCAGCGCCATGATGTTGACCGGCCCGAGGGCGGAACCGATCGGTGCGCACCAGGGCATCAAGACCTTGCAGCCCGCCGCAAGCAGCCGCTCGGCGACGACAAGGTCGTCGGTAGTATACGGGAACACCGCAAAACCGTCCTCGCACAGGATGCGGGCGGCTTCGAGCAGACCGAACACGTCCGGCTGCAGCGTGTCGTGATTGCCGATCACTTCGAGCTTGATCCAGGGCGTGCCGAAGACTTCGCGCGCCATTTGTGCGGTCGTGACCGCTTCCTTGACGGAGTGGCAGCCAGCAGTGTTGGGCAGGATTCTGACACCAAGCGACCGGATCAACGACCAGAATTTTTCGCCAGCCCTGCCGCCTGCCATTTCACGGCGCAACGAGACGGTCACCACCGAGGTGCCCGATGCCCTGACTGCATCGGCAAGGATGGCCGGCGAAGGATATTGAGCGGTGCCGAGAAGCAGGCGGGAGGGAAGCGTCGTCCCGAGAAGATCGAACATGCTAGCCTCCCTGCATGGGCGAGAGGATTTCGATCCGGTCGCCGTCGTTCAATTGGAATTCCGCCCGGCTGGCTTTGTGCACGAGGTCGTTGTTGACGGCGGTCGCGAGCCAATCGCCCTCATAGTCAAGCGCGGCAAGCAGCTCGGCCAGCGTGGTGGCGGCAACCTCATGCACTTTGCCGTTGACCATCAGTTTCATGAGCAAGCTCCACGGGTTTGTCGTGATTGAAGACAATTTCGCCCGCCAGGCGCGCCATGGCGGGGGCGAGAAGAAAGCCATGGCGATAGAGCCCGTTGATCGCGACGGTGTCTCCGCTCATTTCGACGCGCGGCAGATTGTCGGGAAAGGCTGGACGGACGCCGACACCGGTTTCAACGATCTCGGCCTCGCCAAAGGCCGGATGGAGGGCATAGGCGGTACCCAGAAGCTCCATCATGGAGCGCGCCGTGACCGGTCTGGCGGACCGGCTTTCAATCATCGTCGCACCGATCATGAACTGGGCGTCGGCACGCGGTACCGCATAGAGCGGAAAGCGCGGATGCAGCAACCGGACCGGGCGCGACAGCGAGAAGTCTGGCGTGTTTAGGATCAGCATTTCGCCGCGAACGCCGCGAAGCCTGTCATCGGCGGCTGCCATTCCCGTGCAATCGATCTGACGATCGAAACCGGAAACATGCCGGGCGTCGGTGCCGAAGTGGAATTTGACACCCATGGCTGCGAGCTTGTCATGAAGTGCTGCCATCGCCTGGCGCGGATCGAGATGGCCCTCATCGGGAAAGAGCAATCCGCGGCGAAAGCGGCCGGCTAAGTCGGGCTCCAGGAGCGCAATTTCGTCTTCGTCGACACGCCGATGGCCCGACGTGCGGCTGGCGAGGCGGTCGAGCTCGCCGGCATCACGCGGGGCGGCCACGACAAGTGTTCCGCCCCGTGTCACCTGACCCGGCAGCACCGCATCCCACCAGTCGGCAGCGTCACGTCCAAGGTCCAGCACCGGCTGCTCGGCGCTTTCACGCTCGCACCATGGCGCCAGCATGCCGCCGGCGAACCACGACGCATTGCCTCCAAGGCCATGCCGGATCTCGGCGACCGTGACCGTCGCGCCGCGGGCGGCGAGTTCGAAGGCGGCGGTGAGGCCGGCGACGCCGGCCCCCTTTATCAGCACCTTCATGACGGCTTACCTGGCTGAGGCGTGAGCGGTGCGACGGTCTCGTCCGCTGGCACGTAGAGATCGCCGCCCTCGCGGTATTTCGCCGCCATCGCCGCCATGCCCTCTTTCTGTGCCTCGGCGCGGATGTCGTGAGAGATACGCATCGAGCAGAATTTCGGTCCGCACATCGAGCAGAAATGCGCCAGCTTGTGCGCCTCCTTGGGCAAGGTCTGGTCGTGGAAGGACCGTGCGGTTTCGGGGTCGAGCGACAGGTTGAACTGGTCCTCCCAGCGGAACTCGAAGCGCGCGCGGGAAAGGGCGTCATCCCTGACTTTCGCCGCCGGGTGGCCCTTCGCCAGGTCGGCCGCGTGCGCTGCGATCTTGTAGGTGATCACGCCGGTCTTGACGTCATCGCGGTCGGGAAGGCCGAGATGCTCCTTGGGCGTGACGTAGCAGAGCATGGCCGTTCCGAACCAGCCGATCATCGCCGCGCCGATGCCGGAAGTGATGTGGTCGTAGCCCGGCGCGATGTCGGTCGTCAGCGGTCCAAGCGTATAGAACGGCGCCTCGCCACAGACGGCGAGCTGCTTGTCCATGTTCGCCTTGATCTTGTGCATCGGCACGTGGCCGGGCCCCTCGATCATCACCTGGCAATCTTTCGCCCAGGCGATCTGCGTCAGCTCGCCGAGCGTTTCCAGCTCGGCGAATTGCGCCGCGTCGTTGGCATCGGCGATCGAGCCGGGACGAAGGCCGTCGCCGAGCGAGAAGGAGACGTCATAAGCGCGGCAGATGTCGCAGATCTCCGCAAAGTGCTCGTAGAGGAAGCTTTCCCGGTGATGGTGCAGGCACCATTTTGCCATGATCGAGCCACCGCGCGAGACGATACCCGTGACCCGGTCAACGGTCAGCGGGATGTAATGCAGCCGCACGCCGGCGTGGATGGTGAAATAGTCAACGCCTTGCTCGGCCTGCTCGATCAACGTGTCGCGGTAGACCTCCCAGGTCAGGTCCTCGGCGATGCCACCAACCTTTTCGAGCGCCTGGTAGAGCGGCACCGTGCCGATCGGCACCGGCGAGTTGCGCACGATCCATTCGCGGATGTTGTGGATGTTGCGGCCGGTCGACAGATCCATCACCGTGTCGGCGCCCCAGCGGATCGCCCACACCATCTTTTCGACCTCTTCAGCCATCGACGATGTGACGGCGGAGTTACCGATATTGGCGTTGATCTTGACCAGGAAATTGCGGCCGATGATCATCGGTTCGCTCTCGGGATGATTGATGTTGGCGGGAATGATCGCGCGTCCGCGCGCCACCTCGTGGCGGACGAATTCAGGCGTGACGAAGTCGGGGATCGCCGCGCCGAAGGCCTCGCCGTCGCGCTCAAGCTTGCCGTGCAGGATCTCGCGACCAAGGTTCTCGCGGATGGCGACGAACTCCATTTCGGGCGTGATGATGCCAGCGCGCGCATAGGCAAGCTGTGTCACCGCCTTGCCGGTCTGGGCCCGGAGTGGCCGGTTGCGGACTGGAAATTCCGGTGTTAGGCGCTCGCCTGCCGCAAACCCATTGTCTTCTGGCCGGACGTGGCGGCCGTCATAGGCTTCGACATCGCCGCGCGCGGTGACCCATTCATGGCGAAGCCGTGCAAGGCCGTTTTCGATGCTGGTTTCGACAGTCGGGTCGGTATAGGGGCCGGACGGATCGTAAGCGGTCACCGGCGGCTCGCCTGCCGTCGGATGGACGGAGATTTCGCGCATCGGCACCCTGAGCTGCGGGTGGATGGTACCGGATTTGTGGATTTTGCGTGAGGCAGGCAGCGGTCCCGTCGAGACGGCGGGGGTGAGGGCATTCATCTTGAGGCTCCTTTGCTCGTTGCATTGGAGACCCAGTTCTGTGCCGGAAGGATGAAAAGACGCTTCTGTCGACCTGCCGAAACAGGACCTCGGGCGTAAACTCCCGCAAAGCGCTTGCACCGTCCCTACGCCAGTATGAACTGGATCAGGTTCAACGGGTCACTGCGCCGCGAATGCCAGCAGTATCTCAGCCCCTTGCCGGGACTCCCCTGGTGAATGCGTGAGGTTGGACGGGACCGCTCCGGTTTGTCAAGCGCGTTCTGGCCGCGGCTGATCGGCGGCCGGTCAGACCGTGCGGAAAAAATCGTGCATGTCTCGGCGACAAGTCAAGCATCGGAGATGAAGGCAGGGACAAGGGAATCGCAAACCGTCGGACTAAAATCGATCCTGATGATCACACCTTCAATGGGCACCAAAGGTTTGCGCGTAGATCGCCTCGATTCTTCCTGCCTCGTCACTGGTCAGCGCGGCGAATTCCTTCTCGCGCGCGCGGTTCGATAGATGGCCATCATTCTGGTGAAGAAAACGGAAGAGCAGATCGGTCAACCGCTCGGGCATGTCGATAAAGGCGTCCACCTGCTGCCGGAACTGATCGTAGCGCTGCAGAAATGCGGTTTCCTCGGGAAGGTCCCGTTCGATCGTCCGCTGAACGCAAGCATAGAGGAATTCGGCGTGCGGGGTTGCATCGAAGAACCGGTAGAAATCACCGGTGTCATTCAGCACCCGGACGTTGAATTGCGGCGTCGGTTCCCATTCCACCAACGGCAGAAGGCGCTGCGAATAGCTCTCGAGCACGCCCCTGTACTCGTTGATCTGGTCCAGGATCGCGGCCGAGACGGGAAAGACCACTCCCGGCGGATTGAAGCCGCGCATGGCAAGGACGTGGTGGATTAGGTAGCGGTGAATGCGGCCGTTTCCGTCCTCGAACGGGTGAATATAGACAAAGCCGAAGGCGAGGATTGCGGCGGCTACGACTGCATCAAGCTTTTGCGCGGGGCCCTGATCGAACGCCGCCATTCCATCGATTAGCCGCGGCAGGTCCTCGGGCCGAGCGCTGATGTGATCGGGCAAGGGCGTACCGTTGTCTCGATCATGCTCACCGACGAAACCTCCTTCTTTTCGGAAGCCAAGTCTTACGAAACGAGCGTCACCAAGTACAATTCTTTGCAGACGCAGCAGCTCATCGCGATCGATCGGCCAGCGGCCGGCTTCGCCGATGGCGCGGCCCCAGCGCTGGATGCGATCTTGCGGCGGGTGCTCGCCCTCGATCGCGTAGCTTGATCGCGAGTCTTTGAGCAAAAGAAAGGCGGCGGTCCGAGCAAGGAGGTCGCGCGGCACGTCCGCTACGATTGCCTCCGCGCGCCGCGGTAGTTCAAGGCCGATGAATTTTTCGAGAATCTTGGTGCGGAACACCAGAGGGCAGAACTCACGCGTGCCGGGGAGATTGTCCCTTACGCGATAGCGCGAAGCGGTCTTGTCGGGTCCGGGCCACTGCAGCTCGGGATCGACAACCGGAATGTATCGTCCGGCCTCCGCGTCCGGCAGATCGATACGCGCGTCCCTCAGCCATTCATATAAAAACCAGATGCGGCGGGCATAACTGCCGGTCGGGCTTTCACGGACCAGCGCCTCGATCGGCGCGGGACCGGTCACTTGGAACAGCCGCTTGAGGACGGCAAGGTCCAGTCCCTCGTACTTGAGCGCAAAGGTCAGGTGGCCTTCGAGGGTAGGATTTGGGGCATGGCGGGGGGTCATGATCCGCCAGCCATCCCGTTCGGTAATGCGATGATGCTCGCCAGTGGCGAACAACCTACGGGGCAAGGGCGCGGCGAGCCTGTAGGCTCCGATCAGGGCGCTGTACCCGGCCGGGGTCGCCGTTTCAGGAAGGCGGATTTCCTGAAAAACGGTAACAGGACCTGAAAATTGGTGCTGTTGCACCGCAGGCATGAAACGCGAATCCTTCCATTGAATTTTGGTTTAGTCGGCAAAACCTATGAAAAATGATCCTATCCCATGAAAATTGATGCCACAAGACAAATTTTCCGAAAACCGATTCTAAACAGTGCTGAGGTCGATCAAGCAAGAACTCCGCCACCGGCTCAAGGAAGCGACTTCAGACCAAAAAGGTGAGTCCAGGAACCGCCATTCGCCCGTCTTAGTCACGAGGCCGGCACGGATGGCCCGCTTTACGTCGAGCCGGATTGCTCGAGCGCGCCGTTCGGGGCTCACTCATAGAGCGCTCCGGTGCGCGATCCCGATTTGATAGCCGCGATCACGCTCGCGACTGATCTTGGTGACGTGGCGGCGTCGGAGTAGAAAAGTGATGCAGGATCTCGGTGGCGTCGTGTGTGTGTGACCTGAAGTGAGTTCTCTGCGGTATGGGGGGCGGCACGCAGCGCGCGTCTTCTCGGCAAACAGATCGACGAAGCGGCACCGAAGGGAAGTTCCTGGCATTCATTCTCGCCATCGCTGCCCCAATTTGCCGATCGGACTGCCGATCGATCTCGCCCAATACTTTGCGCGCGCAAGGGCCGAAGCTGAACTGGGCGGCACCTGCTCATTCGGGAGCTGACTCATGCTTGGTGCCCGAGAGAGCTGTGCCTGATCGAATGCGTGAAATCGTAGCTCGGAGTGGAGAGGCTGACGCGGTCATCTGTCACCGCCTTCGGGCTGTAACGGAAAGCGCGACATCGTCTCCAATGCTCGTTCCCCACGTCGAGGGGCCCAGCGGCTTGGCTACGGGGGGGACTGTCAGCTAGTGGCCGCTGGGCCTTGACGACCAGCGACCGTAAGAGGAGGCCCTGTGCTGGCTGACGAAAACTTGCGAGCAAAGCCACGGAAAAGCATCATTCGAACGAACTCTTTCGTCGAGACGAGGAGGGCAGTGAGGCGGTAGCCGCCGCTTTGAAGTTCTCCGGCAGCTGCTACGCTGGTCATTCCGAGGGTCGCAGTTGCGCTTGCGCCGTCATATCAGATAAGTCTAATAAAATACGCGCCTGGCCATCGAACGCGCCGCGGCGCCCTTGGGTCGGCGCTATTCATCGGGTGGGCATGTCGGGCACGCAAGGGAGGACGAAATGAGACTGGTTCAGTCATTTGCATTTGCTGCTGTGCTGCTTCTTTCGTCTGCATTGTCTGCGGCCGCCCACTCGGCTCGTGAGGACATCGAAGCGGCGTTGGTAAAATTCATGGACGCCTTCAACAGCGGAAACGCAGCAGCGGTAGGTCAAATGTATACCGACGATGCCGCCCTGCTGCCACCCGACGGCAAACGCGTCGATGACCGCAAGGGCGTGGAAGAATTCTGGCAGGGCGCAATCAAGGCCGGGATGAAGAATCTCACCCTGAAGGCGCTGGAAGTGGAAGAGAGCGGGAATCTCGCCTACGAAGTTGGCGCATTTACGCTCGGTGTGCCGAGCAAAGGCGGTGCCCCTTCCACCGTTGCGGGCAAGTACATTGTCGTTTGGAAAAAAGGGGACGACGGGACGTGGCGCCTGCATCGGGACATCTGGAACTTTGGTGCGGCCCAATAGATTCCGCGACCCGTGAGGCCGGCGCGCGCAACAGTTCCAACGAAAGTCCATGGCAATAGTTGATGTGACTGAATTGATTAACAAAATTGAACAGACTTGATGGGTCTGCTCATCGAGTCGGCTCTGGATCTATCGCGCTACCGATCAGGGAGGCGGTAAGATTCGAGCTCAGCAGAACGGCAATTCCGGCTGACCACCACTTGCCGGGACTAGAGCGTTCTCCGGCTCGGCGCGCCGCTGAGGGCTCTTGTTCATTTGGTCGTGGGCAATCCGCGGTTCTCCAAGAACCCGTCCATCTCGTCAAATGCCATCTGAGCCGAGACAACTAATTATCATTGGGCAAAGTAGCGGCTCAACGGCTCCAGAAGAAAGCAGCCCCCCGATGCTCGTTCAACATTCGAGCCCGCATCGGGCAAGTCTTTCCACGTCCGGGTACGCCATGCTGCTTCGACCGCCCCTTTCTTCTTGCGGATTTAGGAATTCGAGCTTTTCGGTTGTTCCGATCATCCATTTGGGAAACGATCGATGCCGGCAAGCAAGGTTTTATGGGGCCAGATACTCACCGCCTTTCTGATCGTCGTCGCGACGACATGGGGAGCAACACAGTGGACGGCAGGGCGGCTCGGCTTTCAAAGCCAACTCGGTCCGCCGTGGTTCGAATTGGCTGGACAGCCCGTTTATCCGCCGCCAGCCTTTTTCTGGTGGTGGTTTTTCTACGACGCCTACGCGCCGAAGGTCTTCCTGGAGGGCGCGGCGATTGCGGCGAGCGGAAGCCTCATGGCTATCGTCGCAGCGATCGGGATGTCGCTGTGGCGGGGGCGCGAGGCAAAGGACACCACGACTTACGGCTCGGCGCGCTGGGCGACGCGAGACGAAATCAAGGCCGCTGGGATGATCGGTCAGGATGGGCTGATCCTGGGTATGTTGGGCCGACACTATCTGCGCCACGACGGTCCGGAACACGTGCTATGTTTCGCACCGACCCGAAGCGGCAAAGGCGTCGGCCTGGTCGTGCCGTCACTACTGACCTGGCCGGGTTCGGCAATCGTCCACGACATCAAAGGCGAAAACTGGGAACTGACGGCCGGATGGCGGGCCCGTTTCGGCCAGGTGCTTCTGTTCGACCCGACCAATGCTGGATCAGCAGCCTACAATCCTCTGCTGGAGGTGCGACGGGGCGAGTGGGAAGTTCGAGATGTGCAGAACGTGGCGGATGTCCTGGTCGACCCAGAAGGCACATTGGAACGCCGCAACCACTGGGAGAAGACCAGCCATTCGTTGCTGGTCGGCGCAATACTGCACGTGCTCTATGCGGAGAAAGACAAGACCCTCGCAGGCGTGGCGAACTTCCTTTCCGATCCAGAGCGGCCAATCGAGGCAACGCTGCGCGCCATGATGCTGACGCGGCATTTGGGTGATGCAGGCCCGCATCCCGTCGTGGCGTCGGCTGCTCGGGAACTGCTTAACAAGTCCGAGAACGAGCGTTCCGGCGTGCTCTCGACGGCCATGAGTTTTCTGGGCCTCTACCGCGATCCAGTTGTGGCCAAGGTGACGTCATGCTGTGACTGGCGGATCGCAGACCTTGTCGAGGAGGCACGGCCGACGACGCTTTATCTGGTCGTGCCGCCATCGGACATCAGTCGCACAAAGCCGCTGATCCGACTCGTGCTTAACCAGATCGGCCGCAGGCTCGCCGAAGATCTTCACGCGAAGGATCACCGGCAGCGTCTTTTGATGCTGCTGGACGAGTTTCCCGCGCTTGGCAGGCTCGATTTCTTCGAAAGCGCGCTGGCCTTCATGGCCGGGTATGGCATCAAGTCGTTCCTGATTGCACAATCGCTCAATCAGATCGAGAAGGCCTACGGACCGAACAATTCCATCCTCGACAATTGTCATGTGCGGGTGAGCTTCGCCACGAATGACGAGAGGACGGCCAAGCGCGTCTCAGACTCTCTGGGGACCGCGACCGAGTTGCGCGCCATGAAGAACTATGCGGGGCACAGATTGTCGCCCTGGCTCGGGCATCTGATGGTGTCGCGGCAGGAAACGGCGCGTGCACTGATGACGCCGGGCGAGATCATGCAGCTGCCGCCGACCGAGGCGATCATTATGATCTCGGGCCAGTTCCCAGTCCGTGCGAAGAAGGCACGCTACTTTGCCGACCCGCGTCTTGCCGAGCGCGTCTTGCCGCCACCAAGGACCGGAGGGACAACGCAGAACGCTCGCCCTGACGACTGGACCGACACGACACTTCTTGCTGAGCCGGAAGGCAAATCTCGCAAGCTGAGGCTTGCCAGGGATCAGCAGGACGAGGATCCGGCCAATGGCGGCATTCGCCGCCAGCCCGAGCTTCCCGAACACGAAGACATCGCGCCGGAACGAACGGCACGCTGCGACGATGAGTTCGACCTCGACAGGGATGAGCCCGATGATGACGCCGTTCGTCGCCGCAGTGTCGATCAAGCCATGAGACGCGCAGCTCGTCAGGCCGCCCTTGACCCCAATGATGGCATTGAGCTTTGAGCGCATGAAGAACGCCAAGAAAAGACGTCTGTCTGCCTATCTCGACCCTGACATAATGAGGGCACTGGCGGATTACGCTGGGCGGCGCGAGGTCTCGCTGTCACTGGTCGCCGAGGCTGCGCTCGCGTCGTTCCTGTCGCCGGACGCCGAAGAACGAAAGCAAGCGGCGATCACTCGCCGCCTCGACCAGATCGATCGACGCGTGCAGCGGGTCGAGCGTGACGTCGGAATTGCTATTGAGACGCTAGCATTGTTCGTCCGGTTTTGGCTCAACTCGACTCCAGCCTTGCCGGAATCGGCGCAAGCGGAGGCGCGCGCCAAGGGCTTGCAGCGCTACGACAATTTCGTCGATGCGCTCGGTCGCCGGCTCAGCAAAGGACCAAGGCTCAGGCAGGAAATAGCCGACGATGTCCCGCCAGTGCCGCCAGCGAGCCGATAAGGTGCGTGACGCCAGATTGAAGCGTCTCTCGGGACCGTGATCTTTCCGACGGGTTGGTATCTGCTCGCGCACCGTTCCTAAACGTGCCCACAAAGTTCGGGTGGTGAGCGAGCGGAGGTCATATGTCTGCTTTGCTCCATTCCAGACAACATTAGTCTAATCAGATCAAAACGACTATCGAATCGATTGCGCAAACGTTTCGATGGCACTATGGTTATTGTATCCGCCAGGACAGAGCGGGTTTAAAGCGCAACATCAGGGAGGAGCGCTTGCGAGTAGCACTCCGTTTGAGCCGCAATGGCAACGATGGTTGAGGTAGCCCTTCGTGCCGGGGTGTCGGTCTCAACGGTGTCACATGTGATCAACCGCACGCGCTTTGTCTCGCCTGCGAAATCGAGAGCCATTAACGAAGCGATTGCTTTGCTTGGATATCAGCCCAATGGGCTGGCGCGTTCCCTCAAGGTCGCTTCAACCAACAGCGTCGGCTTGGCGATTTCGGCGATCTCGAACCCGTATTTCACTGACATCATCTGTGCCGTGGAAGCGGAATGCGCGCGTCTTGGCCTCATGGTTTTCCTTTCCGACACGCAGGACGATCCTGATCGGGAGCTTGCGGTCGTTCGCGCCTTCCATCAACGACGTGTTGACGGCGTTATTTTGGCGCCCTCGGGTGCCCCAGAGCGAGCCACCAATTACCTTGCCGAGAAAATGGTTCCCTGCGTTCTGATCGACCGGTTTGCCGACGAACGATTTGACCAGATCGGTGTTGAGAACCAATCTGCGATGCGCGCTCTTATCGATCACGTCGCATCCTTCGGCCATCAGCGGATTGGGTTCATTGCAGGGCAGCCGGGCCTTGCTACGACTCGCGAACGTATCGATGCGTTCAAGTCAGCTTTGATGGCTAACGGACTTGCCTACGTGTCGGAATATCTGCAGCCAGGGAACGTCGACACGGCGAGCGCTACGGCATCGACCCGCGCGATGTTGTCGTTGCCTTCGCCGCCTACGGCCTTGGTCACCGGCAACAATATGGCGACGATCGGAGCGGTCCGAGCGGTTCGCGAAAAAGGTCTCGAAATACCTCGGGATCTTTCACTTGTCGGCTTTGACGACTTCGAATGGGCCGATTGTTTTGAGCCGCAACTGACCCTTATTGCGCAGCCTTGCGCCGAAATCGGGCGGCAGGCCGCATCGCTGCTTAGCGCCCGAATTGCATCAACGGATACAGAGCCCCGCTCGGTGCGGCTTCAGGCGACGCTGCATGCCCGTCAATCCTGCGGAAGGCCGGCATGAGCGCGCCGCTTCTATCGGTGACAGGGGCCGTGAAACGCTTCGGCGGCGTTCAGGCACTACGCGGTGTCGATTTCGATCTCAAGCCAGGCGAGATCCACGCCCTGCTGGGCGAGAACGGCGCCGGCAAATCGACATTGATGAATCTGCTGTCGGGAGTTTACGCACCCGACGAAGGTACAATCCAGATTGACGGCAAGCCGGTGCGGTTCAACAACCCGCGCGAGGCGCAGACGGCCGGAATTGCGACCATTTTTCAGGAGCTTGATCTCGTTCCAACGCTCGATGTGGCGTCAAACCTCTTCCTTGGCCGCGAATTGATGCGCTCGGGCGGACTGCTCGATGTGGCGGGGATGCGCCGCGAAGCTCGCAAGCGTCTGGAAGCTATCGAACTGGCTATCGATCCCGCCGGGCTAGTCGGCGACCTCTCGATAGGGCAACGCCAGGTCGTTGCGATCGTCAAAGCGTTGTCCTATGCGACGCGGGTCTTGATCATGGACGAGCCGACGGCGGCCCTAACGGTGGGCGAGGTCGAGAGGCTGTTCGACATCATGCGCAAGCTCGCCGCCAGTGGCGTCGGCATCGTCTATATCTCCCACCGTCTGGAGGAAGTGCCGCAGATCGCGGACCGGGTGACGGTGATGCGGGACGGACGTGTAGCTGGCATCACCGATCCGCACACACCGCAGGCCGAACTGGTGCGGCTGCTCGTCGGGCGCCCACTGGACGAACTCTATCCCCAGCGCACCACGGCCGTCGGCCGGGCTCTGCTCAGCCTGCGCAATGCCAGCTTCCGGCTAGCGCGCGACAGCGCCGGCTGGCAGGCCCCGACAGGGCTTTCACTCGAGGTGCATGAAGGCGAGATCGTCGGGCTGGCCGGCATCATGGGGGCAGGGCGCACCGAGCTCCTGAGCGCGCTTTACGGCACCGGCCTTTCCGGCCAATGGGAGGGCGGCGTGGTCATTTCCGGCCGTCCGATCAAGCTTGATTCGATCAGAGCCGCGCGCCTTGCCGGCATCGCCTTCGTCACCGACGACCGCCGTGGCAGTGGCCTAATGCTGAGGATGGCGGTTGGCCTCAACCTCGTCATGTCGGTGATCCGGCGAATATCGCCGGGCGGACTGATGTCACCGGGCCGCCAGGCCGAGGCGGTGAAACAATCGTTCGGCCAGTTCGACATTCGGCCGAAGAATCCCGACATCGCGGTCGGCGCGCTGTCCGGCGGCAACCAGCAGAAGGTGGTGCTGGCCAAGGAGATACTTGGCAATCCCCGGCTCTTGCTGCTCGACGAGCCGACGCGCGGCGTCGATGTCGGCGCCAAGGGCGAGATCTATCAGCGGCTGCGGCAGTTGGCTGCACAAGGCCTGGGCATCCTAGTTGCCTCCAGCGAAATGCCGGAGCTGATTGGCCTGTGCGACCGCATCGTGGTGCTGCGCCAGGGGCGCAATGTAGCGGAATTCACCGGTGGCGTTGACGAGCACACCGTGATGGCAGCGGCAAATGGCAGGGAGGCGTGATGTCCGAACAGAAGATTTCGGTTGCCAGCGGTCCGGTGCTAGCCGCACCGGCCGCAAAGCATCGCGATCCACTCGCGCTGATCGTGCGCTTCCAAAGCTTGATCGGCCTGGTGCTGGTGGCGATCGGCGGCGTCATCTTCTCGCCCAGGCGCCATGGCGAGATACTGTTCCTTGCGCCCGACAACATGGCCAACATCGTGCGCGCCGTGTCGGAGACCGGCATTATCGCCATCGGCATGACCTTCGTCATTATCACCGCCGGCATCGACCTTTCGGTGGGGGCAGTGCTTGGTCTCTCCAGCGTCGTCACCGCGACGATGATGATCTCCGGCGGCTTCGGGCTTATCCCGACCATTCTCGCGGTGCTGATAATGGGCACCGTCTTCGGCGTGATCCAGGGCACCATTTCCAGCCGCTTTCGGCTTGAGCCGTTCATCGTCACGCTCGCCGGCCTGCAGGCGGCGCGGGGTCTCGCGCTGGTCGTTTCCGGCAACCAGTACATTAATATTTCCTATGGCGAGGGGCCCGGCCTGGCGCCACCTGTCTTCGCGGTACTGGGCGAGCGCCTGTTCAACAACACAGTGCCGGTGGCGACCATCGTCTTCATCGTCTTCGCCGCTATTGCTACCCTGGTACTGAATACCACGCGCTTCGGCCGCTATGTCTTTGCCGTCGGCGGCAACGAGCGAGCGGCGCGCATTTCGGGCGTTCCGGTCTCTATGGTCAAGATCTCGGTCTACGCCATTACCGGATTTGCCGCCGCCCTTGCCGGCATCGTGCATGCGGGTCAGTTCAACTTCGGCAGCGCCAATGACGGTATGGGCTATGAGCTCACGGCCATCGCGGCCGTGGTCATCGGCGGCACCAGCCTGTTCGGCGGCGCCGGCTCGATGGTCGGCACCGTTGCCGGCACCATCATGCTCGGCGCGCTCGCCAACATCCTTCAGCTCAACAACATTACCCCCGCCATGCAGCTGCTCGCGACCGCCGCGATCATCGTTGTGGCGGCAGTGCTTCAATCCCTCGTTCGCCGCCGCGAGGGTTTGGGACGATAGGAGGCCGGCGGCAGCATTTGGAAGACCATGAAACCAAGGTCTGGCCATAGGCCCGACGAGGAGGAGAGCAAGCATGACAACGATGGAAAAAGGATCGAGGCGCGCCCTGCAGGTCGCCTTTCTGGCAGGCTCTTGCCTGTGCATGGCGGGTGCTGCCCAAGCGGCCGACCCGATGGTCAAGGCCTGCGCCAAGGACGGCCAGTTCATCATCGGCTTTTCGCAGGCGAACAATGCCGAGCCCTACCGCCAGCATGTCAATGACGAGCTGACCGCGGCGGTCAAGGATGTGCCGCAGTTCACGCTGCAGATCGCCGACGGCGCCGGCAACGTCAACACGCAGACCTCGCAGGTGGACAACTTCATAACCCAGAAAGTTGATCTGCTGTTGATCTCGCCCTTCGAGGCAGCACCCATAACCCCGGCGGTGAAGCGCGCGATGGATGCCGGCATTCCCGTCATCGAACTAGACCGCAAAACGGTAGGCGACCCCGGCAAGGACTACACCGCCTTCATCGGCGGCGACAATTACAAGATCGCGCTCGAAGCGGGCAAATACACCGCAAAGACCCTGCTCCCGGAAGGCGGCGA
This sequence comes from Mesorhizobium sp. M1273, assembly GCF_040318195.1. Taxonomy (NCBI): domain Bacteria; kingdom Pseudomonadati; phylum Pseudomonadota; class Alphaproteobacteria; order Hyphomicrobiales; family Phyllobacteriaceae; genus Mesorhizobium; species Mesorhizobium sp. M1273. The sequence continues at coordinate 25,455 of NZ_JAMYLV010000001.1, read as the reverse complement.
GGCGGCGGTGCTTGAAGGGCTGCCGAGTTCGACGCCAGCGGTGGAGCGGCTCAACGGCTTCAAGGACGGTGTGAAGGAGAATGCCAAAATCCAAGTGGTGGCCGAGCAGGCCGCCGACTGGGTGCCCGACAAAGCTCAGACCGCCTTTTCCGCCATGCTGCAAGCGCACCCGGACATCAAGGTGCTCTATGCCTCGAACGACATGATGGCGGCGGGTGCGCTGCTCGCAGCCAAGGGCGCGGGCAAGCAGGTCAAGATCATCGGCACTGATGGCCTGCCGGGTCCGGCCGGCGGCATCGAGGCCGTGGCCAAGGGCGACTGGGCGGCAACCTTCACCTACCCGACCGGCGCCAAGGAAGCGATCGAGATGTCGAAAAAGATCCTGCTTGAGTGTGCTTCGTCGGTGGAGCCGACGGTGACGGTGGACACGACCGCGATCACGCCGGAAAATGCCAAGCAGATGACGGGAAACTGAGGGCAGGGCCGACAGCAGAGTTGATACGACAAGGCCCGGGAGTGGGCCTTGTTGTTTTTGTGAGCGAGCCGGCGTGGTCGTCGTCGGTCAAAACTCCGGCTAGAAAAATCCCGGCGGTCGAAGGACGGCACGCAGTTGAGCGCGTAGGCGGCATCAGCCCGTCTCGCCGCGATTTCAGCTGGATCTTGCAAGCAGCCTTGTCACGGGCTCGTTTCCATTTGGTTGGCGCCAGGCACTCGCGGAAAGCGCGAAAAGCGCCTCTATTCCGGAATAAAGCGGTCACGCCGATGACCGCCACCGTCACCGCCGCCGCCCTCTCGAGAAAGACTTCGGCGCTCATGAGGATACCTCGGTCCGCAATCCGGTCGTCATCACCAAAACGGCGGCACGCGCCGTGCTGCTGGCCTACGGGGGTTTTGTCCGGCTGTTGAGCGCGACAGGCGGGTCGAGCTGATAGCGGAGCTCAATAAGGACGATATTGCTGCGGTCGAAGCCTCCGCATGGAGCCGAGTCTCGACCATCTCACGACGAGCTCTCTGAGCCAAAACCAAAGTCGCACAGGTCTTCCGATATTCCTATCTCTGGCATTGGCACACCGGGAAGGCGCGGAGAAGGCGACAAGGACCGGCCCGCCTGGTGCTGGCGCTGGTCGGCCCCCACAAAGCACGTGGACAATACCAGTCTAGCCCTTCGTCGGCGCCAGATGTTGCTTGCTACCTCGCGGCTAGCCTACCGCAGGTCCAGCTGCAACAGGCCGCTATAATCCTCCGTCGCCAGGAAGAAGCCCTCGTCGATCGCCTTGGCTCTGAAAGCGGGATCGTCGCCGAGGTTGCGAAATTCCGGCTTCAATGTGCCTGATGCATCGAAGTAGCGATCTCGAAAGGTCGCCCGGTCAAGCCCGGCATAGTCTTTACCCTGACCTGCGACCGTGCAGGATTTCAGTTCGGTTTGGTCGGCAGCGTCCGCCGGGAAACTCTTCCTTGCAAAATCCATGGGACCGATGCCTGGAGCAATGCTGCGGGGGAATTGCGTGACGCACCGCTTCGTCGCGTCACCCGCAGCGATCGTCAGATCGAAATAGGGAGGCCTCAGCCCCTTGGTCGCGAGGTAGGCAAAGGCACGAATGCGATTGGCTGCCTTCAACGTCTCAAGGTCGGTCGTCTCCAGAATGCCGCCATCGATGGTGAGCTTTCCCGACCCGCCAAGTGCGGCAATTTGCTTCTGCAGCCAGTCTGCGTCACGATCGATCCAGGTCAGGAAATCGAGTGGCATCGCTTGCGGCTCCTTCATCTGCGGGTTCATGGATTGAGCGAGGGCCGCCGCAGTGATGAGCATCGCCAGCCCGGCCAGCGCTGCCGTAGAGAGAGGGAAGTTACGCATGTCATGCCTCCGTCCTTCTGCGTTGCCGCGAATCAGTTGTAGTGGTTGCGCGGCTTGATACCGAGCATGTCGCGCAATTGGTTCTCCGTTATGTCGTCAGGCCGCGGCGTTCCGCCGACACCGACGGTCCGCGCTTCCTCGTCCATGGAGGTATGTGGCTTTCCATCAAGCCCGTTGTAGGTGGCTGGACCCATGCCGGAAATCTGTCCCGCCTGGATGTGGGAGGCGTGGATCTGCTCATGGGCGAGCACGATGCCAGGATCGGCCGGGTTTGTCGCGACAGTGCCGGTCGATTTGTCGAACTCGCTCGACGTGCGGATACGGGCTGCCGCCGGATCGTAAGAGATGACCGCTCCTCCCGGTGTCGTCGTCGGATCCTTCGTGTGATCGGCGAGATCGGTTCCGGTGCGGCCGGCCACGTTCTGGATCGTCACCGTTTCTGGGCTGTCGACAATCCTCTTGGTGAGTTCGCGCCCTGTATCCATCCCGGTACCGGGTACGAAGAAGTCCTTGACGTCGAGCCAGGCGCCGTGGAGCCAGCTTTGCGAAACCTCGCCGGTCTTGCTGTTGACTCGGGCAGTCGGGTCTGTGCGTTGGATATCCTCCTCAACTTGCCGCCGATAGGCGGCATCGCCGGCCACGATCTCCTTGAGACCTGTCGGGTCGATATAGGCCATCGGATTATTGTTGGCATATGCGAAGAGATTGCATGATGTGGGGTTGCCGGTGCAGCGCTCAGGATCGCCGACATACAGCGGGTCGGGTGAGACGAAGCGGCCAAGGGCCGGATCGTAGTAGCGGGCACCGAAGTAGTAGAGCCCGGTATCGTCGTCGAGATATTTGCCGGTGAACCGATGGTGGGTTTTTTCGCGCGGCAACTCGCCCGAAATATCCGTCAAGTGATCGGCCCAGGCAGGAGCCAGTACTTCCGGCTTGTGCTCGGTTCCGTATGCGCGATAGAGCATTTGCTCGACCGGGGCGCCGCCCGAGGCGATCACATAGTCGCTGCTCTCGATATGATCCTTGAGGTAATAGAACCATTTACCGGTGCCGTGCTCGAGCCGCACCAACTTGGTCGAGGCAATGTTGACATAGCTCTCTTCGCCCTTTGGGCCGACCTCGAATGTCTCCACTGGATAGAGATAAAGCTGGTCTGGCTTCGATCCGTCCGGAGTAACGATCTTCTTGTATAGGCGTCGACCGGTCTGGTCGTAGCCGTAGAAGACGTCGTTGGTCGCGGTTTGCGCTCGGATGAGCCGGCCGTTGATGTCAAAGACAGTGCCGGTAAGGTTCGGCGACGTCGCCAGCTGGCCGAAGCCATCGAAACCATATGGCTTGGACGCGCTGCCGGCCGGAATGAGGCCGGTCGCGCTGGCTGCCGCCGGGACAATCCGTGCTCCGGGATCGAGCTCGTCATTGCGGGCGAAGGTGCCGGCAGGCGAATAGCCGAATTCGGCATGTTTGCCATAGCGATCGATACTCACGAGCTCGTTCTTGAAGTCATAGTGAAAGGTGCCGGAACGGTCGACATGGGTCGCGTCGCCGGCGCCACTGCCCAGCGCATCGACGATCTGTGTGATGGAGCCGTTCGAGTTGAAAGCCATGGTCAAGTCCTGCAGCGGAACGCCTCCCGCTTGCGAGACGATATGCGTCAGGAACAGCGTCGTCGGATCGTAGGTCATCTGCGTGAAGGCGCCGAGCCGGTAGTTGACGCGCTCGACCCGTCCTTCCGGATTGTACGTGATGTTCTCGATCACTTTCTGCGGGCCGGCGAAGTCCGGATGGGATACCGTCACGGAGCGGAGATTCTTGTCCGGTCCGAGCGCGAATTTCGACGTCAGGCCGCGTGGGCCGATCGATGAATCGATCCGGCCATCAAGCGTGTGATGGAAGCGATCGGCATACTTTGCGTGGTTGATCTCCACCTCGTTGGCGGTCATGCGGCCGTTCGCGTTGTAGGCGTAGCGTTCGGCCGCATCGAACAGGCCGTTGGGATCGTGGATGATGACCTCGGTTATTTTATCGAGCGGCAACGCGATCGGCACTTCGAACCCGGCCGCAGAGGCTATCTCGACGCCCCGGTCGTAGCGGTATTCGAGATGGAGGACACCGTCGTCAACCTCTGTGAGCTTGCGGTTAAGGAAGTCGTAGGTGGACGTCTGCACGGAAGCTTCGCCGTTCACGCCGACGCGCGCGATCGCTGATTGCCGCCCGCGCGCGTCGTAGAAGGCGTACCGATCGCCCATTCCGGGGATCGACTGGAATTCGATGTCGCCGACCGAATTGTAGATCAACCGTCGAGGCGCAGTTTCGCCCGGCAGCCAAATCTCGCTCAAATAGCCGAAGGAATCGCGCACGAAGCGGGAAATTTGCATCACGCCGTCGCCATTGGCGGCGATGAAGCCGGTCACCCCGTTCTCGTTGCTGAGCGAATATTCCTCGCTCCGCACCGTACCGTCGAACTGATCGGCATAGGTCGTTATTGTGTGCGTGCCCCAAGGCCCGAAGGTCATCTCGGAAACCTTGCCCGACGGGTAAGACTCACGCACCATGCGGCCCGTTGCGTCGTAGGTATATGTGTTGCCGATTTCGTGATCCGGACGCGGAACGTCGCCCAGCTCGAAGACCTTCTGCAGGTTCAGATCGTCGATACCGCCGAAGCTCCTGACGACGAATGGGGTCCAGCGGAAGACCAGTTTCTCGTTGCGATTGTAGAGCGCGAAGTTGCGGACCCGCACGCCCCCCTCGGCAACGCTTTCCAGGTCGGCGATCTGGTTGCCGCGGGCGTTGTAGGCGGCGAGCTCGGCAATGAATTCGCTCTCGCTTTCCGGAGTTTGGGCAGCGCTTGCGTAACGGCGCTTCGATGTCAAGATCAGTGAGGGCAGGCCGCTCTCGCCGATCTTGTAGCTGTAGAATTTCTCCGCACCGTCGGCTGCCACCTCATGGATCCTACGGCCGAGCGCGTCATAGTCGTTGGTGACGACCATGCCGAGGGGAGTCGTCATCGTTCGCACAGCTCCGGCCCGTGGCCCGTCGTAGGTCATTGACGTGATCTGGTTGAGCTCAGGCGCACCACCCGCCATCTTGGTGTGGCTCATCGGCAAGGTGCCGGTCTCTTCGTAGAGAACGGCCTCTGTCTGCCCAAGGTCGTCCGACAGCGCGGTGGTGTTGCCGAAGACGTCATAGCCCATTCTCTTGGTGAGGGTGCGGGTGGCGTTGCGGAACTGCTCGAGCGACGCCGGCAAGTTGCTGAGGCCGGAAAAGACTTCGAGTGTCCGGGTGCCCATGCGACCGCCCGCGTCGGCTAGATAGGTGAAGCTTTCACGGCTGAGCAGTCGCGTTCCGGTTAGGATACGGCGCTCGGATGCGGCGTTGACAATGCTGAGCGCGGCGAGATCGGCACGCGACTGCGCATACCCGGTCTGGGTGGTGCGGCTAAAGCCCTGAATGGTCAAATCCGCGGGTCCCGGGATATCGCGAACCTGCACAGTTTCCGAGGCGGGCATATTGAATTCGTCGAAATCGGCATACGTCTGGACCTTCACCGGGTCCTTACATTCGGGATCGGCCGGGTCCTGCTGTTCGGCGTCGCCGGCGGAACCGGTCAGCGTCTCCTTGACCTTTCTGAGATAGGACGAGCCGTCGCCACGCGAAAACGTCTCCCAAACCGACGACTCGCACTTCAACATCATCCCCGTCGTCGGCAGCTTCTGGGTGCGCGTGGCGGTCGACAGCGAGTGCAGCGCCGCCGCCGACGGATCGAGCGTCTCGGTCGTCTCCGCGCTCGCGACGAGCGTCGCCTCGGGCTTCACTTCATAGGTCTTGCGGATCTTCAGTTTGCCGGCGAGGTTCAGGTCAGCCGCCGTTTCCGCGAAGGTGTAATACTGTTCGCGATCGAGGCTTGAGCGCTGCGTGACCCGCTGGCCGGCCGCGTTCTCGTCGCCGTACGCGATCCTCTCGACGTCCGAGAAGCCGATAAAACGGCGATTGATCACATCGTAAAATGGATTGTGGTAGAAATATTCGTCCGTCTGCACTTGGGCGCGAACCTGGCCGGGTATGCCCTGCGACGTGACGAGTTGCTTGGCAACGACAACGGGAAAATGCAGGTTGCGCGTCGGCTGGCCGTTGGCGCGGTCGCGCAGCATCTCGTCGATCGAAGTCGCATAGCGAATGTCGTGCCGGCGGCCGGAATCGAAGTCGACGACCGTGAGCAGGTTGGCCTTGACCAACTGCACCGTGTCGGTGCGGTTGAAGTCAATCACGACGACGGGCTTCACCTCGTCGCCGGACGGCTTCTGGAACACGATGATTTCGCTCTGGCCGTCGCCGTCGATGTCTGCGACGCGCGAAGCGAAGGTCTGCGTCGACGCGCCCAGTTGAACCCGCAGATTGAGCGCGATGCTGAGCGGATCCTTCAGGTAGGTCCCGTCGCCGAAGCCGAGCCAGACGCGCATCTGGTCAGTGCGCTCGCCCATCGACGCGAAATCGATGATGCCGTCGCCGTTGGCGTCGATGTACCACATTGTGGCGAGGTTATCGCCGGGCTGCATGCCGCCAATCTTCGAGAAGCTGCCGTGACCGCAGACCGGATCGTTGATCGCGGCGTCGCCAAACAGCAGCGCATTCGGGTCCTTCGAGAACATGTTGCCCTGGTTCTCATAGAGGCAGAAGCCCTGGTCAGCCGGGCGGATGACGACGAGATCGGGCAGCCGGTCGCCATTGATGTCGACCATCCGCACATTGTTGCGGCCGAGTATCTGGCCGTCCTGACTGTTGAATGGGAACGCTTTGGTAAGCGCTCCGAAATTGACGTTGTAACCCCCATCGGCCTGCCGCCGGGTGAGATTGAGAAATATCCGCCATTCCGTGCGGCCATCAGCATTGAGGCGCGTCGTGACGATGTCGGACAGGCTGTCCATATTAACGTCGGCGAAGCGGCCGTTGCCGCCCGCGAATGTCGTTGGCGAGACGCCGGGCAGCGGGATCGAGCGGCCGAGATAAGGGAAGGTCCCGTCGGCTTTGCCGTCATAGACGTGCATCAGCCCGTCTTCGATTTCGACGATATCGACGAAGCTGTCGCCCAGGATGTCGGCAAAAGCGAAGCGATTGTCGGTGAGCCGGGGGGCGATCTGGCGCATTAGTCCAGCCTCGGTCGGACGCGACAGCACGAGTTGGCTGGTGTCGCCGAAGGCGCTGTTCAGGTCGCCGCTTCCGAGATGCACGGTCGCGCCGTCATCCTTGGTCTGCACGATGTCGACCAGTGCATCCATGTTGAGGTCGGCCAATTCGAAATTCTGCGGCGGGATGTCGCCGGCGAACGCCATTTTCGGCGCTTCGAACACGACGGGGCGCGACGCCAGTTCGGCGCTTGTCCACGACGAATAGCCGAAATGGATGTCCGGGAACTTCAGCGTCGATTGCGCCAGCGCCTCGCCGCCGGTGTCACCATACCGGTAGAGCACGCGCAGCTGGTCGAGCACATTGACCGACTGCGCGTCGATGAGCGGCGTGAGGTCGGCCTGAGCCTTCGCCAGGCAGTCCGGATGCGCCCGGACGACGAACTTCGACGTGTCACTGGTATCACGGCCGACATATCCCATGCACCATTGGGCGTAGACGGTGTCTTTGAACTTGGCCGTCACCTTGCCGTAGAGCCGGGCGTTCTCCTGTTTGCTGCCATTGGTGTGGCTTACGAGCGTCGATTGCGTCTCGATCAGCTCGAACTGATAGCTGCTCTGACCGCCGGCGAAGCTGGCCTTTGTCAGGTAGCTGCGTCCACCGAAACGCTGGTACTCGTAGCGGATGGCTTCGCGGTTGGCATTGAGCTGCAGCACCAGCGGCCATTTCGTGACATAGGGCGCGGCTACATCGAAATTGCCCTCCGCCACGGAGGAATCGCCGCTGAAGATCAGCCGTGTTCCGTTGGCGTTGATCACCTCGAAACCGGAGGAGATGGTGTCGGTGTGTAGGCCGCCCGTCAGGTCGAGCGAAAGGACGTCGAACGCGCCAGTGTGGTAGAGGATCTTGACGAAATCCTCGGCATATTCGGGCTTGTACTCCCAGACGCCGTTCTGGTTGCCGAGGAAGATGAGTCGCGCGCCCATATACGACAGGCGGGAGAAGAAATCGCCGCCTGGCTTGGTGCCGGGCACGGCCGTGCCGAGATCGTCATTGGCGGCGATCGCCTGGGTATTGAACTGCCAGCCGATACCGAGCCCGTTGCCGGTATCGCCCGCGAACTGGCTGTAGGTGAGGCTCAGTTGCGGCCCGAACTGGCCGCGCGTCGGCAGGGTGGGTAGCGGCACGGTGAAGTTCGCCGATCCCGTATTGTTGTTCAGCGTGAAGCTGCCTTCCTCCTGCGTGACAGTGCCGCCCGCAGCGGGCAACTGCACGATCGACGTCGCAGATTTGTCTTCGGCGCGGGCCGGTGAGCCGAGTACTGCGGCGCCAGCGGCCAGGGCTGCGAGGGCGGTAAGGGTCTTTATGAACATGGGACTACCTCTCCGGATGCAGGCACTACTGATGAATTTGCGGACCCACGATGATGAGCTGTAAGCAGTTCGGGCGCGGACAGATGACCGAGGGCTGGACGGCGATCGCGTCGTGCAGGTGAATGTTTCCATCGAAGATGCGCCACGGCTCGCGGTTGCAGGCTTCGGCGACTTGAGGGAGGAGCGGCTGCGGGAAGGAGCAGACCGGATTGTTGCCCAGATAGGTCTTTCCGATCACCGGATGGACGCTAGCGAAGTTCTCGATCCGATTGCCTCTCAGATCGACGACTGACAGCGCCGGAAGCGAGCCAAGGGGCAGCGCATCGAAGACCCGGTTGTTGCGCAGATCGATATCCGACAACGCCGGCATGTTCGATAGATTGCCGACATTGGTGATCTGGTTGTCGTTCAGGTAGATGTATTTGAGCCCGCTCGATCCGAAGCGCGGGATCGCGGATAGCCGGTTGGTGGCGAGGTTCAGTTTCTGAAGTCCTGTCAGCGAAGCGATCGGCGACGCGTCGGTGATCACATTGTCGAAGAGGTTAAGTTCGCCCAGCGCCCGGAAATGGACCACGGGGTTGACGGCGATGATCGATTTCTTGTTCAGAGTCAGGCTGGTCAGTGACTGCGCCCAGTTCTGCGCTGCACTGCAATCTGCGCTGTCGACGTGGTCGGCCTGCATGCGGCTGTCGAGCGCCGCCATGAAGCCGCGGGCGTCGCCGAGCGCAATAGAATCGAACCGGTAGACGATGCAGTATTCAGCGAAGCTGGCGTATTGCAGCGGCAGATTGCGCATGCCGGCATCCTCGAGCAGCGGCAGGTCCGCCAACGGCGTCACGGATTGTACGTGTGTGTTCGAGAAATAGAGCTTTGTCAGCTTGTTGAGCATCCCGATGCCGATCAGGTTCGACAGGGGATTGCCGTCGATGTTCAGTTGTTCGAGGCGGCGCAGCTGGAGGATGCCCTGGATCGAGGGGATCTGGTTGTTGCGGATCCAAAGCTTCGTCAGCCCCGGTACCGCCGACAGCGCCGAGACGTCGGACAATTGGTTGTCGGACAGGTCGATGGAGGTCAGATTTCCCATCACTGGGAAGAGCGAGACGCTGGTCAACCCGCGGTTCTTCGCATCGGCGAACTGGCGCGAACTGAGATCATCATAGGCTCTGCCGCAAACAGTCTTGCCCGAGATCGATAGCAGCGCGTTCACTTCCGCGGTTTGCGCGGGCGTTAGAAAGTCGGTCTGGTTCCGCATCATACATGCCGACAGGAAGTCGCTCGCTTGCACGGGATTGTCGGAAAGATCGAGACTGATCAGGCCCGACAGCGCTGCCAGCGGTCTGACATTGGCGATCGAATTCTTCGACAGGTTGAGTGTGCCGAGATTGGTCAGGCCGGCAAGCGGCGAGACGTCCGTGATGGCATTGTTGGACAGGTTGAGCGAGGTGAGTTGCGGTAAGGTGGCGAGCGGACGCAGGTCGCTGACGATCTTCGACGACAGATCGAGTGCGGTGGTCGCCAGCAGCTTGTTGCCGACCACCAAGCACGTCCCGCCACCCTCCAGTTCGACCATGGCTCGTATGGTTTGCCCAAGCGGGGTCGCCGCGTCGCGGTGCAGCACGCACAGGTCAACGAAGCTCTGCCCGCCATTCGCCACGATTGGATTGCCGCTGAGATTGATGGCCAGCGTCGAGGGGAAGCTGCCGAGATTGGCGAAGGTCTCGATCTTGTTGTTGGCGAGGTTCAGACTGGTCAGGCCGCCGAGCGCGCTGAGCGGATCGAGCATGTCGCCCGTGAGGCCATTGTTGGCGATGGACAGGATCGAGAGCGCCTGCAGGAATTGCAGCGGCTCAAGGCTGGCGATCTTGTTGTCGTCGAGTGTGAGGTTCGTCAGCAACGCGAGCGCCGACAGCGCGCGGATGTCGGTGATGTCGTTGTCGGAGACGTCGGCCCGCGTCAGCGCGATCAGTGGCGCCAGGGCGTTGATGTTGCTGACGTGATTGCCGGAAATATCAAGAAAGGTCAGTGTCTTGAGCTTGGCCAGCGGCCCGAGTTCGGCGATCGAGTTGTTGCCGGCGATCGACAGGCTGGTGAGGTTCGTCAGCACCGCAATCGGCTCGAGTGATTGCACGCCCTTGCCGCTCAGGTTCAGCGTCGTGATCGATTCCAGGAAGGTCTGTGCGGTGGCGCAGGCGGCCGGGTTGCCGAGCGCGGAGACTCCGCCGGGCGTTGAATCGAGCACCGCCATCACGGTCGCCGTTTCAGCCGGCGTGCGGTCGCCCTTGATGCACCATTTCGCGAAGGTGGTCGGCTTGTTGACCGGCGGCGCGCCCGAGAGGCACGTGATGGTGTGGATCTTGCCGGCGAAGAACGGCGTGGGGTCGGCGTTCAGCGCCTGGTCGAGATTGAGCTTCAACTCGGTGACCAGCGGTGCGCAGGATGGAATGTAGAGCCGGTCGGAAAATGTCGTCGCGCCGAAGTCTGAGGGAAATTGCAAGTAGTAGATGAGGCCGCTGCCATTATCGTACGCGAACACCTTTATTGGGTATGTCTCGCCCGAGGGGCACAGCAGCGGATTGGCGGCCGGATCCGCGGCGACGATCGCGCTGTCGACGGCGGTCAACACCTCCGAGGGAACCGTCGCGAAGCCAAGTCCGCGGATCACTGCTTCCTCGTCCGCCTGGTCCTTGCAGCGGATGCGGTAGCCGCGCCCGTCGGAGATAAGCAACGGATAATGCAGCCGGTTCGCCTCCAGCGCCGGATCCTCGAACAGCACAACCTTCGGCTCGTCCGCGCGGGCCGGGCCGGCGGCGGCGGCCACGAGCATGACCAGAACAAGGAGCAGCGATTGGCCGATGCGGTTCATCTGGTTTCTCCTTTCGAGGCTCAGGCTGATCGATGCGGCTCAATCAGCCCGAACCAATGGCAGCGCTACATCTCGTCCGCGGTCTTGATGGTCCAAAAGCTCGACGGCTCGCGATCGCAAGTGAACTGAAGGGCTGGGATGTTGTTCAAGTTGCTAACCCCGCCGGCAATGATCAGGCACTTGCCTGTCTGGACGTTTTCCGCCTGAACTCCGTCGCGCGTCTCGACAAGGTTCCAACGACGCGAAGGATCGCTGTCACAGTTGAACTGCAAGGCCGGGATGTTGTCTTCGGTACTGACTCCGCCGGCAATCGTCAGGCACTTGCTTGTCCGGACGTTGGCCACCTGGAAGCCATCGCCCGTCTCGACCAGCCTCCAGCGCTGCCATTGACTGCCGTCGCAGTCGAATTGCACCGTCGGTGCATTGTTGTCGGTTCGTCCTTCCGCGACCGAAAGGCACCTTTCGGTTTGCCGGTTCACCAGCAACACTTCCGGGTCGGCCGCCCGGATGCTCCAGAACCGCGACGGATCGCGGTCGCAGTTGAATTGGAGGGCAGGGACGTTGTCATCGGTGCTCACCCCGCCGGCAATGGTCAGGCATTTGCTCGTCTGCATGTTTTCAGCCTGGAAGCCGTCGCCGGTTGCGGTCAGCTTCCAGCGCCGCGACGGATCTCGGTCGCAGTCGAATTGAAGGGCCGGGATGTTGTTGTCGGTGCTGACACCGCCGGCAATCGTCAGGCATTTTCCGGTCCGCACGTTCTGTAACTGAAAACCGTCATTCGTCTCGACCAGCTTCCAGCGGCGCCACTGGTCGCCGTCGCAGTTGAACTGTACGGCCGGCGCGTTGTTGTCGAGGCGCCCCTCGGAAACTGCCAGGCATTTGCCGGTCTGCATGTTTGCCAGCACCACGTCTCCCTCCTTGATCGCCGTGATGCAGGCTTCGAAAATTTTCCCGGTGGCCGCGGTCGATTGCTCCGGTCGACTGATGCAGACCGGATTGCCGTCCAGCGAAGGCTTGAATGGCAGGATGGCGCTGACGGACTGCACCGTGGCCAGACGGTTCGCGCGCAGGTTAAGAGAGGTGAGTTCGGTAAGGCCCATCAAGGCGCGCGCATCCGTGACGCGGTTTTTCGACAGGTCGAGCGCCGTGAGCTCTTGCAGAAACCGCAGCGGCGACACGTCGGCGATCTTGTTGCTGGCCAGAACCAGTCGCGTCAGCGCCCGCGCCGAGGCGAGCGGCCGCAGGTCGGCGATCTGGTTGGAACTGAGGTCGGCGTCGGCCAGATCCTTCATCACGCCAGTCACGTTGATGTTGCTGATCCTGTTTCGCGACAGATCGAGAAAGGTAAGCTTGGTCAGCTTTTCCAGATCGCGCGTGTCGGCTATTTCATTGCCGGACAAGGTCAGGCGCGTCAGATGGGTAAGTGTCGCCAGCGGCTCGAGATTTGTCAGCCGTCGCCCGGCAAGGTCGAGCGTCGTGCTCGACGCGAGAAAGTCCTGCGCGCTTGCGCACGCCGCCGGATTGCCCAACGCGGAGGCACCGCCGGGTGTCAGCTCGAGCAGCTCCTCGACCGTCGTCTGCTGGGCAGGATCAAGGTCGTTCTTGATGCACCAACTGGCAAAGGTCGTCGGCCGTCCGACAAGCGGCGGGCCCGCCAGGCATGCGATGGTATGGACCTTTCCGGCAAAGAAAGGGGTAGGGTCGGCCTCGATCGCCTGATTGAGCTTGAGCTTTAACCCTTCGACCAACGGCGCGCAGCCGGGAATGTAGAGTTGGTCGGAAAAGGATGTTGACCCGAAATCGGTCGGGAACTGCAGGTAGTAGACGAGCCCGCTGCCGCTATCATGCGCAAAGACCTTGATCGGGTAGTGCTCGTCGGATGGGCACAACAGCGGATTGGCGGCTGGGTCGGCCGCGATGACCGCATTGTCGACGGCGCTCAGCATTTGCGACGGGACGGTTACTAAGCCCAGTCCGCGGATCACTGCTTCCTCGTCCGCCTGAACACTGCAGCGAATGCGGTAGCCGCGTCCTTCGGAGATGAGCAGGGGATAGTGCAAGCGAGTGGCGTTCAGCGTCGGGTCCTCCAACAGAACGAGCTTCGGTTCCTCGGCTCGGGCCCGACCGGCGCCGATCACCGCAAGCAGCGCCAGCAGGAGCAGCGATCGGGCTATGCGGGTCATCTGGTTTCTCCTTTCCGCTCTATTCGACCAGGCTGAAGCGGCCTGGCCCGCAGGCCCGGCTGGTATTGTCGTGTGCAATGTCGTTGCCCGGCAGCAGGAAACTGGCGCTGGAGGCGCTGTCGGCGAAACTGACCGCGCAGCGGAAGCCGGACACCGTCGAGGTGGTGAAATTCGCCGACGAACCGCGCTCGAGCTGGATGGCGGAGCCGACCGTAAGGCCAGCGGCCATGGGCGCGAGCCCGTCCGAGCGACCCGCCACGACCGCGCCGCGCAGAACTAGCGGATTAGCGGCGGCGATGTCGGTGAAGGCCATCCGCATCAGGCTGTCGGAGGTGAGCACCGCGCCGAAGCGTGCGCGCACAATGCTGGAGCGGGCAGGCGCTTGGGCCGAGATCAGCAGCCGTGCCCGAACGCCTTGGATCGCCAGCATGTCTGCTTCGACCCTGAGCCCGCGCGCATAAAGGTCCGCCAGGCACAGCGACGCGCCCCGCGCGATCGGCGACAGTCCGTCCGCCACGGTGCCGATAGTCACATCGTCGAGCGCGACCGCGCCATTCTGCGCGATCACGGCGACGACCTCGTCGGTCGTTTGAGCGGCTGCCCGCGCCAGATCGATCCGCTCGAGTTCGAGCCGCGGCAATCCATCGGCGACGATGATCACGCCTGTGGCTGACAGGATGCATGACGACGTGCCGGCAGGCACTCGGTTGGCGGTGCCGACGAGCCGCGTGCGGGCAACGCCGGGGGCCGGCGCCATGTGCACGGTCTTGAACGGCAATCCCTTCAGGATTAGCGTCTGCGGCATCTGGACCGATGCGGGCAGTTCGAGCCTGAGATTCGCCCGCCCGGCGCAATCGCCCTCGGCAGAGAATTGCGCCAGCGTCAGCGTGCCGCCATCATTGATGCGGCGAAGGCACGTATCGCCGGCCGAACCCCGACAGTCGAACCCGGTACCCGGCGCCGGAGCGGCTGTCAGCGCGCGATCCGTCTCGCCCATCCAGTCGCCAATGCCGGGGGCGGAGAGGCCGAGCGCCAACGTCAGACGCGGGCAACCCGTAAATGACAGGCTTCGCCCCTCCGCGAAGATCCAATCCAGCCGCGCATTGCCGAGGGAGTCAAGCGAGGTGATGGACAGGCCGGCTGACAGCGGCGTCAGGCCGAGGTCGATACCCGGCTGCGCGAAGGTCGAGTGCTCGCGCTGATAGCCATCGCAATTCGACAGACACAGGTCGACGAAGGGCGCCGAACGAAGCGCCGCCACCGCGTCGGCGCCGAGCAGGGTTACGGCCTCGGCCTCAGCGATGCCGAAGAATGATCGCAGCTTCTTCTCCGCCGCTTCCGCTCCGGCTGCATCGGCAATGATGTCGCGCGTCGCCTTGCCGTCAAGGCGCACAATCGGCAGGTAGGAGGGCTGCGCACCTTCGCCCGGCGGCGCGTAGCGCACGACATAGATCGTGTCGCCAATGCTTTCGGCGCTGAGGAAGGTTTCAAACCGGTGCAGACTCCAGCGCGCCGCACTCGCCACCGCTACATTCGATGTGCCGCCAAGATCGGCGCGCCCGCAATCGAACACGAAGGGTGTCCCGACATCGGGCGGCGCGACGAAGCCCTGCAGTACGCCAGGGAGTTGCAACCGCTCGCGGATGGCGAGCGCTGCCTTGATCTCCGCGCAGGCGGCGGGGACGGCGAAATAACCGCTGCCCGAGACGGCGGGGAGATAGTAGTTGCCCGATGCCTCGACATCGGCCCAGATGGCGGTCGTCGCCGGCCAGTCGATATCGAAGGCCGTGCCGGGGCATGGCAAGCGCGGCTGCGCGCCGAAGCCGTTTTCGGTCTGAAGCTTGGCGAACGTTGCCTCCGAGACGATAGCGGTGTCAGGCAGGTGCAGCAGCCGCTTCGCCTGGCCGGCGCTGGCGCAGCCGGCAAGCTCCACCGCCTTGCCGTCGAAAAGCGCGACATAGACGTCCTTGTTCTGATCGGTGACGAAAGCGTCAAGCTGCGGCTCGGCGGGGGCCACCGAAGTGCTGGCGAGAAACAGGGTGAGCAATGCGGCCGCCTGTCTCATCTCAGTTCGCTCAGGCAGCTTGCCGCACGGGTGGGCTCCATATTGACTTCGGTCATCAACGGATCGAGGCCGGCCGACTGGCACAGCTCCTTGACCGAGATCGAGTGCGGCCCCTGGAAATCGACCTTGAGAGTTCCATTGCTCATCTGCCCGTTCTGGCCGATGCACAGCGGATTGTTGGCGAGCGCCGGCCGACGGCAGGTGCGGATGACGTCGGCCATTGCCCGGCGGTTGGTCAGTTCGCAGAAGTAGATGCGGCAAAGCGCGGCGACTGCGGCGCGGTTCTCGGCGTCGGCATTGATGATTCGCTTGATGTCGGTGATCAGGCCGCTCGCCTTGGCTGCGAATGCTAGGCCTTCGACGCGAGTTTTCTCGCCCGCGATCTCGCCCGACCGTTCGGTGATCTTCGGCATCAGGTTGATGTTTTCCGAGGTTATGAACAGGCCGCCTTTCCAGCGGTCGAACTCGTCGAGGATCGAGGTCGCCCTCAGGATCGCTTGGCGGTAGGCGTTGTAGATCGGCCCCATCTTGGTGTCGCGCGCCGCCTCGTAAACCTGGTTTAGCGCAGCGTATTCCTTGTTCACCGCGTCGGCGCCCGCCTTGATACCGTCGATGCCGGCGCGCGAACTCTGCACCAGACCCTCGGCACGCTTCAGCTTGCGGGAAAACATCGCCGTAATCGGGCTCTCGACGCTGGCGAAGTAGTTTTCGATCACCTTGCCGGCCGCTCCGTCGGCGAAGGCATTGATCTCGGTGTCGGACAGATTGGAGATCAGGCCGCACTGGGCGTCGAAATCGGCGCTCAAGGGCCCGGCCTGGCAGGAGCTCATCTCCGCCAGTCTCTGATCGAGCGTTCGGTTCGAAGCGAGCCCGTCGGCATACTCGAACAGCGCATGATTCCATTCGATAGCATTCAAGTCAGCCTGGCTGTGCCGCCGGTCGCGGCAGAACAGCGTCTGCTCCATCCGGCTCTGGTTCCCCGAAGCGCGGTAGGCGTCGAGGTGACGCGTCGCCTCGGCGCAGGTCGCCAGACCTGAAATCAGCCCGGCAAGCTGCTGGTGGACGGGCGGCAGTCCGCGTGTCTGCGCCTCCCGCATTAGATTGGCGGCGCGTTGGCTGTCTTCGGGACTGCGGGCCGGGCGGTGGAAGACGCAGAGGCCTTGCTCGAAGGTTTTCAGCGTGCCGTCCGGAATGGCCGGCCCCTCGCAGTTTGGAGCGTCGAGAACACGCGATTCGATGCTATAGCCGGCAAGATTGTCGACGAAGAGGTCGCGCGCGGCCGCTCCCGTCGCGCCAAGCGCCATGCCGAGCGCCGCTGTGGCGATGATCGCTCTCATGGCGCGCTCGCGAAGATGAAATAGAGGGTGAACACAGCGCCGTCGAAGGGGCAGTCGCTCGGCTGCAGCGACAGCCGGTATGAGCCGATCAGCGGCGCGCCGAGATAGGGCAGGATCAGGCTGGTGTCGTTCGACGGTCCGGGTGCGCGGGGGAACTTGCGCGCCTGGTAGCGATCCTGAACCCAATAGCGGATGATCCGGCTGATCTCGTCGCCGCTGTCGGCTTGGTTGAAAAAGGTCTGCAAGGCGACCCGCTCCGGCCCGACCGAAATGTCGGCGCGGACCTCGTTCGACCCCTTGGTCAGCGGCTTGAACACGAAGCCGCTGCCGCGGTGTTGCAAGGCGAAGCGGTTCCACTGCGCGCCAGTGCACTGGTAGTCGGTGCCGACGAAGACATCGATCAGTGTCAGATTCTTGCGGTCGCGGAATTTGTTGGGCGCCCATAGCGCGAAATAGCCGTTCGCTTTCATCAGCCCGTCGGTCGATGCGAAGGGCGAAACCTCGAACTCGACATTCTCGTCGAGCGCCAGCTTGCGGGCGAAACCGGAATTGGCGGGCACTACGATCTGGGCGACATCGATATTGATCTGCCGCTCGTCGAAAAAGCGCTTGGCGACAATGTCGTCGATCATTGCCTGCAGCTGGGTTGCGTTGCGCACATAGACCTCGGGCACAGTCGCGGCCTCGCCGGTGAAGGCCTGCACCACTTCAAAGCGGCGGCGCATCAGGTGCATCAGTCGGTTGGCGGTCTCAAGCACGCGCCGCTTGGTCACCAGATATTCGGGAATGCCCTTCATCAGGTCGGCTACGGTGTCCTGGGTCGCGATGAACAGATTCTTGCCCGTCGCCGGATCGTCGATTTGGGTAACGAGCTTGGTCATGTCTTCTTGCTGCTTTGTCACCTCCGCCTGAATATTGCCCTGGAACTTCAGGATGCTGTCCTGGAGCGCGCGGCTCTTGAGACCGAGATCCTTGGCCTGGTTCAGGCCCGCGACGAGTTCCTCGGTGTTGCCGCGCGACTGCGTGATGCGCTGCTCGACGAAGGCGAGTTCGGCATCGTTCAGTGCCAGCATCTTGTCCCTCTGCCTGTCGCGTAGTTCGTTGATCAGGTTGGTCGAGGCATTTGATTTCTCGGCGAGGCCGGTAACGGTCGTCTGCGCAGCGCGAACGCGCTCGATGCGGCCGTTGGTTGCCGCGACCAGTTCGGCAACACGTGCATTGTCCTCGTTGAGCTGAGCTTCCGACAAGGACAGCTTGTCGAGTTCGAGATTGAGGATCGCGATCTCATTGGTCAGCCGGTCGATCGTGCGCTGCTGGTCGGTGATCTGGAAACTGAGCATGTCGTTTTCGCGCGCCTGAAGATCGAGTCCGGCAAGTATTCGTTCATGGTCGGACGTGAGCCGCGCCACCTGTTCGTCGATGCCGAGATCCTGGCTCTGGCAGTCGACCGCCGCCATCGAGCCCTGCAGGGTCAGCTCCTTGATCTCTTCGGCCCCTTGCGCCAGCCGGCCGGCGAGTTGGAAATGCGTGTCGATCAGCGCCCGGGCCTTGAGCGCCTTGTCGAGGTCGAGTTCCTCATTCGCTTGGCGCAGCTGCGTGATCCGCTGCTGCAGGCCGTTGATCTGGTTGATGTTCTCCTGCGTCACCCGCCCGGTCGCGATGATCGTCGACAAGATCGACTGTGCCGCTTCGAGCGACGCCTTGACGACCTTGGAGGTGTCGATCTTGGTCGCCGCGCCGCTGGCGAGCCCGCAGGCGCAGACGTTGACCTCGGGTATCGCCGCGGAGATCGCGTAGGCGGCCTGGATGGCGGTGAGCGTGATCTGCGCGGCCTGCGTCGTGCCGTTGAACGCAGCGAACCAGGCGATCACTTCGGTCAACTGGCCGTCGACCTGGTCGCGGGCTTCCTCAAGGTCCGCCTTTTTCTTGGCATAGGCGTCACGCTCGGCTTCATAGAGCTTCTTGGCGAAGTCGGTTTCCGTCTGTGTGAACGAGCCGCAACTGACGTTCGCCAGTTCCTGCGGCAGCGAGACGTTCGACGTGATCATCTGCTGGTCGGACATCAGCGGCTCGACGTCGGCGAAATCGGCGTCACCGATGACGCACTTCATCAGGAAAGCCCTGGCCTGGGTCTGTGTGGCCAAGAGCTGAGCCCTGAGGCCCGACTGTCCATCAGGGCCGCACATCTGGGCGACATACTGGTTGCGCGTGAAGGCCGGCGTCACTGTCTGGCACGGCTGTTCGCCCGCAAGCAGCGGGGTGAATGGATGGGCCGGCGCCTCTCCGATCAGGGCGAGCTGGTTCTCGATGCCGCAAAGCTGTTCGCGGTCGACGGCCCGGCGGCGCTGATAGAGATCGGTCTGGCGCAGTTGCAGTTCGGTGATTGCGTCGTTGGCGCGGGCAATCGCACCCTGGTTGTTGGTGATCTGGGTTTGGAGGATCTGCCGCTGGCGAACCGCCTGTTCGAGCTGGTTGGCGTTGCGCTCGGTCTGGCGGGCATATTCGGTGATCTGGCTCTCGAGCGAGGAAATCTGCAGATCGAGGTTCATCTGAGTCATTTCCCAATTCAGCAGCCAGCGCAGTTCGTTGCGCCGCTCGACTTCGGCCTCCTTGGAGAGGACGATGAGATCGAGTTCCTGCCTGTCACTGATCTGACGGCGCTGGTTCTCGAACTCGGCGATCTTGGTGCCGAGCTCGATCTCCAGCGACCTGATCTGCTGGCGATAGCCGAACGTGTCCTTCTCGGCGTCGACCGCGTTGATCTCTTGCTGGACGGTGGTGGCGAAGGTCTGCGCCTCGTGCTCCAGCTTGCCGATTTTGTGGGCGATCAGGTTGACTTCCTGGCTGCGGATCGTCCGCTCCTCATCGATCGCGCGGGTCGCTTGGCCTTCCTTGTTCGCGTACCACCGCTCAACCAGCGCCTCGACATTGCGCTCGACCTCGGTCAGTCGCTGTTCGCTTTCGGCCAGGGCCTGCTGCAGTTCTTCGAACGGGATCGTGGTGAACTGCATGGGGTCGATGTTGAGGAACAGGAAACCCTTGTGCACGCTGTCCATGCGGGCATCGAGGTCGCTGTGCTGCAGCAGCAGGTCGGCGCGCAAGTCGTCGTAGGTGGACTCGCCCGGAATATCCATCTGCGTCTCGACCAGCACCCACATTGCGGCCTCGTAATTGGTGTAGGCCTTGGAGAGGTTGGGTTGGCTGTCGAGGCCGGCGCCTCCGACAGCGCCCAACGTATCGTAGACCAGGAAGTCGAGCGCCTTGACGCGCGCCTCCGAGAGGGTCTGGTACCAGACGTCGCCGGTGTTCATAAGCAACTGGATCTTCAGCGAGGACAGCGCCGTCAACTGCCGCACGAAGCTGCGGTAACTCGCATCCGCTCCCGCCGCGGCTCCCTGGTCGTTGCCTTGTTGCCGCGCGAGAATGCGAAGACCCCTGTCGACGATCTCGATGCCTTGCCGGCCGAATTCCTGCGCCGCCTGCGGCGAAACCGGCGTATCGTTTCGGCTGACACCGCTCGCCGACGACAGGAAGGGCATGTCGGCCGCGAGGAACAGGCGGTAGCGCCCGAGTTGCAGATGGCAGTCGAAATCGCACACGATCGCCAGCCGTCCGGTCGCCTCGTCGCCGCAGGTCGTCAGGAACTGTTCGAGTTCGGTGGCGACTTCACCCATATATTTTACGTCGGCGCGGAAATTAGCGATCTTCAGCAGGGTCGTCAGCTCGCCGGCATGGCCGGCCGCCGCGTCGACGTCGAGCGCCATGCAGTCCTGCGCGCGCGCCATTCCCGCAGCGCCGAAGACGACGCCGGCAACCAGTCCGCAAAGCAGGAAAAACCGTCTCATGGCTGCCCCGTCGTCAGAAGAACCTCGGAAATCTGGCGCACGTGCCGGGCAAGTTCGGCCATCTGCGCCTTGGAAAGCGAAGGATTCTGGAACCGCCCGACCACCGCCCGGGCATGATTGATGCAGTCTTCGTAGGGCCCATTGATCTTCGCAGTCAGCGCGCCGGTGTCCAGCGTGAGGTCGAGCGTCGAATACGCGCCGGCCAGTCCTGCGCAGGAAGAAAGCTCTGACGTGATCGTCGGATCGTCGACGACATGCGCGAGGCCGGACAGAGCCGTCATCACCCCTTCGATTTGTCCGACGATCTGTGCCATCCTTGCCTTACCGTCCTCGAACTCCTTCAGCGAATCCGGCTGGTTGAGGCTGGAGAGATCGACGGCCTGCAGCGTGGCGATCGTCTCGGCTGCTTTCAGCTGGTCCTCCTTGACGAGCACCATGTTGGCCTGAGCGTTGCCGAGTACTCGCTCCAACTCCATCACCTCGGCCGACTTGATCGTCACGTCCATCTCGTTGACCAGCGACTGATATTGGGTCGAAGCGGCGTTCATCAGGTTGAGCGTGTCGTCGACCTTCGTCCTGACCGCCTTGACGATCTGTTCGCGCACCCGCGTCTCGATGAGGCCGGTCGTCTCGGCCCGCCCACGCACTGGCTTGGCCGAACAGACCAGCTTTGCCAGCGCGTCCGAGCCGAGCCGTGCACGCACCGCCCCAACGATCGGGAATAGCGGGCGCCAGGCAGCAGGCAGCGCATCCGCGCTTGCGCCCGACAAAGGTCCAGCATCGATCTCGTTCATACGCGTCAGATGCCGGCATTTCTCCTGCAAGTCGGCCCCGGAAAAGTAAAGCCGCCCGGTGATCAGGTAAGCCTCGATCGCGGCTGCGTATTGTCGCCCGACGAGGGCGGCGAGTTCTTCAGCGTTATCGGTCGAGACCGGGGCGAAGAAGCGGTAGCGGCTGAGATAGATCTCCGCCCAGGCGAGGCGGCGCATCAGCACCGAGGCGTCGTCGGCCGAAAGCGGGATGACCGGAAAGCCGACGCTGCGGCTGCCGCCCGAGGGGGCAGATGCCTCGCCGATCACCTCGCCGGCGAAGGGCAGGCCGAAATCGGGCTGCGTCGCCTCGTGACTCGGTTCGACGGCGACGGGGCCGGGGGCGAGCAAGCTGAACCGGGTCGTTTCGGGCGTCGCGTTCGAGAGCGTGGCGTTCCAGAAGCCGTCAAGTTTTTCCGATGTGTAAGCGCGCTCCAGAATCGATGCGCCGCCGGCTTCGCTGGCCAACACGCAACTGACGATGACGAATAACACGGTGTCTCGGAAGCTTGTCATCGGCAGTACCACACCCTGTCGGCTGCGCCTGCCTGGGCGCAGATGCCGGTCGCAGCGCCGTGCGCCTTCCAGTCCGCCTTAATCTTGGTGAGATCATTGAATGCGCCCTGTGCCGCGTTGTCGGCATGAACCTCGGCATCCAGTCGCCAGAAGGGCTTTGCCGGATCGGTCGGGAGCAGCACCCCGATCATATTGATGTGGAAGGCGGAGACTTTGAGAAAGTCCTCAGCGCTAGCGACGGTCTTGCGATTAAGATTGGCGTATTGCTCAGGCGTTACGTTGCCGAGCGCCCGCTTGAACTCTTCCTCCGAAACTTCGACGGAGCGCAGCATCTGCGTCGTCTTCGCTGCCAACCCGTCGAGGATTGAGGTGTTGGCGACCAGCGTCGCGCCCGCACCGCTCACCGGTCCGAAGATCTCCGCGAAAATGGCGCGGATCGCCTTCAAGTGCGTGTCGGCCGACTTAATCTCGACGCGGCGCAGCGCGATGCCCGTTTCGAGGTCTGACGCCCGACTGACGAAGCCACTCAGCGCGCCTTGCAGCGTTTCGAACGAGGAACGGGCTTCCGGCGGCGGCTGCAGGAACACCGAGCGCGCATAGCGTACGGCCTCACTGCGGGCGATGTCCTCGACGGCGGCGCGTGTGAGTGCCGATTCCGGGCAACCGGTTACGCTGCCGAGGTCGGTCAGCATCTGCGCGGCATGATAGATTTGATCCATTTGTCGCACCGTGCCGAAGGAGCCGCTGGTGGTGAACTCGGTCTCGACGCCGGACAGATAGTCGGTCAGGTATTCGCGCGCGAACTTCACCATCTCGCACTGCACGCCGGCGGCACGTTCGCGAATGTGGCGGCCGTAGAATGAGGCGCCGACGAAGTATTTCTGGTCGGGCGTCGGTTCGAACCGCTCGACGAAGAGCGACTGGATAACGGTATCGTATTCACCGCACGCATAGGTGCGTTCAAGGCATGCGGGGTCGGTCTGCAGGTCGCACTGCGATAGCGCGGGGCCGCAGATTTGCTGGGCTGCAGCGGGGTCAATTCCTTCGCCGTGCACAAGAAACGCCGCGACGATGATCGCTCGATTGAAGATGTACCTCTTCAACATAACGACCAAAGGAAAATGCACAAAAGCCTCCCCCACCGTCGAAACGGCGGCCTCATTGCTCTTTACTGGCAATATGCTAGCAGGCTACTTTTGGTATTTGTTCGCTACAGCGGAAATTGGCCGCCGAAGGCGTGGCCAATTCAAATTCAGCTTCGCTTTAAAATGCACTGCTAAAGTAAGATAGAACGGTTTGTCTGTCGATACACGTGGCTTTTTGCATTCCGTTACGGAAATGCGTGCCTAAGTGTTGATGCAGTTAACGCATCGTAAAGAGTTGTCTTTTCCGCTCTCTTGGCCCCGTCCAAGCATCGTTCGGCGCCCACGGTTCGAATGCGGGAGGTCACGATCTGGCCTTGGGCCCTAACCTCAACCAATCTGCGCGGCCTGCCAGGCAGCTAATCCAAGCCCGTGGCGGGCGCCCCAAAAACGCACCATACGCCTGCCTTCTTGGACGCTTCAAGCGGACGCACCAGAGTGGTAGGGGCACTGAACGCAACGACCGCAAAGGACCCTGCCAGGCCCGGCCATTCAGTGCGGGTCCAGTATTCGGTTTCGCTACGTGCGAGCGGCGGCAGCTTGTATTGCGCGAAGGCCTCGCGCTGCCTTGGCCAGTCTGCCGAATCGAGGCTCGTCAGTTCCGCCATCGTTGGAAGCTGCCAGCCCATGTCGCCGTACGGCCCACCTTGCCCGAGCGTAGCGCAGTACCTCATCGCATCGCTCAGCGTTGCGGGTTGATCAAGCCTGTCTAGCCGGGCAACGAGGCAAGTGCGTTGGTCGACGAAAGCTTTGCCGTCATGTTCAGCGAGCAACCAGAAATTTTGATCACTCAGCGGCTGGCGGGCTTGCTTGTGCACGATACCGCAAGGTGCGGCTTGGGATTGTGACGCTGATATGGTTGCGAAAACGGCAAGCCCTATGCTGAAAGCCGCAAGAGTGGCGATCCGAAGCATGCCTTCCTCCTCCTCCTTGGCCGCGCGTTCGACATGGCAATCGAATAAACGTACTTGAACCGGCGAACAATTGAAAGTTCCTACACTTCCCTGGTTGCCTTGTAGATGATCGAGGGCCTTGGTCCGACGAAGTGTGTGCGTGCAGCAATCCTCGAGCCGAACACCGAACGATCAATTCTGGTCTGGAAGTAATCCTCGGCCGTTTCTGCGCCGTCGAGCCAGAGAACAAGCTCGACCGCACGCGTCCGTATCTTCGGACCGATGACCAAGCTTTCGATGTTGGTCTTCACAATGGTCACATCCGCGCAACATGCGATGGCGAGATTCAACAAAGCTTGATGACGCGAGCGACCATCTCGATCGGGAAGCGAGCATGAGGGTTGAGATCAAGCTGGGCCAGTCTGCGATGCGGTAGCGGGAAATGGCTTTCCAACGCAGAGGGCGCGTGTCTCAAGTCTACAGGGGTAAGGTTGACATAGTTGAACGACAACGGTGGCCACGCCCTATGTGAACGAAGACATCCTCACCCACTGGCTACCGGTTACGTCGTGTGGACACTTGTCTGATCGATAGGACGATGCGCAGGCGTCAAAGCGGCAACAGCGCGTCGGGCTTCACATCACCGATCGATGCGAAACTATGCGTTTCCCTGACACCAGGAAGCAGCAGAATGACCGCTGCAGGCCAGACCCCGCGGGTGCTTACCAACTTGGAAGCGTGGACCCGCCGAAGATTGCGTAGGTATCTTTGGCGGCAATGGGGAACGGCCACAACCGCTACAAGGAGTTGCGCCGTCGTGGCGTGCCAAAGCTCCGGGCCGCGGTTGCTGCCGGTTCACCGACGGGATTCTGGCGCATGTCAGGACACCCGGCAGTCCAACAGGCCCTGCCCAACCAACACTTCGAGTCGCTCGGTCTCCCCCGTCTCTATGTCTCTGTCCAAGCTTAATCCGGTCGAACCGCCGTGATACGTGATCCGTATGCCGGGTGGTGTGGGAGAGGCGGCGCCGCGAGGGGTTCCTATCCCGATCTCCGGCCTCGTGCGGCAGGCAGGATCGGCGAAGACGAAGCGTCCCGGCCCCTCGGCCATTAGGACCCTTGGGTACAGGCCATCTGCCTCATATAGTCGGCTTCGATGACTTTCTGGTTGGCCGCCTGCCCGTTGGCGAACAACTGGTGATCGGATGCCATTTGCCGCTCGGGCTTGGAAAGTTGACGTTCTCCCGCGCAATCCCATCCAATTGCCGGGCGCGTAGGTAACGCGGATACTTCACCAGGTCCCGAAATCACATGACACGCAGCCGCCGTCTCTGTCCGATCCTTGGACTTAAACATATCAGTAGAAAATAGCTGTAACCATCTTTCATCTTGCCGCGTATGATCCGATCATCTGCCGTGCAGGTTTGAGGACATGCAATGAACAAGGCCGCTGC